>JBLFZD010000037.1:0-17551 GCA_047610085.1 Ilumatobacter sp. | reverse complement strand
AGCTCGGGACGCTCAACGATGGGGCTCCGGCGGCATACATCCCCGAGCTCACAAACGTCGACCTCGACCTTTTCGGCATCGCTGCTGTCACGATCGACGGTCAGCAGCAACTCACCGGCGACCACGACCATTTGTTCACCATCCAGTCGATCTCCAAGCTGCTGATGTATGGCTTGGCGCTTGAAACCCATGGGCGCGATGCCGTACTGAAGCGAGTCGGGGTTGCGCCGACGGGTGATCCGTTCAATGCGATTCAGTTAGACGAAGGGAAGCACCGAGCACCGAATCCAATGGTAAACAGCGGCGCCATCGCGATCACCGATATGGCGGTTGGATCCTCGCGCGAGGAACGAGTCGACTCGGTTGCTGCGATGTTCGAGAGCTACCTCGGCCGTCGCCCAAAGATCGACGAGGCCGTGTGGAAGTCGGAGCGAGCCACCGGGAATCGAAACCGAGCGATTGCATACCTCCTCCTCAGCCAGGGCATCGTGGAAGATCGAGTTGAAGAGACGCTTGATGTCTACTTCGCCCAGTGTTCCGTGCTCGTATCCACACAGGACCTGGCAACGATCGGCGCGACCATCGCGAACTACGGCCTCCATCCAATCACGGGTGAACAAGTCGTGCCGGCCGCGGTCGCCCGCGACATGTTGACCGTGTCCCTCACCTGCGGAATGTACGACTACGCCGGCGAGTGGGCGTACACGGTCGGAATCCCCGCAAAGAGCGGCGTCGGCGGTGGGATCATCGGGATGATTCCCGGGGCCGGAGGGCTGGCGGTGTTTTCACCGCGCCTCGACGAACACGGCAATAGCGTCCGCGGTCTCCGGGTGTTTGAGGCGCTCTCCAAAGAATTCGACATGCACCTGTTCGATTCCGATCGACCGTGGACCCGCTCTTGACCGACTGCAACCAATCGCGAGCGCGAGGTGCACGCCGTTCGGTTAGGAGCCAAGCGGCTTGGGTGCACGCCAAGCGAACCTAATTGCAGCGAGTCGAAGGGCGAACACGCCAAGGGCGACACCAATGGCCACGCCACCCGAGTAGAAGTCGTTGCGCCAGGCCACCACGATCACGGTCGCGCCCAACGCCGCCGGGATCGCATACAGCCTGCTATCACGGTGGAAAAGGTGCGGCGACTCGTTGGCGAGTACGTCACGCAGGATTCCTCCGCCCACCGCGGTGATCACACCGATCAGCACGGCGCCCACCGCGCTGGCATCCAACGCCGAGGCCTTCACCGCTCCCGTCACCGCAAAAAGCCCGAGGCCCGCCGCGTCGAACAGTTGGACGGGGGTCCTGAACTGGCTGCCGATCGGCCCGTGCGCTACGAACACGATCGCCGCGGCCACGAGCGGCACGACGAGATACAGAACGTCATCAAACGCTGTGGGAGGCGTTGCCCCGAGAACGACGTCCCGGATCACCCCCCCGCCCAGCGCCGTCACCAACGACAGGGCGACCACACCTACGAGTTCGAAACCCTTCCGCACTGCAAGGAGTCCGCCGGACACTGCGAAAAAAAACACACCGACAAGGTCGACGGAACGCTCAAGTGTCGCGTCGAGCCCGGTCGCCGAATCGACCTGAGTGAGCAGTCCGCCGATCACGCTTGCGAGCGTATGCCGGTCACGTCGCGGAGTCGACCGGCAGGCAGTCGTTCGCGCAGCCGGTTGCCGAGTTGGCGAACCCCGGCGACGCCGATCGATGGAGCACCGCACCGGACGGCGCGAAACGGATCATGTGCTTGCCGACGGGAACGTCGTCACGATCGGTGCTGTCGACCTCTGTGGCACGACCGTCGACAATCAGGCTGTATCCATCGTGTTCGAGCGGAGGGAAGCACAGCGTGATCGCCGCACCTTTGGTCGCGTTGCGGGCCGTTCCGGCGCTCACCGACAGCAACACCGCGTCGCCATCCCACTGCGGGGACAAGCTCACCAGATGCGGTGTCGAATCGGAACGCACGGTGAGCAAATACGCCCACGTGTACTCGCCCGACTTCGCACGCAGATCGTCAAGTTCGACAGGGATACTCATCTCTCCATCCAACCACACGAAGCCCTGACCCGGCCGATCACCAGGACCGAGTCGTGGTTCGACGGGCGGAACGAGTCCAGTGTGTCAAAGCGGATCGCGGCCACTTCCCGACAAAGCCGACCTGTTTTGTCGGGATTAACGAATTCGTCGTTACCCTCGCGATCTCAGACCGCTATCAACCCTCACGATCACAGGAGATCACCATGGCCGTCCGCCTCGGAGACACCGCCCCCGACTTCACCGCTCCCACTACTCAAGGTGAGATCAACTTCCACGAATGGCTCGGCAGCTCGTGGGGCGTACTCTTTAGCCACCCCAAGGATTTCACGCCGGTATGCACCACCGAACTCGGCACCGTTGCCGCGCTCAAGCCCGAGTTCGACAAACGCAACGTGAAGGTCATCGGCCTGTCGGTCGACCCTGTCGAGAGTCACATCGAATGGGAAAAGGACATCGAAGAAGTCGTTGGCACCGCCGTGAACTTCCCAATGATCGGCGACCCGGATCGCGTCGTTGCCGACAAGTACGACATGATCCACGAAAACGCCAACGACACGCTCACCGTCCGCTCGGTGTTCGTCATTGGCCCGGACAAAAAGGTGAAGCTCACGCTCACCTATCCCGCATCAACCGGCCGCAACTTTACTGAAGTTCTGCGCGTCATCGACAGCCTCCAGCTCACCGCCGACCACAAGGTCGCCACACCGGCCAACTGGGTCGACGGTGACGACGTCATCATCAGCCCGGCCGTGTCTGACGAGGAGGCCAAGACGTTGTTCCCCGCCGGCTGGGAGCCAGTGAAGCCTTACCTGCGCAGGACGAAGCAGCCGAACCGCTGACGATTGCCAGCACCTGGATTGCTCAGCTGAGCCAGTTGGATTCAATCCATTGCCGGACCGGCGGTGCCACCTTGTCGAGGTGGGCCGCGGGTTCGTCGCGTATCTGGGACGCGCTGATTGGCACCGTTGTTCGCTCAGGATCGACCGACACTGCTGCGGCGTCAAGCCGCTCAGCGATTCCCGATACGTAGGAGTCCGACGAAAACACAGCATGCGGACCGGTCTCAAATGGCCAATGACTTCGGAACAGGGCGATCCATTTCGCCCACAGCTCATCGTCGTCCCAGTCGGTTCCAAGCGAATGGCGTACGACCCGAATCTCAACCGAAGGGTGCAGCTCAGCGAGCCAGCTGGCTCGCAGCTCCCCCGGCACCGTGTCTCGCTCAAACGACGAATTCACATACACCACAAGCTGATCCGTCCGGGCAACAGCCCATTCGATCATGTGTGAATGACCCAGATGCGGCGGGTCGAAGCGGCCAACGATCAGGCCGGTCTGGTGTTGTTCGGTCATGATCTCATCTCCCTCGTTGCCGACGCAGTGGCGGCCAATATGCCGTCAATGATCCGCTGCCACCCCAACCCGAGGTGCTCGATGCTTGCGACATCGTTCTCATCGACCAACGCTCGGCTTGCCGCTGAAGCGAGTGCGATGGCGGCCGCGTCGCCAGCGTTGGTGGCGGTCGCTTGAGCCCGCACAAAACGGGCCTCGGCGAACGGCGGGTCGATGACTTTCAACGCTCCCCCGGCCGCGATATCGGCCAGCACCCGATCAAGATACGTCGACGTTTCGTCGTGAACGACCAGGTCGGCTTCCTCGACAGCGTCGTCGAAAATCCCTGCCATTGCCGAAGCAATGGCGTTGACCGCACGCGAGTAGGGCCTCGGTTCACTCACGTCGAGCAACGTCGCAAGGGCAAGGTCGGGGTCACCGATTTGGCACTGCCCCAGTGCAAGCGTGATCCGAACTTCTGAACCGTCGCCGCCCATGGCCTTTGTTTGCGACAATGCGACCTCGCCGAGGGCAACCGCCCGCGCTCCCAAGCCGAGGTGCGCCGCTGTTCCCGCCGCGGCCATCGACGGAATCGCAAGATCGCCGAACGCATCGGCCATAGACAGCGCCTCTTCAAGGCTTCGTTCGGCTTCCTGGTTCCGGCCAAGCGCAACAAGTGCACGCATACGCGGAGCAAGCGCTTGGACCACGCCGAAGCGGTCATTGAGTTCGCGGAAACCGGCCAGCGCCCGGCGCGAGAGCTCTTCAGCTTCAGAGAATCGGCCCGTCCACAGACGAATCGATGCCAGCAGTGAATCCATCATCGCCGGAGCCCATAACTCACCCATTTCGACCGCCTCGCTGCGCACGGTCCATGCGATTTCCTCGGCCTCGACAAAACGTCGCTCGAAGAAGCGAACGTATGCGAGAAGGCCCGTGGCCCAACCCGCACCCGAGCGGTCGCCGAGTTCATCGAAGAGACCCGATGACACCGTGAGTCGCTCCTCGGCGAGCTCGGTATCGCCCGACAGGAACGCAACCCACGCCTGATGTTGGCGAATCCACGCAAGACGTCGACTGTCGTTGAGATTGGTGGCAAGCTCTTCGGCTTCGGCCAGTATTCGATCAGCATCCTCGAGGGAGCCACCGAACACTTCGACAAATCCACGGTCACTGAGCGAGGTGGCGAGCTCAAGATCGTCGCCAATGTTGCGGAGTAAGTCGACGCTGTGGGAGAGCTCGCGACGAGCAAGTTCGAGGTCTCCACGTTGCTGCGCGATCACGCCGACCAGACGCCGCCCGATCGCTTCCTGGCGAACATCCCCCTCGGCGATCGCGAAAGCAAGCGCGTCTTGGGCGTCGGCGATCGCCGTCGCTGTCTCACGTCGCTCGATCGCCGCTTTGGCTCGAATCAATTTGAAGTCACGTCCGACAGATTCGTCGGCGGCTTGCGAGACGAGGTCAAGACCCCGCGATGCTTGGCGAATGGCTTGGCTGAATGCCCCAACCTCAAGGGACCGCTCCGCAGCAGACCTCAGCAGGACGAGGGCTTGATGCTCGATGTCATCGGGGACCGCCTCGACCGGACCAATCTCACCAACGAGCTCCGCTGCGGACGCTGCGTGGTGCGCGACCTGATCGATTGGAGCAAGGCCGAAGTCGAGCATGACCGCTGCGGTGCCGGCGTGGCGCTGCGCACGCGACGACTTGGTCAGCGTCTGGTAAGCAACCTCCCGCACGACGTCCGAACGAAATCGCCACCATTGATCGTCGACGTCAAGGAGCCCGTCCTCCACGAGCGCCTCAAAGTCGGCGACGTCGTACGCCTGATCCATCTCCGCAGCAAAACGCTCAAGCGCCCCGACCGGACCCGTAGTACCAAGCACCGACGCGTTGGCGATCACCTGACGACGTGCAGGACCGAGGGCATCGAGTCGAGCCGCGATGAGTGCCCGTAGGGACCCGGGGAGCATTTCATCACCGGGATGATCACGGGCGACCTCTGCGAGCTGCGTGAGGAACAGCGGATTGCCGCCACTGCGCTCAAAAAGTTGGTCAGTGAGCGAGCCGCTCACTTCGTCGCCCAATACCGACTGCAGCAACCGATCCGATTCGTGCCGGTTCAGCGGCTCGAGCGGCATCCGAATTGTAAGCGGGTGATCGTGTCCGGCCGGCCAATTGACATACGCGTCGTCGCGCTGCGCCGTAACCAGCAGCACCGGACGATCCACCAGCGATCGCGAGAGCCTGCCGAGTAACTCGAGCAGCAGTGGGTCAGCCCACTGCAGGTCATCGATCCACACCACCACCGGCACGCTCTGCGACCGGCGATGCACACCCTCGACCACGACCTGCATGAGAATCTCTCGGGCCTGAGCCGGCGCAACACGGTCGAGTTCGGACGGGTGGCCCAGCAGGTGCATCGCCCCCTCAACGAACCGATGAAGGCGCGGGTCTGGTGCATCGAAGCCGTAGAGCTGGCTACCGCGTTCTTCAACGATCTCTCTCAGCCGAGCCGTGTTCGCTCCGCGTTCCGCGCCCATGATTCGAAACAACGCATTGGCAATGGGTGCCCACACATTGGTTTCGCCATACGGCGCGCACACGCCAGAAAAGATCACCACGTTGCGGCTTGGGAACCGAGCAAGAGCTTCGTTCACGAGGCGGCTCTTCCCGCTTCCCGCTTCGCCCGAAACGGAGACAACAGCACCATTTCCACCGGCGACAACACTCATCACCGAACCAAACAATTCGCGCTGTGTGCCACGGCCCACGAACGACACGTCGTGACGCGAGGCTTTGGGCAGGTGCCGGCTGAGCCGGCCCGTCACCCGCCAAATCTCTTCGGTTTGTTCCCTGCCGCGCAGCTCGTTCTCCGCAACGAGTACACGCTCGATCGCCGGAGACAGCCGGGCTTCAGTGCTCGAGCCGACGTAAATACCTCCAGCGGGCGCCATCGACTGCAAGCGAGATGCGACGTTCACCACGTCACCCATTGCGGTGTAGACGTCGGTGCCGGACACTGTCCCGACGACCACTTCACCGGTATTCACGCCGATCCTCAGTTGGATCAATGGGGCGAGATCAGATTGAGCCTCGACGAAGTGAGTCAGCGTGCGGTGCATCTCGATCGACGCTCGTACCGCTCGATCAGGGTCATCTTCGTGGGCCACCGGCGCTCCAAAAAGCGCCAAGATTCCGTCGCCGAGGACTTTGTCGACACGCCCACCGAACCGTTCGATCTCATCGATCAGCAGCACAAAGGCGCCATCGATCAAGCGCTTGACGCGCTCCGGGTCAAGGTGTTCAGACAGTGCGGTGTACCCGACGATGTCGGCAAACACGACCGAGACGACGCGCCGCTCCTCTGCGGTACTCGAGTGCACTTCATGCCCGCAGAACGAGCAAAATCGCGCGCGCTCCGAAAGGGGCTGAGAACACGACACACACGCCATCAACCGCTGAGCGTACGGCAGATCACCCTCTCGGCGGATGAACGAAGCATCACCGTTCTGTATTATCAGAGCTATGGAATCCGTGGTGGGCAGGACCGGTACCGGTTTGGTGCATCGGATCCGTTGGATTCGCACGCACCCAAACACCGCAGACATGTTGCTCGCGCTGGTCGTGACCGGAGTGTCGGTGACGTTCCACTGGCTCGGTGCCTACACCGAGGACTACGTGCGAGATCCGACGTGGTGGACCACCGTCTTTGTGGTCGCATCCGTGTTTCCCCTCGCCTGGCGCCGCACGAACCCCGTTGGGTCGACACTGGTCATTGTCACCGCTCAAGTTGTTTCGTCCTTCGTCGACATCGAGGGCACGGGATTCATCGGGGTCGTCATCGCTCTCTACTCTCTCGGCGCGCACGCGACCGGACCGGGCCGCCGGAACGCGCTGGTTGTCATCGTCGCCTCGATCACACTGCTGTTCCTGTCTGGACTTGCTGTCTCCCAACTCGGCATCGAAGACTTCACTTCGTCGATCGTGGTGCTCGTGACAGGCTTTGTCCTCGGCGACAATCTTCAACGGCGGCGTGAGACGGCTGACGCGCTCCAAGAACAACTCGAGCGTGCAGAACGCGAACGAGAACTGATCGCCCATCAACGAGTCACCGAAGAGCGGACTCGGATCGCGCGAGAACTCCACGATGTGGTGGCCCACTCGGTGAGTGTGATGGTGATTCAGGCAGCGGCTGCTCGTCGGAGCCTGGCGTCATCTCCAGCGAACGTCGAAATCGCGCTCGCCAACATCGAAGCCACAGGACGCCAGACGATGCACGAACTCCGCGGAGTGCTTGGCGTATTGCGCCGCACGGCCGGAGACGCTGCCGGTCAGGGTGAAGACAACCGGGCGCCACAGCCAACGCTGTCCGCGATCCCTGGCCTCGTAGCGGCAGCGTCGGATCTACCCATTGAACTGACGATCAACGCCCACTTCGGCGACGTGTCGCAAAGCACCAACCTCACCGGGTACCGAATCGTGCAAGAAGCAATCACGAACATCCGCCGCCACGCTGGCCCGGTGACCCATGTTGAAATCAGCGTCGATCGGCTCGACACGTCGATCGAAATCTTGGTGGCCGACGACGGTCGCGGTGCGGCGGCAGACGATCTAGGTGCCGGATACGGGATTGTCGGCATGCACGAACGCGTTGCCACCGTCGGTGGTCGACTCGATGCAGGGTGGCGTTCAGGCGGCGGCTGGCGAGTCACTGCGAGCCTGCCAGCGAAGGCGTCGACGTGATCCGCGTGATGCTGGTCGACGACCAGGAGATGGTCCGTGTCGGATTTCGAATGATTCTCGAAGCCGAACCCAACATCACCGTGGTTGGCGAGGCCCGCAACGGCCGCGAAGCAGTCGAAATGGTCGACAGAGCCCGACCTGACATGATTCTGATGGACGTCCGAATGCCTGAGATGGACGGCATCGAGGCTTGCAAGCGGATCTGCGCACGCCACGACGGACCACGGGTAATGATGCTCACCACCTTCGACCTCAATGACCACGTTCACGCAGCACTGCGGGCCGGGGCGAGTGGGTTCCTTCTCAAGGATGCCCCGCCTGAACAACTCGTCGACGCCATCCACATCATCGCTTCGGGCAACGCGCTCTTGGCCCCTTCCGTCACCCAAGTACTCATCGACGAGATCGCCCGTCATCCAGTCGGCGATCCCGCCGCCTTCCCCGGGATCCTGGAGCTCACCGACCGCGAGCTCGACGTGATTCGCCTGATGGCAAAGGGGCTC
Organism: Ilumatobacter sp.; assembly: GCA_047610085.1. Classification (GTDB taxonomy): domain Bacteria; phylum Actinomycetota; class Acidimicrobiia; order Acidimicrobiales; family Ilumatobacteraceae; genus Ilumatobacter_A. The sequence goes on along the minus strand of JBLFZD010000037.1, from coordinate 8,930 downwards.
AGCAACGGAGAAGTCGCCACGAAGCTGTTTCTTGGTGAGGCCACGATCAAAACTCACGTTGGCCGAATTCTCGCCAAGCTCGGTGCACGAGACCGAGTGCAGGCCGTGGTCGCCGCATATGAGTCTGGCCTCGTTGTTCCCGGCGATGAGGCCAGACCGGCGTGAGGAGATCACCCCACGGGGTGACACAGGTCCACCGATAGGGGGACGACTCCAGCCATCGGACTTGGCAGGCTGGCACGATGACCACCGACCTCGCGCCCCCAACTCCCCAAGCCAAGCCCAACAGCAGTGGCACCTCAGCAGCGGGAGCAATTGACGCATCAAAAATCTACGGCATCGGCGACGCCGAAGTCCGGGCACTCGATGACGTGACCGTGTCGTTCGAAGCCGGGAAATTTACCGCGATCATGGGCCCATCCGGCTCAGGTAAGTCGACGTTGCTCCACTGCCTCGCCGGCCTCGACACGCTGTCATCAGGCGCCACCTACATCGGCGACACCTACCTCGCATCGCTCAATGACAAACAGCTCACCGAGCTCCGTCGCACCAAGGTCGGCTTCGTGTTCCAGGCCTACAACCTGATCCCAACGCTCACAGCTGAAGAGAACATCATGCTGCCGATGATGCTCGGCGGCGAGACGGGTGACGCTGAGTGGATCGACACCGTGGTCACAACCGTCGGCCTCAAAAACCGCATCCATCACCGCCCAAGCGAATTGTCTGGCGGTCAGCAACAGCGAGTCGCCGTGGCACGGGCACTCGCATCACGACCTCAGATCATTTTCGCCGATGAGCCAACCGGAAACCTTGACTCGACCACCGGTGCCGAGATCCTCGACTTCATGCGCCGCGCTGTGCGCGAATTTGGCCAGACCATCGTGATGGTCACCCACGACCCGAGCGCCGCCTCGTACGCCGACCGCGTGATCTTCGTGGCCGACGGCAAGATCGACGGCGAACTGATCGAGCCGACGACCGACCAGATTTTTGAAACAATGAAGCGGATCGGCAACTGAGATGGCTGGCTCTACATCACTGATAGCTCGCAAGAGCATCCGGTCCCGGCTGGGCCGCACGGTGGCGATCGTCTTCGCGGTTGTTGCCGGCGTGTCATTCGTATCCGGCTCGTTCGTGCTCGCCGACAGCCTCACGCGCTCGTTCGACGGGTTGATCGAAGACCTCGTTCAAGACGTCGACCTCCAGGTCCGTGGCGCCAGCGCCTTCGAGGATGACAGCTTCGGCAGCGATCAGGACGCGCCGCCCATTTCGATCGATGTCGCTGATCAGATCCGCAACATCGACGGCATCGTCGTCATCGAGCCCGACCTCACCGCGCGAGCACAGATCTTGAACGATGATGGCGACCCAATTGTGGTCACGGGCCCAATGTTCGGCACGCAATACCAACCCGACACGCTGGCCGGCATCGAGATCAAGAGCGGGCGGGCTTCGGTTGGACCCGACGAACTCGTACTCGACAAAGCAACAGCAGATCGAGAAGGCTTCGACCTGGGCGATGCAGTCAGTTACTCGACCGATACCGGGATCTACACCGGCGAACTGGTCGGCACCGTCGGCACACCAGACAGCGACAGCTTCCTGGGGAGCGCTATCGTCGCGCTCGACCTCGAGACGGCACTCGATCACTTCGGGGCCAACGGCCTGGTCGACCAGATCAACATCGGCATCGCCGACGGCGCTGACATTGATCAGGTGGAAGCCGACCTTGCTGCTTCGCTCGGCGCCGACTTCGACATCGTCGACCGAGAGGCCCTCGTGGAAGAGTTCAAGGAGCAGGTCGGCGAGTTCATCGGATTCTTCCAGACCGGTCTCTTGATCTTTGCGTTCATCACTGCCTTCGTGGCGGCGTTCATCATCAACAACGTGTTCCAGATCACCATCGGACAGCGCCTGCGCGAACTCGCCCTTCTTCGGGCAATCGGCGCATCAGGCAAACAAGTCCGCCGGATGATTTCGGTCGAGGCCCTCGGCATCGGCATCGCCGGAACGATCATCGGGACAATCGCTGGAATCGGCGTTGCCCAGCTCATCGTGGCGGCATTCAACGCCATCGGAGCGGGCTTCCCGTCCCCGGGCATCGTCATGCAGCCAAGGACTATTCTGGTCTGCGCAATCGTGGGCATCGGTGTCACCATGCTGTCGGTAATCGTGCCATCGCGGCGTGCGGCGAAGATCCCGCCCGTGGCCGCGATGCGACCCGAGCTCGGGTTTGCCGCGATCCGGTCCCGCCGGTTGGTTGTCGGCACGGTGACAACCATTGTCGGACTGGTCGCGCTCCTTGTTGGCCTCTTCCTCTCGCCGGGCGGCACCGTCGGCTTGATCGCACTCGGAGGCGGAGGTTGCCTGCTGTTGTTCCTCGGTGTCGCAAGCGTTTCAGCAACCGTCGCTACGCCGGTTACTCGGATCATCGGCTGGCCGATCGCCAAGGTGTTCAAGACGCCTGGAAAGCTCGCACGGGACAACGTGGCACGTGCCCCACGACGCACATCCTCGAGCGCCGCTGCGCTGATGATCGGTGTGGCGCTCGTGAGCGCCGCCGCCGTGTTCGCGTCATCGCTTCGCGAAACACTATCCGCAACGCTTGAGCGTGCCGTCACCGCTGACTACATCGTCACCCCGGCGGGCGGTGGAGGACCTACCAACGGCTTTCCACCGCTCATCGTAGAGTCGCTCACTGCGCTCCCTGAGATCGACGGGGCCACGCCGTTCCGAAGCCTCGACGCAAGCGTCGAGGGGAGCCCCAAAGGGCTTGTTGCTGTTGACCCGCTCGGCGCGTCAAAACTCGTGAACTTCGACAACGTTCAAGGTGACTTCGTGGACCTCACCGTCAGCTCGCTGGCCATTCATGACGAAGCCGCTGAGAAAGCTGGCATCGCCTTCGGCGACACCGTCGAAGTGCAGTTCCAAAGTGGTGAGACGCGTGACCTGAGCGTCGACTTCATCTTCTCCGACAACTCATTTGGAGTGAACTGGTTCGTTGGTCTCGAACTCTTCAATGAGGTCAGTACCGATATACCGACCGATCAGTTCGCCCTCGCAGCGCTGGCCGATGGCGTTGATCCAGAGATAGGCGACGCCGCAGTCAGAGAACTGTTCGAGGGCAACGACGAAGTCGACGGGTTCCCCCAGGCGACCGTCCAGTCGAACGCGGAGTTCCTGCAGGAACAGGAGGACCAGATCAACCAACTGCTGTTCATCATTGCGATTTTGTTGTTCTTCGCGATCGTAATCGCGGTGATCGGTATCTCAATCACCTTGGCACTTGGGGTGTTCGAAAGGACCCGAGAGATCGGGTTGCTCCGAGCCGTCGGTATGAGCCGGCGCCAAACGCGCCGCGCGGTGCGATGGGAAGCGGTGATCGTGTCAGTGTTTGGAGCCCTCATTGGCGTCGTGCTCGGGACATTCCTGGGCGTGGTGCTGAGCCAGGCTGTTCCCGACAACGTCATCAGCGACCTGGCGTTCAGCCCGGGCATCATCGTCGGCATCCTGATCGGTGCAGTTCTCGCTGGCTTGGTCGCCTCGCTGTATCCCTCATACAAAGCCAGCAACATGAACGTCCTCGAAGCCATCTCGACTGAGTGAGCCAAGCGCGGAGGGGGTCAAAGCGCGGAGGGGGTCAAAGCGCGGAGGGGGTCAGGCACCCTCCGCGCCCCCCAGCATGACAAGGTGGCAGATGGCAGCTAGAAACTGGGCATGGCGCTTGACGTAGACCTCCTCGATGACGATGTGCTCACGTTCCTCACGGAGCGACACCTCGCCACACTCACAACGTTGCGGACCGATGGATCTCCACACGTCGTGGCAGTCGGTTTCAGCTACGACACCGACGCCAAGGTTGCCCGCGTGATCACGTGGGCAAGCTCACAGAAGGCGGTCAACGCCGGCCGGATGGAGGCAGTCGGGCAGCGCGCTGCGGTGTCCCAAGTTGATGGCGGCCGATGGCTCACGCTCGAAGGCCGGGTTCGTCTCGTCACCGACCCGGCTGGGGTTCAGCCCGGAATCGACGGGTACGCAACGCGCTACCGAGATCCGAAGGATCGCGAAGATCGAGCCGTCATCGAGATCGACGTCGACAAGATTCTCGGTCGCGGCTAGAGCGCTCGACGGCCGGTTACGAAGCTGCGCCGCGGCGATTCCACGGCAAGTCTGCCAGGAATCGTTGGGCGGCCGGGTGCGGATCCATCACCGGTGTGTCATCGGCTTGGGGCTGCTGAACACGAGGGTCCAAGTGCGTTTGGCAGCTAGGGCACCAGTACAGAACCCGGTTGTGCATGCCCATGCGGGCCGTGTCGATCGAACCTGGGCATCGGACGCACCGCTGACCATTTCGCCCATAGACGGCAAGGCCGCCCCGCACGTCATTCGTCGTGACACGTTTCGGGTGTGCCAAATTGGCGCGGAGTTGTGAGGCCGCAGTATTAACGAGGCGTACAGCATCGCCTTCGGTGATGTCACCCGCACGGGCGTACGGGCTGATTGCCGTCGCCCACAAGACCTCGCAGCGGAACACGTTGCCCACCCCGCACATCACACGCTGGTCAAGCATCACTTCACCGATGGGTGCGTCAGCGTCAGGGTACGAGAGCAGGAGGTTGACGACCAGGCTGAGGTCGGCATCGGTCTTGCAAAGGTCCGGACCGAGGCGACCCATACCAGGATGACGGCGCTTGTCGGGCCGACGGAACGTCTCGACGAGTGGAGCGTTAAAACACACTGCAACCCAGTCATTGTTCTCGATCGACGCCCGCATTTGCTGATACGGGCGGCGCCACCGCTCGCCCTGTCGGTAGACGTGCCATGATCCGGACATACGCATGTGCGTGTGCAACACCATGCCGTTGTCCCACTCGATTTCGAGGTGTTTGCCGTGCGACTCGACCTTCTCAATGGTGCGTCCGGCCTGCGGCACGGGACCAATGAGTCGAAGGGCATCGAAACGGATCATCGCCTTGCCGCTCAGTGCCGTTCGAAGCGCACTCGCAGCACGGTGGATGGTGTCTCCCTCCGGCATCGTGGAGCTAAGACTACGTCATGGCAACTTGCCCAGGTGGACAATCCTTGGAAGGAAGAAGTGACCTATGGCAACTTGCCGACGTGTGCCAGGGCAAGCCGGATCAGGCGGTCGTGGCCGCTCGTCATCTGGTGGCGAACCTCGTCACTCACGGCCTCTTGCGGCGTGAACCACGTGAGGTCGAGAGCTTCCTGAGTCGGCTCACAGTTGCCGTCCACGGGAACGACGTAGGCCAACGAGACGGCGTGGTGCCGAGGGTCGTAGAAGCCGGAGCGATCCGGGTCGGGGAAGTACTCAACCACCGTGAACGGGGTCGGGTTCGCCGGCACCCGCGGCAGCGCCATCGGACCGAGATCCTTCTCGCAGTGGCGCATCAGCGCTTCGCGCACCCGTTCGTTGAACATCACACGGCCGGTCACGACCATGCGGCTGATCGTTCCGTCAGCAGCCACGCGAAGCAACATTCCGACTTCGGTGACGTTGCCGAGTGAGTCGACTCGGACGGGAACGGCGTCAACGTACACAATCGGGACATTCGCCCTGACGACCTCAAGGTCTTGGGACGACATCCATCCGGTCGAGGTCTGGGTGTTGGAGGATTCATCGATGTTCGTCACGGTGCATGATGATCCCACGTTCGGGCTGCCAAACGACGACATACGCTCGTCTGAATGGACGTCTTCGTCGATTCTGAAACTGCACCCCTGAGATCGGTGATCGTCGGCTACCCCGACAACTTCATGCAGGTCGACCCCGAGATCATCAACGAGACACAGCGCCAGTGGTACGACGGACCCGATGCACCGACGCCGCAAGCCGTGACCGAACAGCTCAACGGCTTTATCGCAGCACTCCGAGACCACGGCGTCGAGGTTCTCCAGCCTCACGCGCTGCCATACATCCCCGATCAGATGATGACGCGCGATATCGGCGTGGTCATCGGCGACACGTTCGTCGTCACCACGATGGCGGCCAAGAGCCGGCGCCACGAGTGGCGGGGCTACGCCCATCTGTTCGAACGATTCCCCGAACACGTCAAAGTGCTCTTCGGCCCCGAAGACCTGGTGCTTGAAGGGGGTGACATCATCGTTGATCGCGGCAAGGTGTTCGTCGGTATCGGTCAGCGCACCACACTTGCAGGGGCAGCCTGGTTGATGCAGCTCGTGCCGGACTATGAGATCGTGCCCGTCAACCTGAACGGTCTCGACGACGGCGAAGATGTCTTGCACCTCGACTGTTCCTTCCTGCCCGTTGGCGATGGGCAGGCGCTCATTTATCAAGACGGCATTCGCGATGTTCCCGCAGCGCTGCGCGAGACATACGACCTCATTCCGGTCACCCGCGATGAGCAGCAGATGCTCGGCACCAACGTCTTGTCGCTCTCGCCCGACACCGTGGTGTCACGCCTTGCGTCGACGCGCATCAATGCCGAAATGCGTAAGCGAGGCATCAACGTGATCGAACTTCCCTATTCTGAGCCACCCAAGACCGGGGGTAGCTTTCGCTGCTGCACGCTCCCATTGCATCGGTCGTTTTGATGACCACATCTGATGCCGAACGTTGGGATGCCCGTTACGACGGCCAACCGCTCGCGGAGCCCGCGCCTCCCGACGCCGTGGTCGCGGCAGAATTCGCTGACCGGATTCCAACGATCGGCCGGGCGCTCGACGTCGCCTGTGGGTCGGGCGGACAGTCGCTCTGGCTCGCGTTACGCGGGCTCGATGTGACCGCTCTCGACGTCTCACCTGCGGCGATAGCGATGACCGCTGACGCCTGCGACCGTTACGACGTCAGCGACCGGGTCGAGGCCGTCGTGTCCGACCTCGACATCGGGCTCGCCGAAGCGCTCGGTGGTTTTGATGTCATCGTGTGTCAACGATTCCGTGCGACTCACCTGTTCGAGGAGTTCGTCAACCGGCTTCGGCCCGGAGGCATCGCGGTGATCACGGTGCTGTCGGAGACCGGCGCCGCCGATCCGGGCCCATTCCATGCACCATCAGGCGAACTCTCAACCGCCTTCGACCGATCCGATGCCGACGTGCTGTTTCACGCCGAAGCGCAGGGCCAGGAATCGATCATCATCACCCGCCGTTGACCCAAACGTGGTTTGTTTCAACCGAGTTGGGCCAACTCAACCGGGGAGGAGTGGTGGGCGCTTCATCAGGTCTCGTTTGCGTTGGCGAGCAGGATTTGGCGCAGCGACCGGTCATCGGGGCCAGGGTCGGTGGTGGCAACAAAATCGAGCAATGCCTCAGCGAACACTTCGGGTGCTTCGACATGGGGAAAGTGCCCGATGCCTTCGAGTATCTCGAGGCGACTGTTCTCGATCGCTTCGTGGGCTGAGTAGGCATGAGCCACGGGGATGATGCCATCGCGGTCTCCCCACACGATCATCATCGGAACGCGAGCTGCCAGGTACAGCCGGTCGGTGGCGTCGATCGTCTGGCCCCCTGGCTCGATGACCCCCCGCATGGTCTTCACGAACGCTCGACGGTTCTCGGCGCCGGCGAGCGAGGCATACGCGCGCCACATCTCGCCGAGGCGTTCGGATCGAATGTTGCGCCGGCCAAGGAAACGGCCGACATCATTGGCTCGATCAACGACCGGCTTGGGAATGCCGAGTGGCATCAGGTACTCCGCCCCCGGCAACGCGAGCATGCGCAGGAGTGGCGATACCTCACGGCCAAGCCCACCCGAACCAACCAGCACGAGCCGGTCGATGAGGTGTGGGTGTTGATAGGCGAACTGCATCGCCACGCCACCGCCAAAGGAGTGACCGACGACGGTGGCGCTCTTGACATCGAGCACCGTCAGGAAGTCACGTAGTCCGCTCGCGAACGCACCAAGCGAATAGTCACCTCGTGGCTTCGCCGACTCGCCGTGGCCGAGCAGGTCTGGCGCGATGACGTCATAGTCCACGGCCAACTGGTCGATTACGCCATCCCAGGTCTTCGAGCTGCCAGCAAGCCCGTGAATCAGCAGAATAGTCTGATCATTCGATGACCCAGCTCGGCGATAGCCCACCGAATGGCCATGAATCGTTACGTGCTGTAACGGGCGTCGCTTCTCCATCCCATCAGTATCCCCCACCCTCGACACAACCACCTCTTTCCACAATGCGGAACGGTTCTGCCATACGGAACAGTGTGCTATCTTCGGACGACCACAAGGAAGGGAGATCAGCAATGGCACTGGCATCACGTTTGGACCGACTGGGAACCGAGACGGCCTTTGCCGTGTCGCTCGCCGCTGCTGAATGGGCGGCGCAGGGCAACCGGGTCTACCCGTTTCATCTGGGAGACATCAATCTTGCGACCCCTGGCAACATCGTCGAGGCGATGAATCGGGCGATCGCCGACGGCAAAACGGGCTACTGCCCCGCTGCTGGGGTGCCCGCGCTACGCGCCGCACTAGCGGAGAACATCGGCACCGACCGTGGCATCGAGTTGCAGGCCGAGAATATCGTTGTACAGACGGGGGGCAAGCCTGTCATCACGAAGTTCGTGCAGACCTTGGTGAACCCTGGCGACGGCGTGCTCTTCCCGAATCCCGGTTACCCGATCTACGAGAGCCAGGTCGAGTACTACGGCGGGACACCACTCCCCTACCGCTACATCGAAACACCAACCGGTTTCGCCATCGATCTCGACCAGCTGCGCGAGCTCGCCCCGCAGGCCACGGCGCTGGTCTACAACAATCTGCAGAATCCGCTTGGCTGCGAAAGCTCTCGCGAGGAGATGCAAGCGATTGCCGACCTCGCCATTGAACACAATCTCTGGGTGCTGTCCGATGAGGCGTACTTCGAGATGCGCTACGCCGGCGAGTCATCTTCCATTGCCGCGCTGCCCGGCATGGCCGAGCGGACCGTGATCCTCTACACGTTCTCGAAAAAGTT
>JBLFZD010000036.1:0-17655 GCA_047610085.1 Ilumatobacter sp. | reverse complement strand
GTCCCGGTGACCGAGAGCCAAGGTCGCGTGCACACCTCGTCAGCGACGGTGACCGTGCTCCCCGAAGTCGATGACGTTGATGTTGAGATCGACGAACGCGACCTTGAGATCGACGTTTACCGGTCGAGCGGCGCAGGTGGCCAGCACGTGAATACCACCGATTCAGCGGTGCGCATCACGCACGTCCCAACCGGCGTCGTGGTCACCATGCAAGATGAGCGCTCGCAGCTACAGAACAAGAACCGAGCGATGATCGTGCTGCGCGCTCGCTTGTTCGAGCGTGCTCAGCGGGAGCGTGCGGACGAACTCTCGGCCGAACGCAAATCGCAGGTTGGTGGCGGTGGGCGCAGCGAGAAGATCCGCACCTACAACTACAAAGAGAATCGCCTCACCGACCATCGCATCGGCTTCACGATCTACCGTCTCGCCGCTGTCCTCGCTGGTGATCTTGGAGCGGTGATCGATGCCCTCGCTTCCGACCACCGGGCCCGCCTGCTGGCTGAAGGAAGCGATGATGCCGGGGGCTGACCCGTCACGCCACGAACGTGGGACCGTCACCTGGCGGGAGCTGCTGGACGAGACATCCGAACTCCTCGCCGAGAGGACCCACGCTCGTTGGATCTGCGAAACAGCGACGTCATCGACGCCCGCTGAGTTCACAGCGATGCTCAATCAGCCCGCCACCGAAAGAGCGGTGAGTCACCTCGATGCAATGGTGTCGAGAGCCCGGGGCGGTGAGCCGATCCAATACGTATTGGGCAGTTGGGGGTTTCGGCACCTTGACCTCGCCGTTGATGCACGTGTGCTGATCCCGCGGCCAGAAACCGAAGGTGTTGCCGAGATCGCCATCGGGCTTGCGGCAGCCGCTGGTCCGATCCGTCATGTTGCTGACCTCGGTACTGGTTCCGGCGCAATCGGTCTCGCGATGGCTGATGAACTCCCACGCGATGGCACGACGGTCTGGATTACCGACACCTCGCCCGACGCACTCGACGTTGCCCGTTCGAATCTCGCGGGGATCGGCACGGCGGCAAGCAACGTCCGAGTCGCCGAAGGTTCCTGGTTCGCGCCGCTGCCGACCGCGGTGATGTTCGACCTCGTCGTGTCGAATCCGCCCTATGTTGCCGATGCCTCGGTCGACATCGAGCACATTGTGTCGGACTGGGAGCCAACCTCGGCGCTGTTTGGCGGCCCGGACGGGCTTGACGATCTGCGAACGATCATCGTGGAAAGTCCGGTGTGGATCCGGCCTGGTGGTTGGCTGGTGCTTGAGCATGGCTTTGATCAAGGTGACTCGGTCCGTTCGCTGCTGACCGAGTCCGGTTTCGTCGACATCGAGACCCGCGCCGACCTCGCCGGGCTCGACCGATGCTCATTGGGGCGACGGCCATGGTTCCTCTTCGCCGCAGCACACGCATCGGGTTCGATTGTTGTGCGACATCTCCGCAACCAGATTGGGGACTACGCCCACCTGCGGGCGTGGCTCACCACGCCCGATGTGCTCCAGTTCTACGACGGGCGTGACCAGACGTTCGACCTGTCTCGCATCCTCGCGCGATACGGCCCGTCCGGCGACCTCGAACGTGAAGGGACCACGCCGGCGATCATCGAGCTGAACGGGGAACCTGTGGGCTATCTCCAGCTCTACGAGTTGCTGGACCCCGTTGTGGCGGCCTCGTTTGAAATCACCGATGGTCCGGGGGTCTGGTCAATGGATCTGTTCCTGGGCCAACCCGATCTGTTCGGGACAGGTATTGGACGAGTCGTCTGCCGGGCCGCAGCCGAGTTCCTTCTCGACCAACGCAAGGCTCGCGACGTCGTGATTGTTCCGCACGCCGACAACGCTCGTGCGATTGCGGCCTATCGGGCGGCTGGATTCGACGGATCTCATATCGTGGCGAACCGCGAGATGCATGAAGGGCAGATGCATGACGCGTTGCGCCTGCACTTCCAGCAACGCTGACGGATCAGTCGAATCGAACGGCGACTTCGGCGAGGATCGTTCCCTCTTCGGGTGATACCTCGCTATCAGCGCCTGCGACATCGCGGGCAGCGGAGAACAGCGCCGAGCGCAGCACCCGGCTACTGATGGTCGCATCGATCTCGTCGAGAAATTCTGTGACGCGATCGGTCTCGATTGCTCGTCGAGCCGATTCGATCGCCGGCCGCAGGTAGTCCTCGAACGGGAAGTCCTCTCCGCGCCACTCGGTGCTGATCTCGCGGACTGCGTCGACCTCTAGATCGTCGATTGTGTCATCGGCCAGCATCACGAGCGCAAGGAGCTCGAGGGCGGCGCGGTGCTCGGCGTTGGCGGTCGCATGGACTGCAACACCTCGGTACAGCTCTTGCAGTCGATCGTTCATTTATCTGATCGTGACAGATCGAGAGCCAAAGAACGTGACAGGAAGTCGAGCTGGTGCAGAAGAATGTTCTCCGCAACGATTTCTTGGGGCGTCATATGGGTCACGCCGGCCAGCGGCAGGACCTCGTGAGGGCGGCCTGCGGCCAAAAGTGCTGACGACAACTGCAGGGTGTGAGCGGCAACGACGTTGTCGTCGGCAAGGCCGTGGATGAGGAGTAACGGGCGAGTGAGGTGGGGGGCGAGCGGGATGAGCGAGTTCGCCTCATACACGACGGCATCTTCGGTGCTGTCGACGATGTTCGGCTCGCCGAGATACCGCTCGGTGTAGTGCGTGTCGTAGAGCCGCCAGTCGGTCACCGGGGCGCCAGCGATCGCGGCATGGAAGACGTCTGGCCGTTTCAGCACGGCGAGCGCTGCGAGGTACCCACCAAAGCTCCAGCCTCGGATTGCGACGCGATTGAGATCGAGTGCGGGGAACTGGTCGGCGGCATCGTGGAGTGCGTCGACCTGATCGTCGAGCGTTGGATTCATCAGGTCGTTCTTGACCGCTCGTTCCCACTCGGCCCCGCGGCCGGGTGTACCACGACCGTCTGCAACGACGACGGCGAATCCTTGATCAGCGAACCACTGCGATGAGAGGTATGCATTGCGGCTCGCAACAACGCGCTGTGCGTGCGGGCCGCCGTACGGATCCATCAGCACGGGAAGCTTCGACTCATCGGAGGGGTCTCGGCCGGAAGGAAAGAGGACCGCGGTAGCGAGGTCCCGTTCTCCCGTGCGAACCAGCGTGACATTGGGAGTGATCGATGGAGTCTCCGCGTGCGACGCGATGACGCCAACATCGTCACTGTCAGACCTGACGGTGTGCACTGCGCCTGGGTGCTCGAGTGACGTCGAGCGAATCACCGACGTCGAGCCACCGGTAACAAACGAGTGCAACCCACGCTCTTTGGTGACCTGATGATCAGCAAAGCTTGCCGCGTCCGGGTCGGTCGTGGCTCGTGTCCACCACACATGTAGCTCGGTCGGTTCATTGGGGTTGTTGGCGAGGAACACGATGTCGGGGTCACCGGAATCGTCAGGATCGGACACAGCAACAACCGATCGAACCTGGAGGTCAACAGGCGTCACGGCAACTTCATCGACGTAGAGCCGACGCATCCCGTCGCGATCAGATGCACTGAGCAGTGCGCCCCCCGGAAGCAGCCGTGGCGTGCCCGGTACGTTCTCGACCCAGGCTTCGTCGACGTCGCAGGAGAGGGTGTGCGCCTCTCCATTCGAGAGGTTGACCTTCAGCGTCAACGAGGAACGCTGGTCTCGTGACTGCACCGACATGAGGAGCCCCTCGACACTCCACTCGACATGCGCCAGATACGGGAAGGCTTCGTGGTCCCAGCCGACGATGCGGCTCGACCCGTCGAGTCCCATGATGTGCAGGGTGACGATCGAATTTTCGGTGCCGGCGGCGGGGTACCGAATGGTGCGTGCTGGTTGGCCCGGGTTGGCCGGGTCCGCAATCGTCCACTCAGCGACGGGAGCGTTGTCCACCCGGCACACGGCGATTGCGTCACCGGTTGGATTCCACCAATAACCACGGAAGCGGTGCATTTCCTCTGCGGCGATGAAGTCGGTGCTGCCCCACGAGACGTGTTCGCCATCCATCGGGTCGTCGCCGGCGAGGACCCGAGAGGTTCCATTCAGTTCGGCAATGCGGAGCATCGATCCACTCACATACGCCAGACGAGACGCGGTGGGGTCTGGGCGAGGGTCATGTACCGGACCTTTCACGTCGACGCGGCGCGCATACCCGCTCATTAACCCGGCTGCGAACAGCTGGCCGTTCAGTGCAAATCCCGCGACCTGGCACTGTGCGTCGGTCGCGTACGACGTCATCCCCGTGGAGCCATCTCGCGTCCGTTCGCGTCGGGCTCGTTCTTCGTCGGTGAGCTCGCCGTCCGCCGGGTCGTCGACGCCGAGGAGGATTCGAGGATCGGCAACTAAACGCTCGTCACCCGTTGCCACGTCGAGCACCCAGAGTGCGTTGACGGGGTCATCGCCGGCTCTACTCCGTAGGAAGATCACCCGTTCGCCATCTGGTGACACCGTGATGTTTCGCGGCTCGCCGAGGGTGAACCGCTGGGTCCGGGCGTATTGGCGGGGAAACGAATCGCTCACAGCACAACCTTAGATCCGTGGTCGGGCCGCGGTGATCGCGTCGACGATGAGCGCGAAGGCTGCGTCGGCATCGACGCCGACAAGTACGTCGCAGTTCGGTGTGGCCCGTTCGAGTAGGTGGCGTTCGTCGATCACCGTCATTCCTGCGGTGTGTTCGCCGCGAGTCTCGATCGCGACATGGCGCCGGTTTCGTTCGAAGAGATCCGGGTGGGTCACCGCGAGCACAGCGAGCGGATCATGCAGCGCCGCGCCGCGCAGCGCGCCGTCGTCGTGGCGGCCGATGTAGGTGTTCGAAAAGAATTCGAACAAGCCGGTCAAAACTTCGGCGAGGTGACCGGGGACCTGGCGAGTTTGTTCAATTCGCTCCGGTGTGACCTGGAACTGGTGGGTCACGTCGAGTCCGGCCATCACGAGCAGGCCCGCGGCGGTGGATCCGGATGCAGGGTCGAAGGCGTCGAACACGATTGCAGCGGCCTCGGGGTCACACCAGATGTTGTATTCCGCAGCAGCCGATCGGTTCCCGAAACTGCCGCCGCCCATGATTGAGACACCGGCGAGTCGGTGGGGGAGATCGGGTGCTTGGCGAAAAGCGAGACCGATATTGGTGAGGGGTCCGGTCGGAATCAGCCACAGTCCTTCTTCGCCGCGACATGTCTCGATGATGAACTCGACAGCGTCGGTTCCGTCGAGCGCAGTGACCGGGGCCGGGAGATCGGCGCCGTCAAGTCCGGATTCGCCGTGGATAAAGCCTGCATCGCGCGGTGGGGCAACGAGGGGCCGGGCGCAGCCGCTGTGCACAGGTGCGTCAAGACCAACGAGGTCGCGCATCACGAGCGCGTTGTGGGTCGTCCGGACGAGAGGAGCGTTGCCGGCAACGGTGGTGATGCCGCGCACATCGGCGAAATGTGCCGCTGTGATGATCGCAACAGCATCGTCGTGTCCGGGGTCGCAATCGAGGATGACCCGCGGACGTGGGGCTTCTGTGGTGATGTTGGGTACGGCCATGACGCTGAGCATGCCAGGCCGTCATGCACACTGGTCACCATGGAAACCGATCGGATTGCGTGGCGTCGGAGGTGCGGAGCGCCACTGATCGTTGGAACCTTGCTGCTGGGATCTTGCTCAAGCAGCGAACCTGAAGTTGGAGTGGCCGAGTCGGCAGTACCCGGCGAGGCCCCTGCCCCGCCTGCGGGTAATCTTTTCACCGAGGGCCACTCGGTTGACGATGAGCCCGTCGATGTTGATGCTGTCGTGGAATCGATTCCCCCAGTTGCCGAGGAAGGCGTTCCAGGTATCGACAGTGAGGACGCGTTTTTTCGTTGGTGGAGCACGTAAGCCGGGTCGGTACAGACGTTGTCGTTGGCGTGGGGGCTCCAACCGCGAGTCGCAGCTGCGACGCTGGAAGTCGCGGCCACGAATGTTCTTTCCGAGGCGGTAGTGGGCATGGCCAAGCACCTGCCGGGCCAGATCGAATCGAATCGCTCGGCACTCACCATCGATGTCCCCCGACCGTTCCTACGGCGCGCGGAACGAGCCAGAGGATTCCTGGTCACCGCCGGCGCCGATGACGCTCAGATCGTTGCACTCGGCGAGGCCTTACTCGAAACGGCTGCCGCTCAGATGTCCGATGAGCTGCCGTCGGTGGTCGAGGACCCAACACTCGACACGACAGCCTTCGATATCTCGCCGTCGTTGGACTACATCTTCGAGAACTGCCCAGACCGAGCGACGTTGGCGGGCAATGAGGTCATGTCTGCTGGTGGCGCCTGAGGCGAATCAGACGCGGAGGTCGCCAGCGTCACCCAGCGTCACGCTCAGGCCGACCCACTCGCCATCGCACATCGCGGAGGCAATCGTGGGATCGCTCGATGTGCCCCAGGCCCGTCGACCATCGGCCAGCAAGCACGACGCGATCGCTCGGTTGGGTTCCCCTTCGCGGGAGAACATGACCGAGTAGGCCTCGATCTCCGCAGGGCCAGCGGCATCAGCGAGGTCGGCGAGCTCGCGTTTGGGGAGCGCATCGATCTCGTCTTGCGGATGCTCGTAGGCATAGCCGTTCGCCGGGGGAGCGGTTGCATAGATGCCGAATGAGTGCTTGGTTGCATAGCCGCCATTGGCCCAGACGAGAGCCGACGCGTCGCGCTGCTCGCGCAGCTCGCCGACGATCGTTGCAATCGCGTGCATTGGATAGTTGTTCCACGGCCCTCCAGCGAATGGGAGGCCTCCGGTACGCGACCACTGGCGTTCCATCAGGTTCACCCCGAGGGATTGAGCGCCGAGCTGAACGGCGGCGGGAAAGCATGAGTACAGATCGAGCAGTTCGATTTCGTCAATGTGTTTCCCCGCAAGTGACAGCGCTCGTTGCCCACCGAGTTCGATTGCGGGTGTTCGAGCGAAGGTGTCACGGTTTGACACGTAGTTGTGCTCGTGGCAGTCGGTGCCGGCCTGAGGAAAAACCCATCGGTCTTCGTCGATACCAAGCCGTCGGGCCGCTTCAACCGAACACATGATGAGCGCAGCGCCTTGATCAACGTCGCTGTTCGAGTTCATCATTTTTGGATAGGGAAAACCGATCATGCGGTTTTTGGGCCCGACGGTGACGATTTCTTCGGCAGATTTCGGCTCCTGGTTCCACGCGTTCGGGTTCCCCGCCGCCACATGGCTCAGATCGGACCAGAGCTTGCCGAGGTAGGCCTGATGCTCGTCGACCGTTCGCCCTGCAGCGGCGCGCAAGGCCGTTTCGAACATTGGGTAGATCTGCACTGGCTCCACGATGCCGAGATCCTTTTCGGCCTGCAGGTTCATGGTGAGTGCTTCGCCGATGCGGGTGGGCCGGTCATCGTTAGCGGCCTTTGGCCAGTCGAGGGTGATGCCTTCCTTGCGCGCCCGCATGTAGGAGCGAAAAGCTTCGGCTCCCGACAAAATCGCAACCTCAACGTCGCCCGCCACAATGTCGAGGCAGGTTTGATTCACGAGTGACTGCGGGCTGTTGCCACCGTCGGTTGACTCGCCGAGCGCAGCACCAACGATGCCGAGGCGAGCAGCGAGAAAGCGGGGTGCGTTGCGGTAGCGCCAGCCGACCACGCTGACCACTCGTACCGCATCAGCTTGCGGCGGTCCATCAAGACCGGCGTCGTCGCAGGCCTTTCGAACTGCTTGTTCCATAAGCGCAGCGGGTTCGAGAGCATCGTCGATTGAGCTGGCACGGTGGTTGTACTGGCCAACACCGACGATTACGGGGGTACGAGGATCGAGTGTCACGCTCGCCACAGTACGAATCGTGTGGAGACGACGACGATTCGACCTTCTACACTGTCTCTTTCATGGCACGCATCGCGATTGGATCCGACCACGCTGGCTTCGAGCTCAAGGCCCACCTCGTGACGTTTCTGACGTTGCAGGGTCATGTGGTCGACGATCAAGGCACGCATTCAACCGAGTCGGTCGATTACCCCGACATTTGTGCAGGCGTGGGCCGTTCGGTTGTTGCGGGTGATGCTGACCTGGGCATCGTGATCGGTGGCAGCGGCCAAGGTGAGCAGCTCGCAGCCAACAAAGTGCGCGGCGTGCGCGCGGCGTTGTGTAATTGTCTGTATACGGCCCGCATGGCGCGTGAGCACAACGACGCCAACGTGTTATCCATGGGCGGCCGGGTGGTCGGCATCGGCCTGGCCGAAGAGATCGTCACCACATTCACCACAACTGATTTTGAAGGCGGCCGCCATCAGCGCCGTGTCGATCAGATCACTGCCCTCGAATCCGACTTCTGAGTCATTGTCTCTCTGAATATCGCGTCAAAGGAACCTCATGCCTTTTCCCACAACAACCGACCCCGACACCCAGATTGCGGCGTTGCTTGACGCTGAGGCTGAGCGCCAGATCACCGGTCTGCAGCTGATCGCCAGTGAGAACTTCACCTCGCCGGCAGTCATGGCGGCGACGGGTTCGGTGCTCACCAACAAGTACGCCGAGGGGTACCCGGGTAAGCGGTACTACGGCGGCAACCAGGTGATCGACACCATTGAGCAACTGGCGATTGACCGCGTGAAGGAATTGTTTGGTGCCGAGCACGCGAATGTGCAGCCGCACTCGGGTGCGAACGCGAACATGTGCGTGTACCAAGCGCTTCTTGAGCCGGGTGACACGGTGCTGGGTTTGAGCCTCGATCACGGCGGTCACCTCACTCACGGGTCGCCGGTCAACGCCTCGGGGATGCTGTACAACTTCGTGGCGTACGGAACAGGTGATGAAGACCGCATCGACATGGACAATGTGCGCGAACTCGCACTTGAGCACCGTCCGAAGATGATCGTGGCGGGAACGACCTCCTACCCGCGTCGCCTTGACCCCGAGCCGTTCAAGAAGATTGCCGACGAGGTCGGTGCCCTGCTGATGTTCGACATCGCACACCTTGCCGGCCTCGTCGCCGGCGGGTCGCACCCCAACCCGGTGCCGTTTGCCGACGTCGTGACGTTCACGACCCACAAGACGCTCCGTGGTCCGCGCGGCGGGTGCATCCTCTCCAAGGAAGTGCACGCCAAGGCCATCAACAAGGCCGTGTTCCCCGGTTGGCAGGGCGGCCCGCTCGAACACGCCATCGCTGGCAAGGCCATTGCATTCCGCGAGGCGATGGATCCTTCGTTCAAGGACTATGCCGCGCAGATCGTCACCAACGCCTCGACGCTCGCTGAGGCGCTTGCCAACGAGGGATTCCGGCTTGTCTCGGGCGGCACCGACACCCACATGATGGTGGTCGACCTCACTCCGTTCGATGCCGAGCTCACTGGCAAGGTCGCTCAAGCCACGCTCGACGAAGCCGGGATTACGCTCAATAAGAACACGATCCCCGATGACCCGCGAAGCCCGTTCGTCACCAGTGGCGTTCGCATCGGTACCCCCTCGGTCACCACGCAAGGGATGACCGAAGCCGAGATGCCACTTATCGCTGATCTCATCGTCCGTGCACTGCGCAACGTTGACAACGCCGAGGCTCTCGCCGCCATCAAAGTCGAAGTCGCTGCGCTCTGCGCCAGATTTCCCCCGTATTGATCTGATCTGATCGGGCTTCGCCGGCTGGATCTGAACCCGACGTGGCGATCTCGGTGTTCGGTGCTGACGCTGCTGGACCGAGACCGAGACCGGAGCAAGAACCGACGCCAAGTTCAACCCAGCTCAACTCTGAATTGGAACCCGGCCAGGGGTCTGAGTCGGAATGAGACCCGGCTCCGAGTTGGCATCGGTAACTCAGGGCTCGGACCTGAAGCGGAGCGGTCGAACCGATAATTCGATTGACGGAAACAAGCCAGCGCTACATCTCGGTACTCCCGATCTGCGGGGAGTGCCGGCCAGGAGCGGATATGCCCCACCGGATTTCGGGGTGATTGTCCCAGCAGGTGAAGCTCGGCCCGTTTCGGCCGGTCAGTCACGGTCGCTTCGTCGTGTTACCTGGACACATTTCGCGCACCGATCGATGGCGCATCGAGAACGGGAACGCTTCGACTCTTGAGACCAAGCGAACCGGACCTACTCAGACGGGACGGGTGACGATTTGGGAGTAACACATTTCGTCGTTGGTGCCTTCGGACCAGACGATGTAGCGCGATTCGGCGTCATCGGGGATTTTTGCTCGATCCCACGAGCATTCAACTCGGATGGTGTCGCCCCGATTGAGCACGATGGCCTCGATCGGCTCATAGTTCAGCTGCCAATCGAAACTCCAACGAGGGATGTCGAGCAACACCATTGCCTCGGGGGTGTCGGGGTTGAGGGTCATCTTGAAGCTCTTGCCGAGTTCGTGCTCGTGGCCCCAGATCGAGATGATCTGACCGGGCTGCGCTGGGTGATCGCAGGAGGACGATGCTATCCCGTCGGTCATGTCGGCGAAGTCCTCGACCCTGGCACCACACTGAGCGAGCAGGCCGTCGCCCACCCGTGCAGCAAAGAATCCTTGTTCGTCCTGCAACGCCTGGATTGCTGCATCCCGATCGCACAGTGGCCCGGTTTCCTCGGTGGAGCAGGGGATCTCCGCTGGGCCGAGATACAGGGTCAGGTCGATGGGATCGAGTGAGCCGCCGCCGGCCGCGAGCGTCTCGGTATCGGCGAAATCGACGACGAGGCGCGACTCGTCTGGGGGCAGATCAACCCACTCAGGCTCGTAGTGGTAGTGAATTTGGACGACGAAGAAGTCGCCGGGGCTGGTTTCGATGCCAACGCCTTCAGGGAGTTCGGTGGGGGCCTGACCCGGTGCCCAACTCATGATCAGGTTGCTTTGGCCGGGCTCACCGAACCCGGCGAGTGCTGTGCATCCCCAGCCGATATCAGGATTGGCGGCAGCTTGCGCATCGGCGTCACCCCGTGCTTCGGCGGCCACGTGGAACAGCAGTGCGTGGTGAACGACCTCGGTTTGGTCGGGTTCAATTCCAAATGACTTGAGGTACCCATCTTCGGTGATGCCCGGGTCGTAAATCTGGCACCGATAGTCGTCGACGTCGTTGGATTCCGAACCCTTGTATGGCTCAGCAACGAGGACGGCATCGCGGTCGAGCACGCCTAAAACAACCGCGGGGGCGACGATCGGGGCCGACCCGTCGATGTCGATCAGCGCGCCCTGCGCCGCCCACGACGTGATGGTCGCTCGGTCGGACTCGCTGAGCCGCCGGTCGTCGTGGAAGGCGACGTCGCCATCAGCGGCGGGCCATGGTGGCATGTAACCCACGTCGATCACCGTTGCGATGTATTCAGCATTAAACCCCGTCGCATCGTCGGCCGTTTCGAGCGACAAGTGGGCAGCACCCGGACCGTCTGCGGTATGACACGACGCACAGTTCGTCTCGAGAATTGGGAGCACCTGGGACCCAAACGAAATTCCTGCTGCTTCGGCCTCGGGCCCATCGTCAAGCTTGGTGGTCGGATTCGTGGCCTCCGTGGTCGTCGTGGATGCTGCCGTCGTGCTACTTCCGGCGCCGGAATCATCGTCGTCATCGAGCGATGAACACGCCGCCAACACAATGGCAAGGCCAG
Organism: Ilumatobacter sp.; assembly: GCA_047610085.1. GTDB lineage: Bacteria > Actinomycetota > Acidimicrobiia > Acidimicrobiales > Ilumatobacteraceae > Ilumatobacter_A. The sequence goes on along the minus strand of JBLFZD010000036.1, from coordinate 6,098 downwards.
CAACGACATGCAGTCCGCGACGAGTATGACGAAACACCGTCCGCACTGAATTCATGAAAGAACTGTATTCGTCGTCGGCCGTCGGAGCAGGGTCAGGCCCGGGATCAGTGGGTGTGTGAGCCGACGCCGCCTTCGGATGGCTGCACGATCACGATGCCGTGACCTTGGAATGCAACCTGGAAGGCCTCGCCCGATCCCATGCCGACCAGTGCCTTGGCCTTCACGGTCTTGTTCAGCGAGGTTGTCAAGTCAGCGCTCCACGCCACCACGGCGTCTGGGTCGCCGAACGTCGGCTGGTTGGTGTGCAGTACCACCGGCTGGCCTCTGGTGGTGATCGCAACCCACCCGTGTCCGCTGAGGCGGGTGTTGAACAGACCGCCCGTGAGCATGCCGGCACCTTGCACCCGCTGGATGTCCCAGTCGAGTGTCGGTTCGAACGCCAGGATGTTCTTGCCGTTGACGGAAAGCGCGCTGCCGTCAAGGTGCAGGATGTGGACCTGGTCGGCGTTGTGCGCGAGAAAGACTTCGCCCTGCCCGGTGCAGCGCATGAGTGGCACGCCTTCGCCGGTCGTTGCCTTCTTCAAAAACTTGCCCATTCCGCCCGAGCCTTCGTGCTCGAAGTTGACCTGACCCTGAAATGCGACCATTGAGCCTTGGCGCGCGAGGACCGGTTCGCCGAGTCGGACTTTGAGCATCTTGGTGTTCTGGCGTGTGACGCGTGCGTTTGTATCGGTTTCGGCGTACTGGCCCGACAGAAGCTCGGATCGAATACCTGCGACGGAGTCGATGCTTGCGCCAGCGGCAACCGGCGCGACCTGAACGGCTGGTTGTTCAGCTGTTGCGGAGGATTCCGGCGCCGTCACAGGCGCTGGTTCGCCATGAGTAGGTGCTGCTGCTTGGGCTTCGGGTTGGGAAGCGGGGTTGATCGGGTGGGTGTGTTCAGTCCAGTTTGCGCCGTTCCAATATCGAACAAGCATCGGATCGCCAGCGGGGTCGGGATACCAATCTGCGGGGTGTGACATGGCCGAGAGAATAGACGACCGTCGCTGGTGAGAGCGAGGATTTGACCCGACTTCGAACGCGATACGCCAGACATCGAGTCGTTCGGTGGCCTACAGTTCTATCTCGTGCCAGACGTCGGTTCTTTCTTGATCATCGGAATCGTTGCCGCTGCCACCACCTTCATTCTCACCCCGGTCGTGATCCGTCTTGCTGTTCGCTTCGGCTGGGTGTACCCCCCGAACGAGCGAACGGTCCACACCGAACCATTGCCCGACGTCGGCGGACTTGCGATGTTCGGTGGGTTCGTCGTTGCCCTTTTTGTGGCGTGGATGATGAACGACTTTGAGTCGCTCTTTGCTTCAAACTCTGAGCCGCTCGGTGTGCTGGTCGCCGCAGCGATCGTCTTCGGCACAGGGCTGATCGATGATATGAAAGCAATGAGCGCCCCAGCCAAGGTCTTCGGGACCGTGCTGGCCGGCGCCGCACTGGTCTACTTCGGCGTGGTGATGGACTCGTTCCGATTGCCGTACCTCGGCGAAACGATCCTCTCGGACGAGTGGAAGCCGTTGGTCACCGTGCTCTGGCTGATCGGGATGAGTCAGGCGATCAACTTGATCGACGGGCTGGACGGACTCGCTGCAGGTGTCGTTGCGATCGCGGCGTTCGCATTTTTCTTGTACAGCGAAGAGTTGACCGAGCGAGGGCTCATCGCCGGCAGCAACATCGGGCCGTTGTTCGCCATCATTGCCGTCGGGGTCTGCGTCGGGTTTTTGCCGCACAACTTCAATCCGGCCAAAATCATGATGGGCGACGGCGGAGCGCTGCTGCTCGGGTTGCTGCTCGCGGTGTCGACCAGTGTTGTCGGCGGGCGCGCTGATTCGTTCGGTACGGGAAGCCCCAATGAGGAAGTAACCGAGTTCGTCGGCACCACGTATTTCCTGCTGGCGCCGATCGCGATCCCACTCCTGATTCTGGGTGTACCAATTCTCGACACTGCATTCGCAATCATTCGCCGTGCAACGAGTCGCTCGTCGCTTGCCACCGCCGATAAGGGGCACCTCCATCACCGATTGATCAACCTCGGTCACGGGCATCGCCGCAGCGTGTTGATCCTGTGGACGTGGACGGCGCTGCTGTCAGGCTTCGTGCTCTACCCGATTCTCACTGACCAAAATCCCCGTTATCTCCCGTTCGGCGTCGGCGCACTCGGCATCGTGTTATACACCGTGTTTCACCCGAGCGTGCTCGCTCAGCGACGCCGCAACAGCACACCGCCCGAAGGCATCGAGCGCCTGGATGGGGCTGCAGCAGAGCAGCAAACCGACCCGCCGGTCGACCCCGATCAGCAGACGTTGTTCTCTCCAGCCACCGAGGTTCCGCCGACTTCGTCCGTTCGTGAACCGTGACGATTGCGCGTCCGGGTTGCCGGAGATGAGGGAGGGCACTAGGTTGTGCTTCCGTTCACAAGCGGTCCGACACGCATGCTGTCGCACACCCCGCACGAACTACCTTTTGTCCAGATGAAGCTTTCCCCCACACCGACCAAGGACGTCCGCGCCACGTCTAAGGACTCACTCGGCCACGGAATGGACGCTGTGATCATGTTGGCGATTTTCCTCGGACTCGGTTTCGGCCTTGACTCGCTGTTCGGGACGACGCCATTGTTTATGATCATCCTCACCGTGATCGGTTCGGTCGGGCTGTTCGCACGCTTCTACTACTCGTACGAGGCACGGATGGATGAGCACGACGCAGAGCGCCTCGCCAAGCTTGCTGGTGCTTCCACGACGTCGTCGACTCTGAAGACGACGGTTGCTCAGAATGGTGAGGCGGCGTGACCGTGACTCACCAGCACAATGATCCGTTGACCATGCGATTCGAGGGCCCGGCCCCCGAGGTCGCTGTCTCGAACGACATGATTAAGCGCGGCCTGATGGTCGCTCCCGCATTGATCGGCATGTGCGCCGTCATCTGGGGCAGCGACGGTGCCTTCTCGAGCGCCTATGGCATCGTGATCGTGCTCGCCAACTTCGCTCTCGCCGCTGGGCTCATCGCCGCAGCAGCTCGTATTTCGGTTGCGTTGATGATGGGCGCAACCCTTTTCGGCTACTTGATCCGCCTCGGGCTGATCTTCGTCGCCGTATTTCTCGTGAAGGATGCCGGTTGGATTTCACTTCCGGCACTCGGATCGACCATCATCGTGACGCACCTTGGGCTGCTCTTCTGGGAAATGAAGTATGTCGCAATTTCCCTGGCCCATCCGGGTCTAAAGCCCAACCCGCGTTCGTAACCCACGCACCAACGACCCACTGACTCATTGAAACGGAATCAACGTGCTTGCTGACAGCCTTGTCTTCCCGCCAATTAACGAATTACTTCGTTGGCAGGACATCTTCCCCAGCTTTAACAAGATCGCTCTGATCGCGTGTCTCGCGTCCCTGCTCGGCATCGGTCTTTTCTTGCTGGCGAGCCGAGCCGACCCGAAGCTTGCGCCTACCGGCTCACGCAACCTGGCTGAGCAGGCGATCGAGTTCGTCGAAGAGGGAATCGTGATGCAGACGCTCGGCAAGGAGGGCCTCAAGTGGACCCCGTTCCTGCTCAGCCTCTTCATCTTCATCTTCTTGTGCAACATTCCCGGGATCTTGCCGTTCTTCCAGATGCCAGCCACCGCACGCATTGCCATTCCGCTGACGCTCTCACTACTCGTGTGGGTCATCTACATCGGCACCGGGCTCAAGCACCAAGGAGTCAAGTATTTCGGCCACCTGCTCTGGCCACCCGGAGTGCCCGTGGCACTCAAGCCGCTTGTTGGTGCGATCGAGTTCATCTCGACGATCATCGTGACGCCGTTCAGCCTCACCGTTCGTCTCATGGCCAACATGCTCGCTGGGCACATCCTGCTCGTCACGTTCGCACTACTCACCCACTCGCTAGTGAGCGCCGAGACAATGCAGGCCTTCTTGATTCCGGCCAGCATCCTCCCGTTCATGATGCTCGTCTTCTTGACCGGCTTCGAAATTCTTGTCGCCTTCTTGCAGGCCTACATCTTCGCCATCCTGGCGGCGGTGTACATCAGTAACTCGACGGCCGGTCACGCCGAAGAGCACTGACCTTCACCCCACCACGATCTCTACAGATCTCCCACTACTAGAAACCAAATCAGGAGAAAATCAAATGGAAGCTTTCAGCGCACTCGTCGCAGCAGCAGATGCCGCAGTCGACCCCGCAGACGCAAAAAACACCGCAGCCGCAGCGTCGGCTGGCTACGCCTACGGCCTCGCCGCCATCGGGCCGGGCATCGGCATCGGCTACCTCGTCGGCAAGTCCGTCGAGGCAATGGCCCGCCAGCCCGAAGCAGCGGGCATGGTCCGTACGACCATGTTCCTCGGCATCGCCTTCACCGAAGCCCTCGCCCTCATTGGCTTCGTGGTCTTCATTCTCCTCAAGTTCGCCTGATCCGGCGTGCTCGATCGACGGTCCACTTGTGGCTGCCGGAACCGAGAATCACCATGAGTCCTATTCATATTGCAATCCAGGAATGGAGTTGACGTGCTGAAAGCCGTCGTCACAACTGCATCTTCCGGTCAGCTCCAGGTCCATCTCCTGGAAGCTGAGTCGGGGTCATGCGATCGCACCGATCTCACTGACGCTGAGTTCATTGAACTCGAAGAAGCTATAGCGAGCGGTACGACCGAGGAAGAGGCTTGTCCCGAGCTGAACCCGATCGCGCCGGAAATGAAAGAGGTCATCTGGGGCTTTGGAGCCTTCGTTGTCCTCGCCATCTGCATGCGCTACTGGCTTTTCCCGAAGGTTCGGGAAGGCATGCAACAGCGCTATGACATGATCCAGAGCGATAAGGAGAGCGCAGAGACGCTCACCGCTGCTGCTCGGGCTGATGTCGCCGAATATGAGGCTCGCCTCACTTCGGTGCGCGCCGAAGCTCAGCAGAAGGTCGACGCCGCTCGTGCGACGCTTGAAGCCGAGCGCTCCGACAAGATCGGTGCTGCCAACGCTCGCATCGGCGAGAAGCGTGCTGCTGCTGCTGCTGAAGTCGAGTCCGCTCGTCAAGCAGCGATGGGCGACGTTGAATCTGCGGTGACCGACGTTGTTGGTCGGGCTACCGAGATCGCAACCGGCAAGCCGGCCAATGCGTCGACAGTGCAATCAGCAGTTCAGTCTTCGATGGGCGTCACCACAGGAGCGGGATCATGATTGCAGCACAGCTGAACGCACTCGTTGCTGGCGTTCTCCAAGCCGACCTCGTGCCGAACGATGGCATTGGTTCCACTTCGCTGAGCCCGTACTTCGCCCCGTTGAAAGAAGTCATCATCGGTGGCCTCGCAACGTTCATCGTGTTTGCGATGTTGTACAAGTTTGCTTGGCCAACAATGGCGCAGGGCATGCGGAACCGAACCGCCCGAATTCAAGCGGACCTCGACTCCTCTGCTGCAGCTCGCACGCAGGCAGAGTCCGATGCAGCCGAAATTCGGACCTCGCTGGGCGACGTCGACGGAGAGCGCACTCGCCTCTTCGCCGAAGCCGACACCCAGGCAACAGCGTTGCTCGCCGACGGTCGGGTTCGTCTCGATGAAGAAGTCGCCGAGCTCGAAGCGAAGGCAGAAGCCGACATCGCCGCAGCCGCTGGCCGTGGCGCCGACGACTTGCGCGCCGACATCGCCCGCTACTCATCGCAGGCCATCGAATCGAGCGTCGTTACGTCGCTCGACGATGCAACGCAGCAGGAACTGATCGAGGGCTTCATTGCCCGAGTGGGAGCATCCTCATGAGCGACGCAAAAATTCAGGGCTACGCCCGGGCACTCTTCGAGATCGCTCGTGCCGACGGCATGCTCGACGAAGTCGAAGACGAGTTGTTCCGTTTCGCTCGTTCGTACGAGGGAAGCGAAGAGCTCCGCAACACGCTCTCCGACGATCAGATCCCGGCCGAGAAGCGCCAAGCAATCATCGAGGACCTCCTCGGTGGCAAGGCAACAACGACCACGACGCAGCTCGTTTCGATGGTCGTTGGCTCCGGCAAGGCTCGCGATCTGCCAGCGATTGTTGATGTGCTCGTGCAGCGTGCCAGCAATGCCAAGG
>JBLFZD010000035.1:0-17836 GCA_047610085.1 Ilumatobacter sp. | reverse complement strand
GCGGACCCCACATGCATTCTCGAGTTCCGCGATGCTGACGTGATTGTCCCACTCACCGTCGTCGAGGAACTCGATGGCCTCAAAAGTCGATCGGACGACGTTGGGCGCGCTGCTCGCACTGCACTCCGAACACTTGAGGAACTCCGTGTGCTGCACGGCGGTTCTCTCGCCCAACCTGTTCCGACGGGTGCGGGCGATGCCACGCTCCAAATCGAAATCAACAACATTCGCAAGCATCTCCTCATCGAACACGGTCTCGACCCCGCAATCCCGGACAATCGAATCATCGGTGCTGCAATCGGTCAGTCCGACTTCGGCCCCACGACGATGGTGAGCAACGACGCTGCACTGCGAATCAAGGCGGCGCACCTCGGCGTGAGTGCCGCAGCCCACTCTCCTGTCCGCTCAAAACGGCCGACTGCCGCCGTGGGCTGGACCACGCTCGAAGTAGCGCACGAGGCCATCGACTGCCTGTACGCCGCAGGAGCCATCGCCATCGATGCCGTGGTCGAACCAGATCACGAGCCAAGCGAGAACGAATTTGCCATTCTGCGGAGCGGCTCCCAATCAGCATTGGTGCGGACGGTTGGCGACGAGTTTGTGCTCCTTCCACATTCTCCTGCCGAACCCTGGGGCTTGCGGCCTCGCAACAAAGAGCAGCGCTTTGCTCTCGAACTCCTCCTCGACCCCGAGATTTCCGTGATCGCACTCGACGGGCGAGCCGGCACCGGCAAGACGCTGATGGCAATCGCCGCCGGCCTCGATCTCGTGGTCGAACAGAAACGGTTTGAACGACTTGCGGTTTATCGGCCGCTGGTTCCCGTCGGGCGAGCTGATGTGGGTTTTCTTCCCGGCGGCCTCGACGAGAAACTCGATCCGTGGATGTTGGCAATCCATGACGCCGTCGTGGCGCTCACAGATCAGGGCAACAACCGGGACGCACGGCGGTTGATCGACGAACTCACCGAACGAGGCCAGATGTCGCTCGAATCGGTCACGTTCCTGCGGGGGCGTTCCCTGCAACGCCAATTCGTCGTTATCGACGAGGCGCAGAACTTGGAACCCACCACGCTGCGCACGATCCTCACTCGGGTCGGCGAAGGCACCAAAGTCATCTTCACCGGCGACACCAGTCAAATCGATGCGCCGTACCTCGGCGAAACGAACAACGCCCTGAGCGTCCTGGCATCAGCCTTCGCCGATCAGCGCTGTTTCGGACACATCACCCTGACGGCGTGCGAGCGAAGCGATGTGGCGAGCCTCGCGGCCGAGCTCTTGTAGCACCCACGCTCCGTTCACAACCACCTCAACCCCTCGCTCTACGCCGACTCGCCGACTGAGGCACGGTGAAAATGCGTGTTGCGCCAGCTGCGACTTCCGTTAACCGCAACCCTGTGGGCCGGTTGATCACCGCCAATCGAGACCTTGCAAAATGGCCTTGATTCGTTTAGTGTTAAATAGATGCAGACGGAGTTGATTTTCCGATGAGCGCACTCCCGCACGACGGCAACATCCCAACCGTCATTGCGGAGATTTGCGCCACAGCCACCATCGACAACGATCGGTGGCGAGACGACGCAGCCTGCACAGGAAACACTCGTCTGTTCTTCCCGCCCAAGGCCGAGCGCCCCCAGGCTCGTGCCCGTCGGGAGGCCAAGGCCTCCAGGCTGTGTGATACGTGCCCCGTGAGCAATCCCTGTCGAGAGTTTGCTCGAGACCAACGTGAGTATGGATTTTGGGCAGGCGAATCCGAAGAAGAGCGCCATTTGGCAGGGTTCACCGTGTCGGCACCAATTGGGATCCGAGCTCGCCACCACAGCGCTGCAAGCTGAGCCTGTCTCGATCGGTCGTTGGTCGATCTGAGCGACATTTCATCGCCCACGCCGCATTTCGCTCTGCCCTGAGCGCAACGATGTCTCAACACGACAATCATCCGCCGCCTCGGTTGAGGTTCTTGAGTGCCCAGATTGCCTCAAGCGGCTCTGAAGTACCCACTCAATAGGGTGACGAACATGTCATTGCCCCGCTTTGCGGTCGTCGACCTCGAAACCTCGGGGCTCAATACAACTCGGCATCGAGTGCTCCAAGTCGGTGTCGTCACCGTCGACTCGGCGGGCGTCGTCCTCGATGAGTGGGAAACTTTCGTGCGCCTGAAGTGGCCGCTCTCGCGGGTGGGACCGACCCACATTCACGGCATCACCCGAAGCATGCTGCGTGGTGCTCCGACGGTTGCCGCCATGCTCGAGACGCTCCACAGCAAGCTTGAGGGCTCCCTGTTCGTGGCTCACAACGCTCGATTTGATGGCGAGTTTCTGATCCAAGCTGCGCAACGAGCCGGCCAGAGTTCGGCACAGATGGCCGTCCTCGAACGGCGATTGTGCACCCTGCGCATGTCCCGGCGCCTTGACCCCGGGCGGGAGTTTTCCCATCGCCTCGGCGATCTCTGCGAGCGCTACGACGTGGCCCTCGATCGCCCCCACAATGCACTGGCCGACGCGCACTCGACCGCGGCGATGCTTCCGCACCTCCTCATTGCCCACGACGTGCAGTCCGAATCGGACCTCACACCCTTTTTGGACCGAAACAACTCCCGATAGCCCGAAGCCAGTACCCACCCCCACGACGTGACCTTGGTCGATGAATTACTCGACGTAGTTCGCGAGCATCCGTCGTGCGAGCACAACCGCCCCGTCAACCGATTCTGAGTCAGCGTTCAACAGCGCGGCGTCACTTCCCAAACGAATGCGCAATCGGTCGAGCCACCTCCCGCTTCCCACCGGAAGCACCACGTCGACCAAACCACCGACGTCGCCGACAGCCCACGCACTTCCGGCAGCCCCGTGACCCATATCAGCCACTGGCTCAACAGAGTCGATCGGGTAGCGGTCGATGATCCATTGAGCTCGAGGAGCGATGCGCAGCGTTACACGCGGGAGGTCGGCATCGGCAAAGAACGCGTCCGGTGCCACGGCGTCAGCGTCTCGCTCGTGTGTCGTTCCGTTCCGACGAACCGACTCGATCCGATCGATCCGAAATGTTCGGCGATCACCCGAGCGATCGTCATCCGCGAGGACGTACCAGTTCCCTGCGTCGGCAAACACGTGCCGGGGCACCACGTTGCGAGCGCTGGTCTCGGCTCTCGACGGCGAGAAGTACTCAATCTCGAGCCCTGCACCGGCGGCGACGGCTTCGACGATGTGGTTGGTGAAGGCAGGCTGTTCGAGATCGACCACGACACCAGCTGTCTGATCCCCGTCGCTGACTCCTGCTTGCCCCAACGCGTCAGCGAGCTTGGCGAGACCACGTGCGAGGGGACCGTCGGCATCGGCACCAGGCAGGTCGACCGCAGCACGCGCCGCGACCAGCAGTGCAAAGCCCTCGGGAGCGGTCAATCGCAGCGGTCGGGTAAAAAGCCGCGGAACTCCGACGAAGACCATCCCTTCATCAACGAACACATCGATCATCTCATCGACGTACGGGGGGAGCCCGCACATCGCGACCAGCTCAAGATCCTTGGCAACATCGGCCTCACTGAGACCAAACCGTTCAGCAACTTCAGCCAGCGGAACCTCACCAGCTTCCATAAGCCACGGAAGCATCACTAAGAGCTGCCGCAACCGCGCCTGGGCATTACGCGGCCCACCGCGGCCCGCGCTCATTGGCGTGCGCCCGAATCGGATTCAGCGACGCCACGTAGCCAGTCGACAACATGCTGACGAACCTGGGGCGGACCGACGACCACAGCGTGATCAACGAGGCCGATGACCCATGACCGAAAGGCATCAAGATTGGTTGCCGGCACGAGCACATCAATCGAGCCATCGTCGTTGCGAGCAACCACACGTTCGCTGCCCAACTCTCGCTCGGCCATTGTTGCCCTCGGCTTGGCAATTCGCACGGTGGCCTCAACAGCGTCTTCGACCCCGTGGCCAATCTGTTTCGGATCCGACGGGAAGGCCGTACGCGGGTCGAAGTCGACCGGACGCATGAATGAGCCGCTCTCCCCGACCTCAATCGATCCGTCAATTCGATCGACTCGGAAGGTTCTCCGGGCATTGCGGAGATGGTCGTGGCCCAGCAGATACCAAAATCCGCCGCGAAGCAAAACACCCCATGGTTCAACGGTTCGATCCTCCCCCCGGTATCTGAACGTCACGGGGGCTCGTTGCGCAACGGCCGTTCGGATGACCGGCAACTCGGGCCGGTCCGGAAGCACCGTCGACACCACCGGCCGCTCCGACCCCAACGCGACCCCGCCAAGTTTGAGAATCGCGTCCCCACCGACTCCCGAATCGGTCCGCACCGTTGCCACTGCGACTTGCAGCGCTCGCATCTCGTCAGGCTCCAATTTGAGGTCTTCGAGCTCGTACGACGCTCGATTTATGCGGTACAAGCTCTGGCCAGCAAATTCGTCACCGACCCGCGTCTCCATCTCGATCGGGACACCAATCTCGCGAAGTGCGAGCTTGTCGCGCTCGAAGGCCTGCCGCCGGGCTTTCACATCGTGCGGGTACTGCCCAACCATCGCCAATGAAATGTCGGTCAGCGAAAGAGGAAGTCGAGTCTCGAGCAGCACTGCCAACAGGTTTGTCAGTCGCTCCACACGGTCAGCCATTGGCAATCATGCTACGACGCCCTGCTACCAGAAGGGTCGATCAGATCCGGTCTGCACGTCACGGGCAGAGGAAACCTCACGTAGAATCGAGGTTGTGACCACTCCCCTGTTTCACGTTAATGATCTCCACGCACGACTCGCCGATCCCGAGGCCGAGGCAACCAGCCGGGAGACCCTGAAGGGTCTCAATCTCACGGTCAACCCGGGTGAAGTCCACGCCATTATCGGCTCGGAAGACTCGAGCATGTCCACACTCGGCTCCACCCTGATGGGATCATCCAAATACGAAGTCACCACCGGGATCATCACGTATCGAGGCGATGACATCACCGAGTGGCCGGTCGATGAGCGGGCGAAAGCTGGTCTGTTCCTTGCGTTCGCGCATCCGCAAGAAGTTCCTGGTCTTTCGGTCATCGAATTCCTGCACCAGGCGCTCCGCGCCCGAGGGGGAATAGACCACTCCGTCTCCAAGCTTCGCCTTGCGGCCACGGACTGGATGCAGCGTCTTCGGCTGGATTCCGGCTTCGCTGATCGACACCTCAACGAAGACTTTTCACCGTACGAGAAGCAGTGCAACGAGATCATGCAGATGGCCATTCTGAAACCAGCGTTGGCCATTCTCGACCACAGCGATTCACGCCTCGACGACGACACGCTCCGATTCGTGGCCACCGGCATTCGTGAAGTTCGCGCCGACCACGACTCGATAGGCGTCGTACTCATCACCCACGACCACCACCTGATCGACAAAGTTGCACCCGACCACGTTCACATTATGGTCGATGGCCGAATTGTCCAGAGCGACGACATGGCGTTAGCCGAGAAACTCGAACGCCATCGTGACCAGTCCTTCTGCGTTGGGGCGATGGTCTGACCATGGCTGGCAACACCGACTACGACGTGAACACAATCCGCAAGGAATTTCCGCTCCTGGCCGATCGCACCATCGACAACGAGCCGCTCGTCTACCTCGACTCCGGAAACACGTCCCAGAAGCCACGCCAAGTCATTGACGCGATGTCATCGTTCATGGAAACGTCGTACGCACCGATCAACCGTAGTTCGTATCGGCTTGCGGGAGAGGCGACCGAGGCCTACGAGGCCGGTCGGACGGCGATAGCTCGACTCATCAATGCACAATCGGCCGACGAAGTGGTGTTCACCAAGAACGCCAGCGAGGCGATGAACCTCATCGTCATGGCATGGGGGCGAGCAAACCTGACCAAGGGCGATGTGGTCGTGCTCACAGCGATGGAGCACCACGCCAACATCGTCCCCTGGCAAATGCTCGTTCAAGAGCGCGGCATCGAGATTCGGTGGATTGGCCTCACCGACGATGGGCAACTTGACCTCTCGAACCTCGACGAATTGCTCGTCGGTGCCAAGGTCCTCTCATTTACGGCAATGAGCAATGTGCTCGGCACGATCCCGCCGACCAAGAAGCTCTGCGCTGCAGCTCACGAGGTCGGAGCGCTCGCCGTCGTCGACGCCTGCCAGTTCGTTCCTCACAACGTCACTGATGTACAGGACTGGGATGCTGACTTCGTTGCGTTCTCCAGCCACAAAATGTGTGGCCCGACGGGCATTGGAATGCTCTGGGGCAAGATGGAAATCCTCGATGCCATGCCGCCGTTCATGGGTGGTGGCAACATGATCGACACGGTCACGTTCGACGGCTTCACCACTGCGCCGGTGCCGGCGAAGTTTGAACCGGGCACACCACCAATCGTCGAGGCAGTCGGGCTTGCCGCAGCGGTCGAGTTCCTCGAAGACATCGGCATGGCCAACATCCGCCACCACGAGATGCAACTGACGCGGTACGCCCTCGACACACTCAACGGCCGATTCGGCGACGAAATCACCATCTTCGGTCCCGACAACGTCGAGGTCCGCGGTGGCGTATTCAGCTTTACGTTCCGTGATCTCCACCCTCACGACGTCAGCCAAGTGCTCGACGAGAAAAACGTTTGCGTCCGGGCCGGCCACCACTGTGCGAAGCCACTCATGAAAACCCTTGGCGTCAATGCCACCACGAGGGCAAGCGTTTATTTGTACAACGATGAGGCCGACATCGATTCGCTTGCCGACGGCCTCGACAGCGCCAGCGATATCTTCGGGTTCTGAGCCGGACCCACATCGATTCAACAGTCGAAGGACCACAGCCATGCCAGCACTTGAAGACCTCTACCGCGAGATAATTCTCGATCACTACCGCACGCCCCGTAACCGAGGTGAGCTCGAGCCACCAGCGGTCAAGGTCGACGGCCACAATCCGCTGTGCGGTGACGAAATCATCGTGTACCTCGACGTCGAGGGAACCGGTGACAACGCCGTCGTAAACGACATCAAGATCGGCGGTCAAGGCTGCTCGATCTCTCAGTCGTCGGCATCGATGATGACCAACGCGATCAAGGGCAAGCCGGTCAGCGACGTCAACGCAATCATTCGCCGCTTCAGATCGATGATGGGTATCGAGGTTTCCGAACTCACTGAGCGCGACGCTGATATTGACCTGGGCGACCTCGAAGCTCTCCAGGGCGTGGTGAAGTTTCCTGTGCGCATTAAGTGCGCCGTGTTGTCCTGGAACACGCTCGCCAACGCGATCCTGTTAGCCGCTGAGCCCCCTGCCGACGACGCGTGAGCTCGTCGCTGCCTGCTGACCTCGCTGTCGCGCGCATTGCGCTCGGTCGCGAGTTCCGCGCCTTGGGCCACGCAATCTCAGGACATCACGTCTCAGCGCCCGAACTCGATGCGGCCACGCTGCAGCTTGCCGACATCCGCGAGCGCATTGCCGCGGGTGGTCGGCGGACTCGTGAGATCGAGCGCCCCAACGGTGATTGGGGCCCAGCACCAGGCGACGGCGAAGAGATGTTCTCGTTCGACGAACGACCCGTGTCGGGACGTGCTGCGCCGTATGGACTTGATGTTCGCATCGTACGCCACGCCAACGAGGCTGTCGGTCTCGTGACGCTCGGCGCTGCGCATGAAGGGGCGCCTGGACGCAGCCATGGTGGAATCGTCTCAGCGCTCTTTGACGACGTGTTCGGTTTTGTCCTCACCATCGAAGGACAGGCCGCATTCACCGGAACGCTCACTATTCGTTACGAACACGGTGTCCCAATCGGCACCCCGCTCGAGTGTCGGGTGCGCCTCGATCGACGCGAGGGTCGCAAGCTCTTCATGTCCGGTGAACTTTCGGCCGTCGCCGATGGTGCTTCCCCACAGATCGTCACACGCTCCACAGCAATCTTCATCGCCATTCCCGAAGGAACCTTTGGCTCGGGCGCGTGAGCCTCAAGCGACCTTCAAGATCGGGAAGGAAGTGACCAGTCGGTTAGTTTGCTCTGATGCCCGTCACACCGATTCCCGCTCAGGTCGACCACATCACGGTCGAGTGGCTCAACGATGTACTCGACGACGAATTCGGAACGATCGAGTCGTTCACGCTCGTCCACTTCGGTGAAGGCGTCGGAATACTCGGAGAACTGGCCCGTCTGACGCTGAGCTACACCAGCGGTCAACGCGGCCCGGCCACCCTGGTTGCCAAGTGCGCATCATCGTCCGAAGAGAACCAGTTCCTCGCCACGATGATGGGCTTCTACCTTCGTGAGGTGAACTTCTATCGGGGGGTCTCAAGCAACCTCAACGTTCGCGTCCCTGCGCCCTATCACGTCGATGCTTCCGAGACAGGCGTACCGTTCGTTTTGCTCATCGAAGACATCGCCGGAGCGACAACGCCCAACCAGATCGACGGACTCAGCGTCGAGGAGGCGGAGAAGATCATCTCCACCATCGCTCCGCTCCATGCCCAGTACTGGGGCCGCGACGCCGAACTTGACGCGCTCGCCTGGCTCCCGCCGATGAACAACGAGCTGTACAAAGGTGGTGGAGCGATGGCCACAGCGCTGTTCCCTGCATTCGCCGAGCACTTTGCTGGGAAGATCACCGACGACTTCATGGCCGTGATCGGCGCGGCCTGCGAACGCTACGTCGACCTACTCGACTACGCAGTCACCGTTGGCACCTCGACCCTGACCCACACCGACTGCCGCGCAGAGAACTACTTGTTCGGCGGCCCCGATGGGGACGACGCCGTCACCGTCATCGACTTTCAATTGTCGACGCGCCACATCGGCATGTGGGACGTGGCCAACCTGCTGTCCGGTTCGATGACGACCGAGTTGCGACGCTCGAACGAAGATCGATTAATCAACCACTATGTCGGTCTGATCAGCGCGGCCGGCATCGATTTCACGTATGACCAAGCGCTCCTGGAGTACCGCGTGTGTTTGCTGCACCAGTGCCCAGCCCAGGTGATCACGAGTGATCTGCAAGGCGGCAACGACCGCGGCGCTGAGCTGCTCGAGCAACTTCACCTACGTCCAGTGATTGCCGCCGCCGACCACAACGTTGGTGAGTTGCTGACAAACTTTTAGCTCGCCGACGAGGCCATCACGACGACAGTGTCCACCACGGAGCGCGCAATGCGACGCTCAACGGGACCCAGGCTGAGACACCGATCGCCGAAGGTCCGTGATCGTACCGCCGCTCGCAGCGGCCAGTTCGCCTGGCGCAATTCCAAACACATCATGCCAGGTCCCCGCAGCAGCCCAGACCTCGTCGTATTGCAACAGGTCGGGATCGATAAAGATTCGCAGCGGCGTATTGTGCCCAAACGGTGGGACACCACCGATCGGGAAGCCCGTTGCCGAACGCACCGTGTCGGCGTCCACACGCTTGCACTTGCGTGCACCGGCTGCAGCCGCAAGCTTCTTCTCGTCGAGCTGGTTCGAACCGCTCACGTAGGCAAGAACGAGTTCGAGGTCCGCGTCGGCGTCCGGCCCCGTAGCAACCCCAAAGATCAGGCTCTTCACGATCTGACCAACCCCAACTCCAATGGCGTCCGCTGCATCCTGGGCAGTCTTTGCGCCTTGGGGATAGCTGCGCGGCTCGACGGTGACACCAAGCTCAGCTCCGGCGGCGATCACTTTGGCCACGTTGCGGTGAAGCGGGGTTTCGTCTGCGTCAGTCATCAGGGGAAAACGTAGCGGGACCCGCTCTCGACAAGATCGATGCACCCGCAGCCGACACCACTGCCGCGGCCAGGTACGGAACCTCATAGGAGCCGAATACGTCGAACAACCACCCGATCAGCAATGGTCCTCCAGCGACGCCAACAATCGTGATCGCTTGCGACCGGCCAAAGATCCGCGGGTAGTCGAGCACGCCGAATCGTTCAGCGATCAGCAACGGTTGCAGCATGAGGAGGTTTCCTATGGTCACACCAAAGAGAACGATTGACAAGAAGATCAGCGCGGTCGGTTGCGAGAGCCCGAGGCCAATCATGGCGAGAGTCTGCAATCCGGCGAGAATCACAGTGAACCGCATCATCGGCATGATGCTCACGAGACGGCCACCCACCAGCCGAGCGACCACCGAAGTCGCGGCGAGTGCAGTGATTGCAAACTGAGCGGTCGACTCGTCC
This sequence comes from Ilumatobacter sp., assembly GCA_047610085.1. Classification (GTDB taxonomy): domain Bacteria; phylum Actinomycetota; class Acidimicrobiia; order Acidimicrobiales; family Ilumatobacteraceae; genus Ilumatobacter_A. The sequence continues at coordinate 7,736 of JBLFZD010000035.1, read as the reverse complement.
GTTCGATCCTCCACCAGTTTCACCAGCTGCTGGATTCCCCCGACCTGTGAGCCCAGGGCGAGCACGTACCCGTAGGTGACAGCTCGATAGAACCGAGTGTCCGTTGCGACGCTGTAAGGAACTCCAACGGGCGCAGGTGGCGTAGCGCCTTTGGCGAGACGTTCACCATCCGGTGCGAATCCATCGGCGACCGGATCGGGGCGCACCAGCAGCAGCGTCACAGGCACGATGATCACCACGAACGCCAAACCGAGCCATGGTGTGCTCGCCGCAAGTTGGTTGTCATCGATGAGTTGTTTCGCAAACGGCGTGATCACGATCCCTCCGACCGAAAGGCCTGTCGACGCGACCGACAACGCCACCGATCGTTTCTGATGGAACCACCTCGTCACCACGGTGGTCATCGGCACAAGGCCGCAGAGCGCATATCCGACTGCGAAGAACGCATACGCGATGTACAGCTGCCACTGCGCTGTGACCTGACCGACCGCAGCGAGCGAGGCCCCGCCGATAAACGCTCCGGCAATGATGACGCTGCGCACATCGAACCGAACGATCAGCCGAGCGGCGAACAAGCCGAACAAGCCCCCGACAACGAAGAAGATCGTGATCGCAAACGAGATCGAGCTGAGCGGCCAATCTTGTTCCTTGCTGAAGGCATTGAGGTACACCGAGAGCCCATAAAACGCGAGCCCCGAGTTGACCATAAGCACCAGAAAGCAGCCAGCCACAACACGTCGTCCAGGGAACGAACGCTGACGACCGCCCTCTGGATCGGTATGAACGGCGGCGACCGTCGGCTCAGCCGACGAGTTCATCGATCGCTGCTGCCATCGTCCGGTCGTTGTCGGTCACCGTGCTGCCACGATCATGGGTGGTCAACGAAATCGAGACTCGGTTGTAGACATTCGACCATTCCGGATGATGGTTGAGGTCTTCGGCAATAAACGCAACACGCGTCATGAAGGCAAACGCCTCACGAAAACTCCCAAATTCGAAATCGCATTGAAGTGCTCCGTCAAACTCGGTCCAGCTCATCGCGAGACGCTACGCCGAGCCCACCCAATGTTCCGACCCCACCGGGTTGCATGACCAGAGGCGTGAACTTCAGGACCCGCGTTTGAAGAACCGCTTAAAGAAGCCCTGCTTCGACGCGGCGATCCGTTCGGCTTCAACCTCGGCCATCACATCGGACCCAACGGCGTTGAGAATGCCCTCCGCCGCATCGAGTACCGCTGCCGCGGAGCCGTCGTCGAGACCAGCTGGTTCCGGCGGCGTCGGAGGTACCACCAGCGTCCCATGTGTCCACGCCGCATCGGCGAGACGGCGCTCGTATCCCGAACAGTTCTGCGGGCACCGCCACGGAGCCTCAGGCGCGAGGTCGACATTGCACTTCCGTACGGTGTCGCCGTTTGGGTACGACCGGGATTCGAAGTTCTTGCACTCCGTCCGCATTGGCATACCGCAAGGCTAGTTCCGTCATCCGGAGCCCAACCACCACGATCATAAACAGGCACAAACACCGGAGCAGCCAACGGCGCCGACCCAGCCGCGCCACATCGATTCAGTTACCCAGAAAACAGCTGATCAAGCGCCAGCCCGACGACCGAGCCAACCTCACAGAGAAAAAGTCAGCCGACCGACCCATGCACGTGCATCTCGATCAATCTCGACCACTCAACGGCGTACTCCATCGGCAGCATCCTGGTGATCGGCTCGATGAAGCCGTTCACGATCATGGCGATCGCCTGCTCGTTGGTGAGGCCCCGAGACATCAGATAGAAGCGCTGGTCGTCGGTGATCTTCGACACCGTTGCCTGGTGGCTGATCTGAGCGTCAGGTTCACCAATCTCGGTGCATGGCCGAGTCCTGTTGACCGAGTCGTCATCGAGGATCAGTGCATCACATTCGATGTGGTTCTTCGCTGCGGTCGATCCCTCGTCGATACGTACCAGACCGCGATACGTCGTGATTCCACCGTCTTTGCTGATCGACTTCGTCACGATCTTCGATGTGGTGTTCGGTGCTGCGTGGATCATCTTGGCCCCAACGTCCTGGTGCTGGCCCTCACCGGCGTATGCGAGCGAGAACACCTCGCCCGACGCTCCATCGCCAACGAGGTGAACGGTCGGGTACGTCATGGTGAGCCGAGAGCCGATGTTTCCGTCGATCCACTCCATGTGACCGCGAGCTTCAACTCGAGCCCGCTTCGTGACGAGGTTGTAGACGTTCTTCGACCAGTTTTGAATGGTGGTGTAGGTCACGCGCGCATCTTCCTTCACCACGACTTCGACCACCGCTGAGCGCACGGAATCCTTGGAGTACACGGGAGCCGAACATCCTTCGATGTAGTGCACCTTCGAACCCTTGTCAGCAATGATCAGCGTGCGTTCGAACTGCCCCGCATACTCAGAGTTACCCCGGAAGGAAGCCTGCAGCGGTATCTCGACGTCGACGTTCGGCGGGACGTAGATAAAGGTGCCGCCCGACCATACCGCGGTGTTGAGCGCCGCGAACTTGTTGTCACCGGGCGGAACGATCCTGGCCAAATACTCATGAACCAGATGCGGATGCTCGCGCACTGCACCGTCCATGTCGCAGAACAGGATCCCCCGCTCTTCGAGGTCTTCGCGGACCTTGCGGTACCCCACCTCGGACTCGTCCCGCTCGCCGGTCTGAGCGCCTGAGGTGCCCATGTCGCACTGGATGTCATCGAAGTCGATTTCAGGCATGTTCACCGCAAACCACTCCGCCATCGGCTTCGAGTCGAACGCTCGCAGCGAACCAAGGCGCAGCTGACTCATCCAGCTTGGTTCGCCCTTCCACAATGAAATGTGCTCAACAACACCGTTGTCGATGCCCTTTTTTGATTCGACGGCGTTTTCGACGCCTTCGTGCGATGCCTCACGGCAGTTCGTACCGAGATCAGGATCGAAACGGGTCATCGGAACACTCCAGTGGACTGAACCACGTGCCGACCGACAATCCGGTCGTCACAACACTGTACCGATCGCACGGGTGCCTACTGAACCGATTATCTACCAACGCACAGTCACACCAACGAGACGGGACGTCCGGCTCGTGACCTGACTCATGCCGCGGCGATATCTCCGTCGGAAGTGAGCGCTCCGACCGGAACGTCCATCTCGATAAAAATGCACTCGCCTGGACACATTTCGGCTGCGTGGATGACCGAGTCGACGTGACGGGGAGGCACCTGGGCAAGGCTGCCGGAGCCGCCAGGATCGTTGCACGGAGCCCTGTTCTCAGCGACATACGCAATTCCGTCCTCGAGCTGAACGAAAACATCATCGCAGTGATCGACACAAATTCCGTCTCCGGTACAGAGGTCTTGATCGATCCACACACGCATGACAACGACGAACCGTACCGCTGACTGCGTACATTGGCTCGACCGTGAGCGAACAGAACCACCCCACCCCGCCAAGCGTCACAGCAAGCAACTCGCCGACGACCACCGCACCGGTTGCACCCCGCAGAGATCATCTGTGGCAGCGCCCGACCGGCGAGGTTTCGGATCCATGGGCCTGGATGGTCGACGTGGAAGACCCCCAGCTCATCGAGTACCTCGAGGCCGAAAACCAGTTCGGTGACGCCTGGTTCGCCGGGCACGACGAAACAACCGAAGCGATCTTCGCCGACATCAAGTCGCGCGTTCAAGAAACGGACCAGTCGACGCCGGTGATGAACGGTGGCTGGTGGTACGTCGGGTCAACGTTGGAGGGAGACAGCTACGGACGCCATCACCGCGGACGCTCAAGCGACGACGCCACGAAATTCATTCTGCTCGACGAGAATATCGAGGCCGAGCGCGCGGGCGCCGACGACTATTTCGATGTCGGAGCATTCGACGCATCTCACGATCACACGATGTTCGCCTGGTCGACCGACATCACCGGCGATGAGCGCTACGACATGCGGATCCGCCGCTTCACCGACGACGGGTTGTTCACTGACCTTGACGATCACATTGCCGAAGTCGCCAATGCGGGGACGGCCTGGTCGGCTGATGGCTCGCTGTTGTTCTACGTGCGCGCCGACGACCAGGAACGGCCATTTCAGGTGTGGCGGCACGTCGTGGGCTCGCTCGATCCCGACATACTCGTGTTTCAAGAAGATGACGAACGGTTTTTCGTCGAGATTGGTGAGACTCGATCCGACGCATGGATCGTCATCCACTGCGGCTCCAAAACTAGTGCCGAGGTCCGGCTGATCCCCTCGTCCGACCCCACCAGCGACGCAGTGGTCGTCCAGCCTCGAGTCGACGGGATCGAGTACCAGGTCGATGACTGGGGCGACCGCTTCGTGATGGTCACCAACTCAGGTGGGGCCGACGACTTCCGGATCTTGCAGGCTGACGCCGACGCCGAGCTCAACGATCCGTCCGTGTGGACCGAATTCGTGGCTCACGTTCCCGGCCGACGGGTCATCGGCGTCGAGCCGTTCGAGACCCATCTGGTCGTGTACGAGTGGCTCGATGCCCAACCCCGACTTCGACTGTTGTTCCGAGATGGCTCAGAACGTGTCATCGACCTCGGTGACGAACCCCACGATGTGAATCCGTCGGCCAATCCCGAGTGGACATCCACCACGCTTCGATTCGGCATGCAATCGATGACCACGCCCGGCACCTTGTACGACGAGGACGTCGTCACCGCGGAACGAACGCTGCTCCGCCAGATTCCCACGCCCAATGTCGACCTCGACTCGTACGTCGCCACACGTGTCTGGGCCACGGCGCCCGACGGCGCACACGTACCGCTCGATATCGTCCGCCACGTCGATACACCATTCGATGGAACTGCGCCTGGTTGCCTCTACGGCTACGGGTCATACGAGGCCTCCATGCCGCCATGGTTTTCGGTTGCTCGGCTGTCGTTGCTCGATCGCGGGATGGTCTGGGCTCTCGCTCATCCCCGAGGCGGAGGCGAACTCGGCCGCAACTGGTACACCGACGGCAAGCTTGAGAACAAGCAGCACACATTCGACGACACGATTGCCTCGGCTCAGCACCTCGTCGATGCCGGCTTCGTCGCCTCAGGCCGTTTGTCAATCCGCGGAGGTTCAGCGGGGGGTCTTCTCGTCGGAGCGTGCATGACACAGCGTCCGGACTTGTTTTCCTCGGTCGTCGCTGAAGTGCCCTTCGTCGACATCGTCAACACGATGAGTGATCCGTCACTGCCGCTCACGGTCACCGAATGGGAAGAATGGGGAGACCCGCGAACCGAACCGTTCGCATCGGTGATGCTCGCCTACTCCCCCTATGACAACACGACCCCCGCCGACTATCCAGCCGTGTATGTCACCGCTGGATTACACGACCCCCGGGTGAGCGTGCACGAGCCAGCCAAGTGGGTGGCCCGGCTCCGCGAAGTCAACACGGGCAGCCGCCCAATCGTGATGCGCACTGAAATGGGCGCTGGTCACGGCGGCCCAACCGGCCGCTACGAGGCATGGCGTGACGAAGCCCGGACTCTCGCCTTCCTGCTCGCCAACACCTAACTGTGATGACCGGTGGTGGGGCCCGATGCCACCGACTGCGTTCGCCGGCGAGAAGTCAACGGGTCAGCCGCCCAAGACGACGGACAGACCCTCGAATGCTCCAAAGACCTCAACGCCGAGCGACTCACCAACGGTCTTCGCTGCAGCAACCAGTAGGTCGAGCTGGTCATCGTGATGACTCGGATCGTGGTGAAACAACGCCAACTGTTTCGCGCCGGACTCCGCTGCCAGCCACAGCGCATAGTCGGCGGTGCAGTGGCCCCAATCACATTTCATGTCGAACTCATTAACCGTGTACTGCGCGTCGTGAATTAGTAGGTCGACGTCTCGACAGAGCTCAAGTGCCCCGTCGGTTGCGGTGAGCGAACCGTCACACGGTTGTTGATGATCGCTCAGGTAAGCAACGGAATAGTCACCCCATTCGATTCGGTATCCGAGGGTCCGCCCGACATGGGGGATCACTCGTGACTTCACTCGAACTTCGGCATCGGTTCCCTCGTTGAGCACAAAGTCATCATTGGCAACATCGACGAACACAATTTCACCGGGCAACACCGCCAAGTCGATGGGAAAAAGCGGCGGCCTGATCGTGCTCGCAAAAACAGATGCAACCGTGGTCCCGTCGTCTTGGGCTGGCGCGTAGACGGTGACGAGTGCGCCGGTCTTCAGTAAGGGTGTGAAGAACGGCAAACCCTGGATGTGGTCCCAGTGGAGGTGACTCAGCAAGCACGTTCCACGAAAAGGTTTGTCTGCCGGTTGCGTCGCACCGAAGTATCTCAAGCCGGTTCCGAGGTCAAGTAAAATCGGGTCCGAGCCGGGAATATCAATCGAAACGCACGATGTGTTACCCCCGTAACGCATGATGTCTGGCCCGTGACATGGAGTTGACCCACGGACGCCATGAAACAACACAGACATGCCGGTCGTGCCGGCCTCGTGCGCAAGTGAATCCTCGATACGTCGAATGTTAGGCCGCGACGGCACGCTCACGAGAAAGAGGAGCGGTGTGAAGTTCGTCGCAGCGTTGTCCGATCGGTGCCGCAGCCCCATTCGAGCGGCGTGTTGGGTACGGCGCCAGCCGCGGGTGAGATCGATACGACGACGGAGCGCTACGGTCGCTCGTCATGACCGATCGTCGCCGTTTCACGTCGGGAGGGGTCGAGATCGAATGCGTTGTTTCGGCATCGATCGACGACCACACCCGTCCACTCGCCATCTGTGTGCACGGATTTCCCGATAGCGCGCATACCTGGCGTCACCTGATTACGGACCTCGAGTTGGCCGGTTGGCGCGTTGCCGCACCCTTCCTGCGAGGGTACGCACCAAGCTCGATCCCTGACGATGGCTGCGTCCAAACCGGCGCTTCGTCCCTTGACATGATCGCCGTCCACGAACAACTTGCCGGAGATCACCGGGCAACGATCATCGGACATGACTGGGGCGCACCGATCGCATATGGGGCCGCTGCCTTCGAACCTGATCGATGGGAGCGAGTCGTCGGGCTTGCCGTCCCTCCCGGCCCCGCTCTCGGTTCGGCCTTCATCACGAATCCTGCGCAACTGAAGCGCAGTTGGTACATGTTCTTTTTCCAGCACCCACTGGCCGACATGATCGTGCCCGCCGACAATCTCGCCTTCATCGACATGATCTGGAACGACTGGTCACCGGGGTACGACGCCACAGAGGATCTCCTCGGCGTCAAAGCGGCCCTCGACGAACCCGCGAACCTTGCTGCCGCGATCGGCTACTACCGGGCGGCGTTGAATGGAGTGGGTGTGCGTGATGACCTGGCCGATGTTCAATCCGCCACGTCGTTCGTGCCGCCCCAACCACTCCTCTACCTCCATGGGGCCAATGACGGGTGCATCGGTGCAGAAGTGGCCGAGTCAGCGCGTGAAATGATTGGAGACCGACCCAACGATGCTCCGGTGTCGATCGAAATCATCGATGGGCTCGCACATTTCTTACACCTTGAAGATCCCACCGCCATCAACGCTCGAATCCTGGAGTTCCTCGCATGACCACCACATCAGACACCGGCCGAGCGCTCGTACCCGACGACCAAAGCGGCGCTCCGTTGGCCGACGCTCCGATCCTCCCCGATGGCATCGTGATCGTCGTGAAGCGAGACTGCGAGACCTGCCAAATGGTCGTGCCCGTGCTACAACAGCTCGCCGGAGCCGTCGAAATGCACGTCTACACCCAAGATGATC
>JBLFZD010000034.1:0-17895 GCA_047610085.1 Ilumatobacter sp. | reverse complement strand
CCCCCACCGAACCGGAGACCACGGCTGGCAGACATCTCGAACGGCGAGGCGGCGACAGCGGGTACATGGTCATCGTCGAGGTCGATGACCTCGCAACGGTCCGGCAACGGCTCGACGCACTCGGCACGCGCGTTGTCTTCGAAGCGACCGCTCCCGGCGTCGTCGGCCTGCACTTGCACCCTGGCGATGTTGGGGGCGCCATCTTGTCGATCGACGAAACCGAGACGTGGGGCGAATGGCCATGGGCCGGTCCGAGCTGGCGCGACCACGTCGCCAAGGACCGCGTTGAAGCAGTGCTGGCCGTAACGATCGAGGCAAACGATCCGCCGGCCATGGCGCAACGTTGGGCTGAAGTGATCGGCTTGCCAGCTCACAACAACGTTGTCTCGTTTCCCGACGGCGGCGAGATTCGATTCGTCGCGGTCGGCGACCGTGGTGAAGGCATCGCTGGTTTCTCGCTGTTCGCGAGCAACCCGACAGATCGCCGATCGTTCGACATCTGCAACTGCTACTTCGATACCGTCTGATTCCCTGAGAACCTGGCTCAGACCGGGAGGTTTCCAGTTCCCCGGCGAGTTGAGCCTTCATCGGTGTATGCGGCGATGGTGCGCCGAGTAATGCGCATGTGATGGACTTCGACGGCGCCATCGGCGAACCGAGCCCAGCCGATACTGGCCGAGCAGGTAATCTTCGTCGCGTCCACCCAGCATCTGGTTCTTGTGGACGCGGAGGTCGGTGATGAGGATCTCGCTGTGGCCGGTTCCGCTGTGCATCGTCTCGAATCCGCGCACGTCGTTCCAGCCCTCCTGGGGCAAGTCGACGAGGAATGCAGAGTTGGCCGCTTGGGGAATCTCAGGACGGTGCTCGGGGCAACCCACCAGGATCGCGAAGCTGGCGCGCCGGGCGTTCGAAATGGACCACCTGTCCGTTGATGACCCATTCGTCGCGGTCTTCATATGCGCTGGTCTCGATGAGGGTGGGGTCGGAACCAGCCACTTCGGGTTCGGTCATCGCGAAGCACGACCCTTTGCTCGTTCCGTCACACAGCGGCCTGAGATACTCCTCCTTTTGCTCATCAATACCCCAATGGGCAGCGTGTGCATGTTGCATTCGTCGGATGCCTGGCAGTTGAACACCCACGGGCCGTCGCGCTCCTTTGCCGCTGCGGCTTACACCGTCGCGAGCTCCGCGTGAACGAGGGCCATGCCACCCCACTCCTAAGGCATGTGAGGCAACCAGATACCTTCCTTGAAGGCCGCCTTGCGCAGCTCAACGAGCTGACGGAAACGGTCGCCACCGGTGAGCGGCGCGCCGCGCCCGCCGCCGGGACCGTGTCCCTCGAGTTCGTTTTCGATCAGCTTGATCACGTCGGTCACGAACGCTCGGGTGCGCATCGGAAGTGCTTCGATTTCCAGAGTGAGGGCGAAGTCGATCGCCATGTTCGAGACTCTGCCAGATCGATGCTTTCGGTGCGGAGATAATACGGGCCACTCGACTGGGGTCTCAACCAGTTCGCTCGGGCGCGTCGGCCAGACTGACGCCATGCGACACCACTGGGCCATTGTGATCACGACCGCCGCGCTGTTGGCCACCTCCTGCTCGACCGGCTCAGACTCCGACGCGGCCGTGTCGCCAACTGCGAGCTCCACTGCTGCCCCGGCCACCACCGAGGGGGCGATCTTCGAACTGCGCACCGACACCGCATCGAATGCGCCGAGCGCTGCCACCACGGGAGCGACGCCCACAACCGCACCACCGACGACGACCACAACATCCACCACAACGACCACAACGACCACAACGACCACAACGACGCTGCCGCCCGCCGGGCCAGCACAATCGCTCGACCTCTCAGCGCCGTTGCTGCTTGTGGGCACGTCGGTTGAAGGCCGCCCGATCACCGCCGAGCGATTCGGTGCCGTCGGCGGCCACCGGGTGCTCGTGATCGGCGTGATTCACGGCAACGAGGACGGCGGCGTGCCGATCATCGATGACCTGCGCAGGCGCTCACTGGCAGGTACCGGCCCCGAGGGCGTCGAGCTCTGGCTGATCGAGTCGATGAACCCCGACGGTCAGGCCGCCCAAGACCGGCACAATGCCAATCAGGTCGACCTCAACCGAAACTTCCCATTTCGTTGGAGCCCAATCGGTCAACCCGGTGATGGGCAGTATGCGGGCACCGCCGCAGCGAGCGAACCCGAAACTCGATCGATGGTCGCCTTCGTCTCCCAACTTCGACCCGATGTCGCCATTTGGTATCACCAGGACGCCAACCTCATCATCCCGTCGTCGGGACGAGACGGCCGAATCCGAGCTCGCTACGCCGAGCTCAGCGGGCTTCCTCTCGCCGACTGTTGCGACGGCGGCGTGTACACCGGCATTGCCGCCACATGGGCACGCGACGAACTGAGCGACCAAGATGGCGTCCCGTTTATTGTAGAACTACCGGGCGGCGACCTGACCACAGAGCAGGTAACCACCCACGCAAACACGGTGTCGGCAATCGCCGTCGAGGCCGGAACACTCTGAATGTGAAGACTGGTCGGCGTCAGGATCTTGCTGTTCAGCGTTGGTGAAGTCACGCCAGGTATCGGCCCCGTTGCCGCCAACCGGGAAGCCGATCTGATGCGCAAACATGTGGATCATCTCGACATCGGCGATAGCTCATCAGCAACGCGTGGGAGCCACCGTCCCCGCGACGTGTTGGCCGGCGACCCACACTTTCTCGATGTCCGCGGGCGTGGTAAGCCGCACAATTTTTTCGAAGGCCCGCTCGTCGTTATCGACCTCGGGCCACAGACGAAGCGCAGAGCCGACTCGCGCAGTGTCGATCGCAATGGCGTCGAACGGTCGACCGGGTTCAAGCAACCCTGCGTCGATCCCAAGGAGTTCAGCGCCACCACGGGTCGCCATCCAAAACGCGTCGAGGATTGAGATCCGCGAATCCTCGACGCCACGGTCACACGACTCGAGTTGGGCATCGACGCCATCTTCGAGCAGTCGCGACATCGTCACCGCATCGGCGCATTGCGAAAACATGTCAGGGCGAGCGCCTCCGGCAATATCGGTGCCGAGCCCGAGACGGACCCCCGCTGCGAGGGCTCGCCTGGCCGGAAACACGGCGTTCGCGAAGTAGGCGTTCGAGAGCGGACAGTGAGCGACGCCTGCGCCCCGTTTCTGCAGCGTCGCCATGTCGCTGTCACCAAGGTGGTCGCCATGCGCCATCACCGTGTGGTCACGAACGAGGCCAAATCCATCGAGCGCGTTGGTGTCCGACATCCCAAAACGCTCGAGTGCATATCCATGCTCCCAGTCACTCTCTGAACAATGTGTCTGCACCCGAACACCCGTTGTCGCTGCGAGATCACCCAGACCGCGGAGGAGTTCGTCGGTACATGCCGGCGTAAAGCGCGGCGTGATAATCGGGGCCACCAGACCCGACCCCAGCGCCCCGATGGCTTCGATCGAGGCAGCCGATGCCGCGATGCCAGACGCTGCATCCGCATCTCGGTACCAGTCGGGTGTGCCCTCGGGGTGGTCCATCGCAACTCGCCCAACGAATGCCCGTTGTCCGAGCCGAACGCAAGTTTCGGCGAGCAATGTCGTGGTCTCAACGCTCACCGTGGCGTAGTAGGTGGCCGTCGTGGTGCCGTGGGCGAGCAGCGTCTGCACCATCGCTGGCCACACCTCTGCAGCGAACACCGGGTCGGTCAGACGCTTCTCAAGTGGGAACGTGTTCTCGAACAGCCAATTCTCGAGCGGCAAATCGAGGCCGGTTCCCAGCTGGGGCCACTGCGGCGCATGAATATGCGTGTCGATCAGGCCGGGAATCAAGACCGTCGTCGTCGGCACCGCAACGTCAACCTGATCCGAGGTCGGCTCGTTCACCGACTCGATCATCCCCTTGTCGTCGACCACGATCTCGACATCACGCTGTACCTCGAGCCGCCCGACCTCGGGGGTCTGCATGATCGTGCTGCGAATGGTGAAGGCCATCGCTTGAAGCTAGCGATTGGTGGGACGTCACGGAACACCCCATCCGGGGTGGTCGTAGTCTGTGGCCATGGCCGAGCAGTTCTTTCCGTATGCACGTGATCACCGCTGGAAGCTTCTCCTCTTGCCGCTTGGCCTTCGCAAGACCGACGGGGTGACCGTCAATGACACAACGATGCGAGCAACCTTCGGACGCTCCTCGGTCGAGACGCCCCTTGACAACATCGTGGCGACGAAGGCGACCGGGCCGCACCGCTGGTACACGGCGGTGGGCCTGCGCCTCAGCTTCAGCGATGACGGCCTCACGTTCGGCACCAACCACGAACTCGGGTTGTGCATCGAGTTCGAACAAAAGGTGAAGCGAGTCATCGGGCCGCGCGACCATTCCGCGCTCTGGGTCTCGGTTGAGGATCCCGAAGCCCTTGCCGCAGCGCTCATCTGACATAACGACTCGTCACGGCGCCCTCATCGCACCGAAACATTCCCAACACATCGAGTTCGTACCGTCGGGTCATGGCTATCTCGGACGTCACCGACGAGCAGCTTCCATGCCACCCTGAGGTCTCGGTCGCGTGATCGAGCCGGTGGACCCGTTCATCGGAACCGGTGTCACCGACCTGCCCCCGGCGACGGGGCTTGCTGCGGCATGGTGGTCGCCCAAACCGCCCGTCGGCAACACCCACCCCGGGGCGACTCACCCATTCGGAATGGTGTCGGCCTGCGCGTATTCCGGTGGCTACCCAACTGGATACGGAGCGTTCGAACGATCGACTGACGGCGAACCGCGCAAACTGCGAACCGGACACCTCACCTCCGGTTTCACTCACTTTCAGCAATCGGGAACCGGAGCGATCCGCAAGTACTACAACTACCTCCGGGTGACCCCGATGCTGAGTCCGCTCGACGACCTCGGCCAACTCGTTGAGATCATCGACGAAGACGCTCTGCCCGGTTGGTACAGCGCAACGCTTGCCAACGGCATCAAAGCCGAGCTGACCGTCGGACCAAAGAGCGCCGTCCACCGATACACGTTTCCTGCCCATTCCCGGGCGCGCGTCGTCCTCGACTGTTCGCATGGCGGGCTCATGATCGACCGGGGAGCCACCGTGCCCCTCCGGGCCGATCTCGACCTTCTTGATCCGCGCCGCGCACGTGGACAGGTCGTGATGGAGGGTGTGCCAATCGCATTCCACGTCGAGTGCGACAGCCCGGAGTGGAAGCAGATGCTCTGGTACGACCAGCGTCTCATGCCCGGCGGCAGTCGACTCAAATTCGACTCGATCCGACCAACGACGCTCCGCCCATTCGGTCTCGTCTGGACCGGTTCTGTCGAGGACGGCGAAACGGTCGAGATACGAATCGGGTTCTCGCTTCGTGACACCGAACGGGCGCGACACAACGGCGAAAACGACCTCTCGCTGACAGATGGGGCCGTGCGACTGACCCCAGAGACCACGAGTGGCTTTGACCTCCGCCGGGCAGCAACTACAACGAAATGGTTCGAGCACCTCGACACAATCCGCATCCAAACGAAGTCGCCAGAGCGTCGCACGGTCTTCGCAACGGCGCTCTACCACTCACTGATCAAGCCGTGCTTCGCCCCTGACGAGAGCCCCTTCTGGCCATCGAACGGAGCCTTCGTCTTCGACATTTGCACCATGTGGGACATCTACCGCACACAACTCCCCTTGATCACGGCGCTCTTCCCTCATCGGTCGGCGGAGTTAGCGAACTCGTTGCTTCACGTTGCGGAGGAGGAAGGCAACTTGCCAATCGGCTACCGCATGGCGCGCGGAGCCGACCGATTCGCTCGCCAAGGCAGCGCACTCGCCCACACCTTCTTCGCCGACCTCTGCGCACTCGGAGTTCCTGGCATCGACTGGGAGTGGGCGCTGAGTCACATGGATGCCGACCTCCGCCGGCAATTCGGCGAAGAGTTCCTCGAACACGGGGTCGTCCATCCGATCTCGCACACACTCGACCTCGCCTTCGGCTATCACTGCACTGCCAGCGTCGCCCGAGCGGTCGGCGACGTCGAGTTGGCCAAACAGTTCGATGGAATCGCCACCCGGTGGGCCAATGCCTTTGACCCCGACACCGGGCTGGTCCACAAGTCAAATCTGTACGAGGGCGGTGTCTGGAACTACTCGTTTCGACTCGTCCACGACATGGCTGGACGCATCGAACTCGCTGGCGGCGAGGCGGCATACTCAGCGCTGCTCGACACGTTCTTTGGTGTGGGGGAACCGCCCGTGAAGCAGTTGGGTGTCGACCCAACCGTCGATGAGATCGCCGCCGGATACGCCCTCAACCGGTTTGAAGGACTCAACAACGAACCGGATATGGAAGCACCGTGGTCGTACCACTGGCTCGGTCGACCGGACCGCACTGCCGACATCGTCCACGCAGCTGTAATGAACCAGTTCGGAACTGGCCGCGGCGGCCTCCCCGGTAACGACGATTCGGGTGGGCTGAGCTCCTGGTACGTCTGGGCCTCGCTCGGAATCTTCCCGGTCGCCGGCCAGCAGATCTATCTCGTCAATGCACCGTCGTTCGCTCACGCGCGGATCCGCCTCGGCGCCGAGGTGTTGACCATCGAAACCACGGGCTTCATCGAGCCAGAGCCCGACGGGCCGGCTCAGTACGTCCAATCGATGCGGCTCGACGAAACCATCCTCGACCGTTCCTGGATCACCGCTCAAGAGTTTCACGGCGGCGGAACGCTGACCGTTGAGCTCGGGCCCACGCCGTCAACCTGGGCCACCCAAACCAGGCCACCGTCGACCAGCACTCAGCAACCGAAACAACTCACGACCAAGGACGTCCAACAATGACCATGCTGTCTGATCACATCGATGCGTCATCGCCTGGCCTGCCACCTCTCGAATCCAACGCTCCGCCCTCAAATCCCTCAAAGCGGCTCGTCATCGTCGTTCGCGCCGACCCCGTGATCTGCGGCCACTCGGGCGAGGCTCGCAACCTGGCCGAGGCAGCCCTCACCCGTGGCTACGACGACGTTCGGATCGTGACCTGGCCCATTCCCGCTCTCCATGCGGCGGGTCTCCCGCTCAAACCGCTCGACTCGGTCTTGCCGTACTCTCCCGGCATCACCGTCGAACGGCCCGAACCCGTCGGCGACTACAAGGTGCCTGACGGGCGATACCTCGCCGGCATCGTTGGCCGACTCGTCGAACTGTTCACCGAAGGCGTTGCGACTACTGCGATGTCTCTGTATCTCACGCCACATGACACCGCCATCGCACAGGCTGCTCAGGTCGCACGCTCAACGGGGATGTGTGCGCCGCTCACCACGATCGCCGAAGCGGTCGGGTCCGACATCACGAACGTCGTGCGTTCCGCCGTCGACGAAGGGCGCTTTGGTGCAGCGGCACACGTACTCGGTACATACCTGTCAAATGACGTCTGCGTCGCTGTGTCGCAGTACACCAAGGACCTGATCGTCGATGCAGCCAACGAAGTCGATAACCGGTGGGGAACCTCATTCGCTCCGGAATGTGTCGAACGGGTCGCTGTGTCGTATCCGGCAATCGACGCCTCGGCGTACACATCACTCGATCCAAACGAGACTCGCTCCCGACTCGCCCGACGAGGTCTCAAGCCGGACGGCTACGTGATGTTCCTTTCCCGGCTCGTGCGGGCCAAAGGGGTCGACGACCTGATCAACGGGTTTGCAATGAGCGCCGCACGCAACCACACAAAATTGCTCATCTGTGGGAACGGTCCTGAAGCACACAGCCTCCGGGCGCTTGCGGCCTCAACGCCGTGTGCAGATCGCATCGTGTTCCTCGACGATGTGGATGATGCCGAGAAACCACACCTCATGGCGGGTTCAACGGCTTACGCACTACCCAGCAAGCCCCGCCCAGAGTTCGTCGAAACGTTCGGCATCGCTCTGGTAGAAAAGCTCCTCGCCGGCGGCGGCCCGGTTATCACCTGCGATACCGGCGGTATCACCGAGGCGGTGGGCCCTCACGCCAAGATGATTCCGCCCGCCCACCCGCACGCAATCGCGAACGCGCTCAACGAGATCGTCCTGGGCCTGTCTCCGGGCGAACGTACGAGGTGGGGGTCGGCAGCGCGTGCGTTTGCCCTGCAGTTCGATCGTTCCAATGTGTTCGACCGGCTGATGGAGCACGTTGCGGCCGACACCGCCACCGCCGCCTAGGGGCGAGTTGCGGCCGGTCTTGAGCCGAGCGGTTACTCGACCCGTCAGTCGACGAACGTGGCGAACACGTCAAGCGGCTCACGAGCCGATTGAACAGAGTTGATCGGATGATCCATATCGGCGTGGCCGAACGCCATGCCACAGAAGATCTGCTGTTCCTCTGGGGCACCGACAAACTCGGCGACAGCTTGCTCGTGAACCGCCCACGCCTCCTGCGCGCACGTGTCGAGCCCCGCCTCTTGAGCGAGCAGCATGAACGTCTGCAAGAACATACCGAGATCCGACCACTGCGGCGGGCCCATCTGCCGATCGATGAAACAGAAGAACGCAGCAGGAGCGCCGAAGAAGTCGAGGTTCTGAGCGAACTGCGCGAAACGTCCCGCCTTGTCCTCTCGCTCGACACCGATCGCGGCGTACATCTCTTCGCCGATCGCATATCGCGATGACCGATACGGCTCGGTCAGGCTCTTCGGGTAGATGTCATACGCCGGCGCGCCCGGCGGACGTTCAGTGAGGAACTCACGGAATCGCGCCATCGAATCACCGTTGATCACGTAGATCCGCCATGGCTGAACGTTGCCGCCCGATGGTGAGCGAGACGCCGTCACCAACAACTCGCGAATCACGTCGTCCGATACCGGGTCAGGCCGAAACGCCCTGATCGACTGACGACGGTTGACGGCCTCTGTGACGTTCATCAGCCCATCCTGCCAACCTCAACCTGTGTTGCTCCAACCCGGTCGGAACAACACAGGTTTCGGTCAGGAATGAGGGGTGATCAGCGCTTTGTCACCCGTGGCCATCTTGGCGTAGCGCCTCACCATCTCAGGGTCGACGGCCTCGTCGAGTGTCAGGCGCATGCCATAGCTGCTTGCGAACGTCGTGGTGATCTCGTCGGCGACTCGTTGGCGGAGGCGACCAACACCCTCCAGTCCCAGCTTCGCAAGGAACGGCGTCAGCAACCACCCGCTCACCGACCACGACAGGCCAAACGTGCGGTTCAGCGTGGTCGGGCTGCGGTCAAGACCGCCATAAATGTAGGCCTGCTTGAGCACGTCGGATCCATAGCGGTTGTATTCGTTGCCTTCCACGGCGACTTTCTCCATCTGCCCCAAGATTCGCCCGACCAAGTCACCGCCGCCGATTGCATCGAACACGATGGTCGCTCCAGTGGCGCGAAGCGCATCGGCGAGGTCGGCAGAGAATGTGTCGGAGCTCGAGTTCACGACGTGTTCAGCACCCAATCCGCGGAGCATGTCGACGTGCTCGGCCTTGCGAACGATGTTCACGAGCGGTACGCCATCTGTGAGGCAAATCCGGTTCAACATCTGGCCGAGGTTCGATGCACCCACGGTGTGGACCAACCCAGTATGACCCTCGCTCCGCATTGTCTCGACCATGCCGAGCGCAGTGAGCGGGTTGACAAACGGGGCACCAGCGTCAACCGGATCAGTGCCGTCGTGCATCGGCATGCACGACATCACGTGGACGGTGCGGTACTCGGCGTAGGCATCACCCGAAACAAAACCGACGGTCTGACCGAGGAGTGCCTGGGCCTCATCCGATGAACCTGCAGCGATCACGACTCCACCGCCTTCGTTGCCAATGACCATCGGCTTGTCGAAGCGAGCGGCGAGCGCACCCAGACCGGCCGTGATCGGCGCGGTGACAGCAGGGTGCTCGACAGATCCGGCAGCTACTGCCTGCTCCACATCGGCTCCACCCAGCAATAACGCAAGGTCAGAGGGGTTAATGCCTGCTGCTTCGATGCGTACGACGACCTGATCGGGCCCTGGTGCAGGAAGGTCGGCGTCGCGAACATCGATGGTCAGCGTTCCGTCGGCGGTAACGGTCGAGCGCAGCTCGCGCGTTGTGGTGGGCAGGTCGGGGTGATCGGACATGGCACCATCCTTCCCGATCTGCACCCGTCATGCCAGATCCCGCGCCGGCGGCCTGCCACCCGAACGCAGAAGGAAAACTGGTGACAGCGGTGCGCAGCGGCCATGATGGGCACGTGAGCCACTCCGACGACACGCTGATGCTCGACGCACTCGCTGCAGCCGAGGTCGCCCGAACTCGCACGGCACCGAACCCCTGGGTCGGGTCAGCGATCACCACCGTCGATGGAACCTTGTCGACCGGAGCGACCGAGCCTCCCGGCGGCGCCCACGCCGAGATCGTCGCCATCGGCAACGCGCGCGCCGCCGGTCTTGACCTCACCGGCGCCACACTTGCCACCACACTCGAACCCTGTTCGCACACAGGGCGCACTGGGCCATGCACCGAAGCGATCATCGACGCAGGTATCACTCGGGTCATCGTCGCGCTCCAAGATCCAGACGAGAACGTCAGCGGCACCGGCACCATGCGTCTTCGCGAGGCAGGAATCGAGGTCGTGGTTGGCGTCCAAGCAGACCGTGCACAACACCAACTCGCTGCGTACCTTCATCATCGCCGAACGGGCCGGCCGTACGTGGTGATCAAGATGGCTGCAACAACCGATGGTCGCACGGCAGCTCCGGATGGAACCAGCCAATGGATCACCGGCGATGATGCACTGC
Source organism: Ilumatobacter sp. (assembly GCA_047610085.1). Lineage (GTDB taxonomy): Bacteria > Actinomycetota > Acidimicrobiia > Acidimicrobiales > Ilumatobacteraceae > Ilumatobacter_A. The sequence goes on along the minus strand of JBLFZD010000034.1, from coordinate 7,155 downwards.
GCGATGTCCACCAGCTCCGCGCTGAGAGCCAAGCGATCTTGGTCGGCGCCGGCACGATCCGCAACGACAATCCGTCGCTCACCGTGCGCCACGTCGACGGGCCGAGTCCACGCCGAGTCGTGCTTGGCACCGCTCCCAAGGGCGCTGCGATCCATCCGTGCACAGAGTGGCGCGGTGACCTTCCCGATCTCCTCGACGAGTTAGGCCGTGACGGCGTTCTCCAATTGATGGTCGAGGGTGGAGCTAACACCGTGGCGCAGTTTCACGATGAAGGCCTAGTTGACCGATTCGTGATCTACCTCGCCCCGGCGCTGTTCGGTGGCAACGACGCCCATCCGATGTTCGTCGGGCAAGGCGCTTCGACCATCGGCGACCTGCCGCGTGGTCGATTCGTGGGAATCCGCCAGATCGGCGAGGACCTCCGGCTCGATCTCGTCATCGACTAAGAGTCGGGCGAGCCGAACTCGTCTTCAGCCGAGGTGGTCGAGTCGACGACGCTTCGACTCGAGGTATGCCTTCGACTCAGGCGTATGGGCAACGTCGAGCAGAACCATCTCATCGACGAGCACGCCGTGGTCAGCAAGCCCGGCCGCTTTGGCCGGGTTGTTCGAGATCAAACGCACCGATCGCACGCCAAGGTCGAGCAGAATTGCAGCCGCCACGTCGTAGTGACGAGCATCGACTGGCAAGCCCTGGGCCGTGTTTGCATCGACCGTATCGAGACCTTGGTCCTGCAGTTCGTAGGCCTTGATCTTATTCGCCAAGCCGATACCCCGGCCCTCGTGCCCCCGGAGGTACACAACCACTCCTGCTCGCCCTGCCGATGCCTCGGTCATCACCAATTGTCGCGCCGCATTCAGCTGCTGCCCGCAATCACACTTCGCGGATCCGAGCACGTCCCCGGTGAGGCATTCACTGTGCAGCCGCACGAGGACGGGTTGCGAGGCAATTGCCGCCACGTCACCAGCAATCAACGCAACGTGCTCGTGGCCATCGGTCGCCCGATACGAAACGATTCGAAACTCGCCGAGGTCGGTCGGCAGCCGAGCATCCCCGACCCGCTCAACCATCTCGTGGACAGATGGGGCCTGGCCCCAACTGTCCACGAGGTCGGGGTGATCGGTCATGCAGAAACGCGGCCGTAGTTCGTGGTTCGCTGTTCAAGCGGCCGGCCGAGCGACGTGGCAAATTCAGCGAACTTTTCACCGGTCATCAACTGGCCGTGACTGGCGCCAGCAGCACGGGAAATATTCTCGTCCATCAGGGTTCCACCGAGGTCGTTACAACCCGACTGCATCATCTGCGCTGCGCCGCCGAGCCCGATCTTCACCCAGCTGGCTTGGACGTTCGGGATCAGCTCGCCGTACGCAAGGCGGGCGACCGCATGGATCAGTAGGTTCTCGCGGAAGGTCGGACCGCGACGAGACTTGCGCTGGAGATAGATCGGCGACGCCATGTGTACGAACGGCAAACCGACGAACTCGGTGAACCCAACTTGGCCGAGCTTGACGTTTTCCTTCTGGAGATCGCGTGTCCGAACGAAGTGACGAGCCTGATGAATCGGCTCCTCGACAGCACCGAACATCATCGTGACGTTCGAGTGCAGGCCAATGGAGTGAGCGGCACGGTGAGCTTCGAGCCATTCCTCGGTGTTCACCTTGTCGGGGCAGAGGATTGCTCGGATGTCGTCATCGAGAATCTCGGCGGCGGTGCCCGGCAGCGACGCCAGGCCCACGTCCATCAGACGCTGAAGGTACGTCGGCAAATCTTCGCCGAGCCGCTTGGCGCCCTCGGTCACCTCGAGTGCGGTGAATCCGTGCACGTGCATGTCGGGCACAGCATCTTTCACGGCCTTGGTGACATCGATGTAATAGTCGCCATCGAAGTCTGGATGAATCCCGCCCTGCAACGTGACCTCGGTGGCACCGAGATCCCAGCCTTCCTTGGCACGCTCTGCAATGTCGTCAAGAGTCAGCAGGTACGGCGTGCCACGCAGGTTCAACGACAACGGCCCCTTGGAGAACCCACAGAATTTGCACTTGAACGTGCACACATTTGTGTAGTTGATATTGCGATTGGCGACCCAGGTGAGGGTGTCGCCAACGATGTCCCGCCGCATCTGATCGGCGTGGTCGCACACGGCGGTGACCTCAGGCCCACGCGCCTTTAACAACGTCTCGATCTCATCGATCGAAGGCTCCTGGCCTGCTTCGATGCCTGCGAGCACCTCGGCGACAGCTCCACCGATCGGTGAAGCTGGAGCTGGCACCAGGACCGGCGGTGAACAGTCAGCTCCCGAGAACCAGGTGGTCGAGCGATGCCCAACCAGCACGAATTCGGCACCATCGGCAACCGTGTCGGCAGCCGTGGTCTTTTCTGGCCAGAATTGGCCCGGATCGTCGCGTCCAAGCCACTCTGCATCGGCACGGTCCATCACCGGGAAGTGGAGGGAGTCGTCAAGCCAACGAACGCGATCGCGAACAAACTCGGGATATATCGTGAGGCGAGGCGCCAGCACGTGGCCCTTGTTTTCGGTGACCTCACGCAGTCGATCCAGATCTGGCCACGGGCGTTCGGGGTTCACGTGATCGGCGGTGACCGGTGAGACTCCACCCCAATCGTCGATACCCGCATCGATAAGCGCACCGAAGTCGTCCGACAGATTCGGCGGTGCCTGCAAGTGAATGTCGGCAGGCAGGATCAGACGAGCAGCCGCGACTGTCCAGAGGTAGTCGTCACTCGGGCACGCCTGGACGCCTTTCATTGCTGTGCGAAGCTTCGGGAGGAAGTTCTGCACGATCACTTCTTGCACGTGTCCGTGACGAGCGTGCGAGGCAGCGATGGCCTCAAGCCCTGCAAGCTGATCGGCCCGGGTATCACCAATACCGACGAGGATGCCCGTCGTGAACGGAATGTCGAGTTCGCCCGCGGCGTCGAGTGTTGCCAGACGACGCTCAGGCGTCTTGTCTGGCGCACTTCGATGTGCTTCCAGGTCGGGATTGATCGACTCGATCATCATCCCCTGGCTCGGGCTGAACGGACGGATGCGCGCCAACTCATCCTTGGTGAGTGCACCGGTATTCGCGTGTGGCAGCAACCCCGTCTCACGCAGCACGAGTTCGGCCATCTCGGCGACATAGTGCACCGTGGAGTCGTAGCCACGCTCGGTCAGCCAGGCCCGGGCAACGTCGTAGCGATCCTCGGGACGCTCCCCCAAAGTGAACAACGCTTCGTGACAACCTTTACGGGCGCCTTCACGAGCGATCTTCAACACGTCCTCAGGTTCGAGGAACAACTTCTCAACGCGCGCAGGCGGCTGGGCGAACGTGCAGTAGCCGCATGTGTCGTTGCACAAGAACGTCAGCGGTATGAAAACCTTCGGGCTATATGTAACCCGCGTTCCATACGTGCTGTCGCGGCGTGCTGAGGCGAGCGCCATCAAGTCGGCGAGCGACTCGTTTAACAGCGGATGATCGGTCTGGTTCGTCATGCGTGTTCCCCGTGAGTTGCGATCGACGAGTCGGATGTATCCGAGTCGTGTGAGTCGTGTGAATTTGGATCGATGGTTGGCTCAGCCATTCCCGGTCCGGGACGGCTGGCGATGTCATATTGCGTGAAGGTCTCGTCACAGTTCCAGCACACAAATTGCTGGTCGAGCGGATGCCCGCAGGTGGTGTGCACCAAAACGGTCGGTGCGTCACCTTCGGACAGCCATGCGTCGCCCCAGCGCATCAGCGCCACCAGCGTCGGCGAGAGCGCCATACCCATCTGGGTGAGCCGGTACTCATAGCGAGGCGGACGTTCGCAGTACAGATGACGAACCAGCACACCGCGCTCGACGAGCCGTTTGAGCCGATCTGTCAACACGGGCCTGGCGATTGAAAGGTCCTTACGGAAATCATCGAATCGTCGAACGCCACGAAATGCATCTCGCAGAATCAGAATGGTCCAGCGATCACCCAACACGTCCAGGCTCGCCTGAATCGAGCATGCTGAGTTCTCCGGCGTTTCCATGACGAGCTGACTCTAGGTGAGTTCGGATTGAGAACCAAGTCGGTGCGGATTGCGAACCAACCCCGATTTCCCGACCGAGCACCGAAGGCGAGAGCTCCAGGCAGCAGTACCCGCAGGCAAGCGGTACGTTTCATGTCATGTCCGACGAGATCCTCGAACACGATCACGAAGGCGAACAACACCAGCGCCACATGGTTCATCGCCACCGCGACGTCACGGGCGGCACCGTGCGAGCTGCCGTCTTCGGCGTCAGCGACGGACTCGTCTCCAACGTTGCCCTCATCCTGGGCGTCGCAGCGGCGGCCTCAGATCGTTCAAACGTCCTGGTTGCTGGTGTCGCGGGCCTCCTCGCCGGAGCCGCTTCGATGGCAGCGGGCGAGTACGTGTCGATGAAGGCACAGAGTGAGCTTGTCGAACGCGAACTCGCAATCGAACGTCGCTCCCTCAAGGCGCAGCCCGCCGCCGAAACCCGAGAGCTCGCAGCGATTTACCGCCGACGCGGGCTCGATGCGGATCGCGCCATGGAGATGGCAGAGGCCGTCATGGTCGACCCCGAGGTCGCGTTGGAGGTGCACGCCCGCGAGGAACTGGGTGTCAACCCGTCCGACACAGGCAACCCCGTGGCCGCTGCCCTGAGTTCGTTTGTCGCCTTTGCAATCGGCGCCATCATTCCGCTCTTCCCCTGGTTCTTCGTCGAAGGAAACGCAGCGATCATCACCTCGGCAATTCTCGGGCTTGTGGCTGCTGCCGCGGTTGGCGTCACCTTGGCCCGCTTCACCGAACGGTCCGCATTCCGCACAGCTGCTCGACAGGTGTCCTGGGCGGTCGGCGCGTGCACTGTGACCTGGCTGATCGGTAGCTGGCTCGGCGCCGTCATCTGATCAACCTCGCCAGGGCCAACATGGTCCGCACCGGCAATGTTCCGGGCGGTTGCGGAGAGCTGACGACGTTGTCTGTTTGGGTAGGCGACTCACCGACGTGGCCACCAGCCGCCCACCACACGCTTACGGCCTCGCCGATCCTGAGGGCGCGGCGCAGGTTCACGCCGGGTGGCTGTGTTGGGGCCCGTATGTATCAGATTGAGAGCGACGCCGACCGTTCAGCTGGGTCCTTGTCGATCCAGTGCAGCGACTCGTCCTCCTCCTCCCGGACGTCATCGAACGCCAACCCGTGCAACCCCAGTGCCGTGGCCTGCTCCAGAGCTTCCCGCTCGGTGATCGGTTCCCCCGTTGTGGATTCGCACTCCGTCGTTTCTCCTCATCGGTAGGTACATCAGCCCTGCTCACCAACCGATGCTGGCGTCACCGATGACCGTCCCAGTTCTCGGACACGATTGCAATGCCAGCGAGGCGCCCGCTCGGAGTCACGATGAGCGTGTCGTTCTGAGCGCCTCCCACAGCAGCGATTCAGGGACCAACTGCTCGTTCTTGGCGCCGTTCAGGCTGAGTGTTGAGGTCGCTGCGTCCCTCACCTCTGACCGGTTGTCAAAACGTGCGTGGATGGGAGCTGCGGTTGAAAGGATGCCGTTACCCACTGGGACGGTGACGTTCTTGTTCACCGACATCGAGGGGTCAATTCCCTTGTGCACCCAGGATCCAGTTGGGACGCGCGTGGCGTTACCTCGCTATTGAGCGACTGGCGACCCACTCGGCAATCGTGTCGAGTGCCGTCGGGTCGGCGAGCGAGTCTCGAGACGCTGCTTGCTCTGCGGTCGCGCCGAGCAGCATTCGTTTCACGGGGACTTCGAGCTTCTTACCCGACAGGGTCCGCGGGATCATCCGGATCGGGTCGATCACGTCGGGCACATGACGAGGTGACAGCTCGGTCCGCAACCGAGTGCGGATCGTCTTGTTCAGTCCGTCGTCAAGATCTGCACCAGCGGCCAGCGCGACCAGCAAGATCAATTCTCCGGGTCCACCGTCAGCATCTTCGAGATGCACGACCAAGCTGTCAGCGACCTCGGACATCGATTCGACGACCGTGTAGAAGTCGCTCGTGCCGAGCCTCACTCCCCCGCGATTCAACGTCGCGTCGGACCGCCCGGTGATGACACATCCGCCATCAGCATCGAAGGTGATCCAGTCTCCGTGGTGCCACACGCCGGGGAATTCCTCGAAGTAGGCGCCCCGGTAGCGCGAATCGTCATCGTCACCCCAGAAGCCGACGGGCATCGACGGCATCGGTTGGGTGATCACCAGCTCACCGGTCTCGCCCGGATCACAGCGGGTGCCGTCCGAGCGGAACGCTTGAACATCGCATCCGAGCATGCAGGCCGAGATCTCTCCACTGCGCACGGGCAGCGTCGAAGCCGGCCCAACGAAACCGGTACACACGTCGGTACCGCCACTGAGCGAACCGATCTGCACGTGGCGACCAACCGCGTCCGCGATCCATTCGAAGCCCTCGGGAGGGAGTGGCGCGCCGGTCGAGCCAAGATGACGCAACCGGGAGAGGTCAAGGTCGTCACCCGGTCGCAAACCTTCCTTGCGACACGCCATCACAAATGGAGCACTCACGCCATAGACGTCGATGTCTTCATCGGCTGCCAGCTTCCAAAGCGTCGACAAATCGGGAGCTCCGGGGTCACCGTCGAACAGCACAGCGGTTGCGCCGACCAGCGCTGCTGATGCGAGGAAGTTCCACATCATCCAGCCGGTCGTGGTGAACCACGAGAACCGGTCGCCAGCCCGCAGGTCGTAGTGGAGCGCGAGCGCCTTCACGTGCTCAAGCGTGATGCCACCGTGGCCGTGAACGATCGGCTTCGGCAGCCCGGTCGTGCCGGACGAAAAGAGCACATAGAGCGGGTGATCGAATGGCACCGACTCGAAGGCCATCGCGGCTGCTGCGTCATCCGAGGGATGATCGAGCAACTCACTCCAGCCGCCCTCACCCGCACTCTCGACGGCGTCGAACAGATACCGCAACCGCACGACGTGTTCGAGTGATGGCAACGCAGCGATGATCTCCTCGACGTGAGTGCGCCGGTCGATTCCCTTGTCCCCGTATTGATAACCATCAACGGTGAGGAGGACCTTCGGATTGACCTGCGTCCAACGGTCGGTGACTGCTCGCACGCCAAATTCGGGTGCACACGATGACCAGATCGCACCGAGGCTCGCCGTGGCGAGGAAGGCGACCGTC
>JBLFZD010000033.1:0-17904 GCA_047610085.1 Ilumatobacter sp. | reverse complement strand
GATGATCCCCGGCGACGCGACCGATGCCAGAGCTGCTGCCTGTTGGGCACGCCCTGCGCTCCGGTTCAGCACCGTGATGTCGTTTGAACCGGCCCGAGCAAGTGCATCAATGACGGAACGAGCGGCGCCTCCCGCCCCGATGATTGCGACCCGAGCACCAACGACGCTGACTCCAGCATCGGCCAGTGAGGCCACGAATCCGGCACCATCAGTCGAGGATCCAACGAGTTCGTCACCATCCCAGCTCACGGTGTTCACCGAGCCGAGGGTGCGAGCAGCCGGATCGAGTCGGTCGACAAGTCGAGCGACATCAGACTTGTGGGGCATCGTCACCGAGAGTCCACCGAGGTCAAGCGTGCGCATCGCGTCAAGCGCTTCTGCGGCGTTCCCTTCTGCGACGTCAAACGCCCCGTACACCCATTGAACGCCCGCAGCATCGAACGCTGCCTGATGGATTGCCGGTGACAGGCTGTGTGCCACCGGCGAACCAATGACCCCAGCGACCCGACTCAAAGCAGACCCGCCGCTCGAGCGATCTCGACGTTTGCTTCATGCTGTTCGCCGTTCGCCGCAAACACGTGGCCTCCATCTTCATCGGCAAGAACGTAAAAGAAGTAGTTGCACTCGTCTGGCTGCGGCAAATCTCTGCAGATGGGGTCCCCGGTCGGCGGATTCGGTGCCGGGTTCAGCGCGGCGCGAATCGAAGCTCGGCCGGGATTGGCGATCGGCGTGAGCGGGAGCGCATCGAGGGTGTAAGTGTTCCAGTCACTCGGAATTTGTCGCAACTCGGAGAACGGCGTGTCGGGGTCGAGGCCCAACTGGTTGCGGCCGTACAGCACCGCTGCATCGATCTGCAGCCTGAACGGATCCTCTGGATTGTTCTGCGTGACGAACAAACGATTGTGGATGACCCGGGAAATCTTCGCTCGGTCTTCGGCGACACGAGCCTCGCGTTCGATCATCGATGCAATGATCAAAATTTCGTACGGCGTTCGCCCAAGCGAAGCACTCTTGGAGACGATGTCTTCCTGGCTTCCGACGCGCTCCATGAGGCCGATCATGCGGTCGATGACCTGGCCTTCGCTCTCTGCGTTCGATACTTGGTAGGTGTCGGGGAACAACAGACCCTCGAGCGACGTAACGCCTTCGGGCTTAAAGAGTGTGGTGATCGACGGATCAGCCGTGGCCTCCAGGAAGTCTTGCGCGGACATGCGATCGGTCGCCGTGTCGAGACGACGTCCCATCTGCACGAGCGTGAAACCTTCCGGGAACGTGACGTTGGTGAACGTCTGCCCCGGCGGCGTGCCGAGGCGCCCCATTACGTTGCCCATGTGATCGTCGGGCCGGATCTCGTAGTACCCGGGCACGATGTCCAGTCCGCCCTTGTTTTCGACGTAGCGCACAAAGACACCGGCGTCGGACACGAAGCCTTCGTCTTCCAACCGCTCAGACAGCGTCTCAAGCGTCTCGTCTTCAGCAATCGTGAATCCTTCGACAGCGCCGGGTTCGCCAGCCGGGTTGATGCGCTCGAGGTACCACCAGCCGACGGCGCCCGCAATCATGACCATGGAAATCGAAACGACGATCAAGCCGTACACGATCCACTTCATCGGGCGGGTCTGTCGTCGAAGCCGTTCTATTGAGCCCGTGCGGTCCGAGTTGTCCCACGGATCAGTGGTCCAATCGATAGCCGGTTTGTCGTCTGGGTCGACCTCGGCTTCGGGCAACAATGGATCGAGTTGGCTCATGGTTGCAACTCGTCGAGGGGTCCAACAAACACGTTTTGAACGCTAGTACTGCTCGCCCTGCGGGTGGTGGCACACAATCTAGATAGGCCCGACCTCTTGAGACGTCGCCGTCACAAGCTCGAGCGTGCCACCTTGGCGTCAGCTTTGCCAGGTGTTTCGGCGGTGCTCAAGCCACGCTTGCAAAATCACCGCAGCGGCAGCCTTGTCGACGACCTTTCGGCGCTGCTTCGCGTCCAAACCGACTTCCATCATGTGGCGTTCGGCAGTGACCGTGGTGAACCGTTCGTCGTACATTTCAACGGGCACGCCCACCGTGTGCTCCATCTGTTTGGCCTCCTTCACCGCGGCCTTGGCCGCAGGGCCATGCGTACCATCGAGCGATAGTGGCAAGCCGACCACGACCACCGTGCATTCTTCGAGCTTCACGAGCTTGGCGATCTCGGAATGGTCGTGGCGTCGGCTCTTTGAGCGATGCACCGTTGTGAGCGCCGACGCGATCGTTCCAGAAGTATCGGAAACCGCAATGCCGACCCGCTTGGAGCCGAGATCGACTCCCAGCGCACGAACGCCAGGAACCCGCCGCTCAGCTGAAGTTGCCAATGGCCCCTGCAGCGATCTGCAGCGCTTCTGCGATACCCGCGGGGTTCTTGCCACCAGCGGTGGCGATGTCGCCCTTGCCGCCGCCGCCGCCGCCAACCGCCTTGGCGGCGTCCTTCAGGAGCACCGATGCGGGCTGCTTGCTGTCTTTGGGGACCGCAGCAACGAGCGCCACACCACCGGAGGGCGTTTCGCCGACGAGGACCACGATGTTGACATTCGGCTGCTGTCGAACAGCAAGCGCAAGTTCGCGCACTTCGCCTGGATCGAGCTGGTTGGTTTGGGCGACAACGACACCATCGTTGGCAATCTGGGCGAGTTCGGTTGCCCGACCCAACGCGACCTGCGTCCGTAGCCCCTTGATCTCGGACTGCAACGACTTAATCTCGTCGAGTTTCCGTTGCACTCCGCCCAGCACGTCATCGGATTGCGTGCCGACCAGTTCCGCGACGTCACCAAGCAGTTGCTCGTCACGCTGCAGCAGTGCCACAGAGCCCTGGCCGGTGAAGGCCTCGATACGGCGCAGGTTCGAACCGATCGACGCTTCGCTAATGACCTTGACGATCCCGATCTCACCGGTCGACGCAACATGGGTTCCGCCGCACAGCTCAATCGTGTCACCAGCTTCGAGCACACGAACGATGTCGCCGTACTTATCACCGAAGAACGCGATCGCACCGAGGGCTTCGGCTTCGTCCTTCGTGGTTTCGAAGTTGCGCGTAGCCCGGCTGTGCAGGGTCTGGGTATTGGCGATCGCTTCGATTTCGCCAATCTGCTCCGGCGTGAGCGCCTCGTAGTGCGAGAAGTCGAAGCGGAGGCGATCCGGGCCGACCCACGAGCCAGCTTGTTTGACGTGCGCACCGAGCACTCGACGCAACGCGTCATGTAAAAGATGGGTACCGGTGTGGTTGCGACGGATCTTGTCGCGGCGATCGACATCGATCGATGCGGTGGCGGTCTGACCGGCCGTCACGGTTCCGTCGATAATGCGCGCCACGTGACGCCGCAAATTAGGGATCGCAAAGGTGCAGTCAAGTACCTCGGCGGTCCCCGACTTGGTGACAATCGTGCCCGTGTCACCAACCTGGCCTCCCGATTCGGCGTAGAACGGGGTCTGATCAAGGAAGATCTCTACCAGGCCCTCCCCTCGCTTGTCGTCGGTACTTGCCAACACGGCGAGTACATGAGACGAGGACGAGTTGTCCGAGTAGCCGACGAACTCGGTGGTCCCAAACTGGTCGACGACCTCGCGGTACTGACCAAGCGTGGCATCATCGACAGCGCCCTTGGCCGCGGCCTTGGCACGTGAACGCTGTTCGTTCATCTCGGTGTTGAAGCCATCGATGTCGACCTTGACGTCACGTTCCGAGGCAATTTCCTGGGTCAGTTCCACCGGGAAGCCGTACGTGTCATGCAGCAGAAACGCAGTCGACCCGGGCACGCCGGACGAGTCATCTTCGAGCGCAGTGTCGAGAATCCCCAGGCCATTCTTGAGCGTGTGGCGGAAACTTTCTTCCTCGCGAGTGATCACGTTGGTGATGAAGTCCTGGTTCTTCACGAGGTCCGGATACGCGTCACCCATCACCGAAATCGCTGTTTCGGTGAGTGACGGCATCACGAGCTTGTCGGTGCCAAGCATGTAGGCAAAGCGAACGGCGCGGCGGATGATGCGGCGCAACACGTAGCCGCGAGCCTCGTTCGACGGGAAGACGCCGTCGTTGACCAGCATGGCACCAGAACGAGCATGCTCGGCGAGAACACGGAGGCCGAAACTGTCACGATCGTTGTAGTCGCCAACCTTGTACGACTTACCGGTGAGCGATTGAGCCTGCTCAATCATGGGCATCATTAAGTCGGTCTCCCACACGGAGTCAACGCCCTGCTTCAGGGTAAGGATGCGTTCGAGGCCGGCACCCGTATCGATCGAAGGCTTCGGGAGCGGCGTACGGCTGCCGTCGGCCGCCTGGTTGAACTGCATGAAGACCAGGTTCCAGATCTCCATGAACCGGTCACCACCTGGATCGTGGAGTGGCCCGCCGTCGGGACCAAAGGTGGCACCGCGGTCGATATGAATCTCACTGCACGGACCACAGGGCCCGGTGTCGCCCATCTGCCAGTAGTTGTCCTTGTCGCCGAGCCGCTGAATGCGATTCATCGGTACGCCGACCTCTTCGTGCCAAATGGCTTCGGCCTCGTCATCGGACTCGTGCACCGTGACCCACAACTGGTCACCGTCGAAACCCCAACCGGCGTCGCTCGTCATCAACTCCCACGACCATGGGATCGCGTCCGACTTGAAGTAATCGCCGAAGCTGAAGTTGCCGAGCATCTCAAAGAACACGAGGTGGCGCTTAGTACGCCCGACATCATCGAGGTCGTTGTGCTTTCCTCCGGCACGAGCACACTTTTGCGAGCTCACGGCGCGGTTGTACGGGGCCTGTTCGTCACCCACAAAGTACGACTTGAACGGCACCATCCCCGCAACGTTGAACATCAAGGTCGGGTCGTGGGGAATCAAGCTCGCCGAGGGCACGACGGTGTGGCCCCTGTCCGAGAAGAATCCCGTGAACGAATCTCGGACTTGATCGGCTGTCATCGATTGATTGCTCGCCATACGGATGCTGATGCTACCGAGCGGCTCCTTCCAACAGAGCAACACCCCGACCTCGCCGCCACTGCGACGGTGGGCTCGCCGGAAGCTTCCCAGCGTCACGTCTCCCGAAGAAGTTCACGAGTGGATCAGCTTCAAAGATCCCAACGAGCACCGAACGTCACTGTTCGACGCGACCTATCTACGATCGAACTACATGTGCATCTGCGGGCGCGGCCGCAACGGAATCCTTGATGAGCCGGCACCCGAGCTCACTCTTGGACGTCGCAGTTTTGGTGCCCACTACGTCGATGCGGCCGACGTAGCGAATGTCGAGCCATCGTTCGACCGAATGCTGCCGGAACACATGCAGTTCTTTGCCGATGCAATGGCGAACGGCATCACGACGCAGGGCGACACCATCACGATGCCCGACCCCGATGAACCAGACGAACAAACCGTGGTGGGTCGATTGGTCGACGATGCGTGCATCTTCCTGAATCGGCCCAGCTTCGAAGGAGGCGTTGGCTGTTCGCTGCACATCGCCGCTGAGGCTGCTGGTGAACGATCGCTCGACTGAAAACCTCAGTTGTACTGGCAGGTTCCAATCCGACTCGAGGACACCCGAGAGGCAACAGGACACGTCGTGTCTCGACTCGAAGAATCGAAACGACGTGATTGGGGTGAGGGCGGCGGCGAATTCGGCTGGTGGTGCACCGAAGAACCCGACACGTTCGTCGGAGCGAAACCGCTCAACGAATCAGCACACAGCGACAACGTCGAAATGATCGAACAACCGATCTACGACCTCATGGAGAATGTGTTGGAACGCCCGACCGCAATTCCGGTGGCACATCCGGCGATGCGCCGGACGTGACGACGTTCAGTCGACGGGGTCGTCGTCTTCATCGTCGTCGAACGTGACGCCGTACTTCTCGGCGAGAGCGGCATATTCATCGTCGCCGCTCTCACCGGGCTGACCGCCCGCGACGGGGTCATCGTTCGAGGAACGCTCCCCGAGCCCGAGATCAAAGGCACCGGGGCCCGATTGCTTCAGTTTTCTCGCCTCTTCAAATCGGCGATGACGACCCTTCTTCACGACAGGGCTCCCTCACTGGATAGCTGACATTGGCTAATAAATGTACCGGGACGAGCAGGTCTTTCGCGGATGTAAGGACCTGTGTCACCATGTCGTTATGCGAACGGTCGCCGTATTGAACCAAAAAGGCGGGGTCGGCAAGACCACTGTCACCCTCGGACTCGCCTCCGCTGCAGCAAACAGTGGGAAGCGAGTCCTCGTCCTCGACCTCGATCCGCAAGGATCCAGCAGTTGGGTCTTAGGGGCTGACGAGCCCCCACATCGGTATTCGATTGGCGATGTGCTGGCTGGTCGTGCGCTCAGCGACGCAATCCAGCCGTCCGGCTGGGGCGACTCCGTCGATGTCGTTACGTCGGGCGAGTCGCTCCAAACCTTCGAAGACGGCGAAGCCGGACGCCTCGCCACAGCATTTGCGAAGGCACCCGACGTGCTGGACGCCTACGATGCCGTGCTAATCGATTGCCCCCCATCGCTGGGCAATCTCACCACGAATGCGCTCGCCGCAGTTCGTCACGCCGTCATCGTGGTCGAACCCTCGGCACTCGGACTCCGAGGCATTGGGGGGGTCGCTGACGCAATCGACAAAGTGTGGGACACCCACAATCCTGACCTGGAATTGTCGGGCGTCATCTTGAACCGAGTGCCAGCAATCTCAACGGAAGCCGAACGTCGGATCGAGGAACTCCGGCGAATTGTCGGACGTCAGGCGATCTGGAAGCCGTCGGTCCCCGCTCGAGTCATTTTGAATCAGGCCGTCGGCGAGCGTCGGCCGATCCACAGCTACGCCAGCCGCTCGGCCGATCCGTCGGCAGTGTTCGACAAGCTGTGGGCGAAGCTCCGTCGAGTCCTCAAGGATTCGTAGCTCGTCGAGCCGGCACCATTTAGACGGGCATGAGCGTGAGGCGACCCTGCGGGTCGAACGTGAGCCCGGCCTTGCCCGACACGAGGTCCTTGATGCCCTGGCCCAGGAGGTCAGCGCGCCAACCCGAAGCGAGTCGGGCGTCGTCGTCATCACGCAGGAGTGCCACGATGTCGGCCTTGGTGGCCAGCAACGTGGTATCGATCTTCTCGTCACGAGCGAGTTGCGCAACCCATGCAGACACCAACGTGATGGCCGGGCGCAGATTTCGGTCGAGGTCATCGGTGGACTTCGGCGCCTCAGGCGGATTTGCATCCTTGCCGATGGCGACCGCAGCGAGAATCTCCTCTGCGATTCCGCCCTTTGAGTGCCGGTCGTCAACCCCGCGCGCCTGCTTCAATTCCTTCAGACTGCCTGGTGCACGCTGTGACACGCCCAAAATTGCGAGGTCGGGAAGGACCTGACGCACCGGAATGTCGACGCGCATTGCTCGCTCCTCGCGCCAAGCAGCAATGGCCTGCGCCACAGCGCGGCCCTTGGGTCGCAGACCGCGAGCATCCTTGAGTCGTAGCCATGCATCCTGGGGCTTTGCGCCACTCACGGGACGGGTGCGAAGTTCTTCGCAGGCATCGTCCGACCACTCCATGCGTCCCGCTTCAACCAACTTAGCCACTTGTTTGTCGTGCACGTCCAGCAAATATTCGACGTCGGCAGCGGCGTACTGACATTGGCTGTCCGTCAACGGACGACGAAGCCAATCCGTGAGGCGGTCACCTTTTGCCGGTGTGATTCCAACTTCGCCCTGAAGAAGCGACACGAGCGACGGCGTGCCATAACCGAGGAATCCGCCAGCAATCTGGGTATCGAACATCCGCTTGGGAATCGACCCGCACGCATGAGTCAAGACATCGAGGTCTTGCTGGGCTGCATGGATCACACACAACGCGTCTGTTGCGAAGAGCCGACTGAGGTCGGACACATCGATGTTCAACGGGTCGATCAAGACCAATTCCTGCTTCTCGATGGTGCCTTCAGGCCACCATGCGATCTGGATCAGCGCAAGCTTCGGGAAATAGGTGCGCTCACGATGGAATTCCGTGTCGAGTGCGTAACGCGGCATCCCAATGAGCTCGTCGACGAGTTCGACGAGGCCGTCTTGGGTGTCGATCCACCCGAATTCGATATGTGGGGGGGCTTGCTCAGTCATCGCTGCTTGGACCACTTTCCGTCTCGTAACCAGCCGCAAGCCATGCCAACATTCCGCCCGAAACGTTGACCGCCTTGATGCCTTGGGACGCCGCGAATTCGCAGGCATGGAAGCTTCGCCCGCCAACTTTGCAGATCACATAGGTGGGCGAACCGTCGAACGCGTCCAGGTTCTCCGGCATCGTGCCCAGCGCAACCTGGCGGGCGAACGGGACTCGGGCGTCGAGCCACTCGTCATCCTCGCGGACGTCGATCAGCGTGATACTGGGACCCAGCGTGTGGAGGTCGACAACAGAAATTTCTTCGATGGACACGAGCGTGGACCCTACCCAGGCAGTTCGTCAGGCGTGTTGATGTTCGTCAAGGCGTCACTGTCAACGGTGAGCGCCACGTGCGGCAACTGGCCGATCACTCGGTGGAGTGCCCGCTCGCCCGCTGCGAACTGCTCAGCGACAACGCTGCGTGAGTCGATCGACCAAACCGCACACATCGGCTCGAGGCGGTCGGTCGCTGCGACCCACACCAACGAGTTGTCGTCTCCCGCTGCCTCGTCGACCAGTGGCCGGATCGCGTCAGCGGTCACCATCGCAATATCGCACGGCAGAACGAGCACGTGCGTAGCGACGTCGGCAAAATACTCAAGTGCGCCAAGCACTCCCCCGACGGGCCCCTCGCCCGGATACGCATCGATCACGACGGGGGCGCTCAGGCAGCCGAGTTCACGCAGGTCACCGCCGTAGACAAGCACTGGGTCAGCCCCGACCGAGCGAAGTGCGAAAAGCACCCTATCTGCCATCATGGCGCCGTCGAACTCGACGAGCGCCTTGGTTCGGCCCATGCGTTTGCTGGCTCCACCTGCCAACACCACGCCCGCCAGACGCATCGTCACTGAATCACTCAAGTGTCGTCATTGGGCAGGAATCCCGGACGGATCGAGCTGCAGCAGGAACTGCTCGCAACGCATGGCTTCGTCGGTCTCGCCAATTGCCGCCGCCATCAGGCCGAGCCCATGCACGGAGCGCAGGAACCCGTGGTTCGTTGGCGCAGACCAGCGGACATAGCCAGAGCCGCGCCACCCGTTGGCACGCAACGTGTCGAGACCGCGGTGATACCCAACCCGGTAGGCAGCGTATCGCTCAATCGTATCTCGGCCCAGGTCTCCCAATTCGGACCACCCTGCCAGGAAACGAGGCGACGAGGCGACGACGTCACCGACCGCCGATCGGCGTGCCTCACCATCGAGGAGCAACGCTGCGGCCAGCCGCTCGGCATCACGTGGATCGGCATCGGGCAGCACCGTGGTCGGGATGCCGTTAGAGAACTGAATCGGTTGGTCACTCACCCCCAGAGCGTACGCCGAGCGTTACGCTCGCCGCGATGATCGCCCTGACGCTTTCCGACGCAAAGAACATTGCCATAGCGGTCGCGGCCGTATTCGCTGTTGGTTCGGTCGCCTCGGCCTGGATCATGAAGACAATTCTCCAGAAGGTTGCTGTGGCTGCGGTCTTAGCGGCCCTTGCTTTCGCCGTCTGGACCCAGCGGACATCACTGCAGGATTGCGCGGACAAGGTCAAGAACGCCTACGAACTCGATGGCGTCAACCCGACGCTGATCGATACCGATTGCTCGTTCTTCGGTGTGACCATCACCATCTCGGACCCGCGCAACAACGACGAGCCTGACGCCTCGGAGTGAATCTCTTTCGTTTGACGGCGGCGAAGGCGGTCGCGAACACCGCTCTGCGCTGGGCGCCGCCGTTTTTGCCAGTACTTGAGAAGGCGTTCGGAACGACCACCGGACAGATGACCACAATTCTCGGCGTCGGTGAGATGGCCGGTCTGTCGACGGTCAGCGTTGGCAAATTCCTCGACCGCGGAAAAGAACGCCTCGTGATGACCGTGGCGCTCGCCCTCATCTCGATCGCTTCGCTTGTTGCACTGATCGGCACCACGTTCACGTTTGCGATCGGTTTCGTGATGGTGATTCTCGGTGTCGCCAACTGCACGGTTGCGGGCCACGCGTACATCAGCAGCCGTGTCGATTACAGCACACGCGCCCGCTCGATCGGCCTGTACGAGACCTCCTGGGCGTTCGCCCTCATCATCGGTGCGCCCGTTATCGCCGTCCTCATCGGGATCTTCGGTTGGCGTGGCCCATACGGCATGCTCGCCGTCGCCGCCGCGCTCATGGCACTGCTGATCTGGCGTTCGCCTGAAACCCCCCGGCTCGAGCAGACCGCCACCTCAACACCCGAAGCCGCGTCATCCACCCCGGACGGACACATCAACTTTTCCACGCATGCGGCAATGGTCGATATCGCCGCGTTGGATGCCGGGAGCAACACACCGGGTATCGGTGCGCTGACCCCCCAGGCGTGGGCGGTCATCGTCGGCTCGTCACTCTTGGCGTTGTCCGGCCTCTCGGTTTTTGCGATTTCGGGGACGTGGCTCGACGACGCGTTCGGAGTGTCGACGGGTGGGCTCGGTGCCGTGGCGATGGGGTTCGGCGCACTTGAACTTCTCGGGTCGATGGCATCGGCCGGATTTGCCGACCGCATCGGCAAATTTCGCAGCACCGTCATCGGCACCGTGCTACTCGTTGCAGGACTGGGAATCATGTCGAGAGCCGACAGCACGCTGTGGATCGGCATTGTCGGCATCCTGATCTTCCTCTGCGGTTTCGAGTTCGGTTTCGTCACCTCGCTCTCGCTGGTGACCGAGGCGATGCCCGAGGCCCGGGGCACAACCATTGCCCTATCGAGCGGGGTCGGCACCGTGGCACGCGGCGGCGGCACGATTGCGAGCGGCGCGTTATATACAAGCCACGGCGTCAGCGGAACGCTTGGTTTGTCGTTGATCGCCGCGCTGCTCTCCGTTGCGGCGTTCACGTTCAGTCGACGCGCACGAGCCTGAGCACATCGGTCGCCACGATCGAGTGGCCCGATCGTTCACGTCCACCGTCGGGACCGCCAGCTAACACGAGCACGGTGTCGCCGTGATCGACTGCGCCATGGCGCATCGCGGTCTCCACTGCGAACCACACCATGTCGTCGGTCGATTGGTACATATCGACCTCGATTGGCTGCACCCCCCACGTGAGCGCCATCGTGCGGGCAATTTTGGGGTCCGGCGACAACCCGAGCATCAACGCCTCGGGTCGATAGCGGGCCATCGCCCGAGCGGTGCGCCCACTGCGGGTACAACACAGAATTGCCGACACCTTGGCGTCGATCGCGGCCTGAGACGCCGCATGGGAGATCGCCATCGTGATGAGCGCGTCACCCGTGAGTTCCTTGTCGCCGTCGCGCTCTGCTCGCGCTAACTTCTCGGCCCACTTGCGATAGCTGGGCTCAGATTCGGCACGTTCAGCGATCGCCGCCATCGTGGTGATCACGCCGACTGGATCGTGGCCGATTGCCGTTTCACCGGAAAGCATGACGGCGTCGGTGCCGTCGAAGACCGCATTGGCCACGTCACTGACCTCGGCTCGGGTCGGTGACGAGTCGGTGATCATCGACTCAAGCATCTGGGTTGCGGTGATGACCGGTTTGCCGGCATCGACGCAGGTCTGGATGATTTGCTTCTGGAGATGTGGCACCTCCTCAATCGGGCAGTCGATGCCGAGGTCACCGCGGGCCACCATCACCGCATCGGATGCAGCGACGATCGCTTCGAGATTGTCGAGCGATGCTTGCGTCTCAATCTTCGCAACGAGCAGGGCCCGGTCACCCACAACGGATCGGACCTGTTCGATATCGCCTGCCTGACGCACAAAGGAAACCGCCATGAACTCAACGCCAGCTTGAGCCATCGCTTCGGCGAGCATCAGGTCTTCCTCGGTCGGCGTGTTGAGCCGAAGCATGTCGGACTGCAAGTTCACGCCCGGCTGACCATTCACTCGACCACCGGTGTCGATCAGAGCAATGGCGCCATCGGGCCCCATCTCCTTGACCGTCATCGAGATCGCCCCGTCGCCGAGCACAACACGAGCACCGACTCGCAGGTCATCGAGCAACGTCTCGTACTGGACATACATGGTGTCGGCATCGCTCGGCTCGGCACCGGGGAGCAAACGCAACGTCGCACCCGGAACCAGGACGGACCCGCCTTCAGGAAAACGTCCAGACCGAATCTTGGGTCCCGGAAGGTCGGCAAGAACAGCGACGGGGCGACCGCATTCAGCCGCGGCCTCACGAACATTTGCCAGTTTGGCGAGATGCTCATGCAATTCGCCATGGCTGAGGTTTAAACGGACCACGTCGAGACCCGCTTCGAAGAGCTTGCGGAGCATCGGCACAGAGTCGCTGGCAGGACCAACCGTGGCCACGATCTTAGTTCGGCGGGTCATGTCTGCTTGTCTATCACCAGATGGAACTGTTACTGATCAGACACGGGCTTCCGATTCGTCGCGAGCTGACCGAAGGAATTGCCGACCCAGAGTTGGCCGAGGAGGGGCACGCTCAAGCTCGCCATCTTGGCGAATACTTGGCGTCCGAACATCTCGACGCTGTCTACGCGAGCTCGCTTCGACGAGCGCAAGAAACCGCCGCACCGGTGGTTGCTGGTCGCGGACTCGAGCTCATCATCGAGCCTGACGTTGCCGAGTACGACAAAGACAGCTCCGAGTACGTGCCCGTCGAGGAACTCAAGGCAGCCAACGATCCCCGCTGGCAAGCGATGCTCGACGGCACGTGGGAGGGCGGCGAGGATGAAGAAACGTTCAACAATCGCACCATCGGTGCAATCGAACGGATCATCGATGCTCACCGCGGTGAGCGCGTGGCGATTGTCTGCCATGGCGGTGTGATCAACGCCTACCTCACCCGGCTCCTCGACCTCAGCGTCGGCCAACGGGGCTTCTTTTATCCCAACTACACGTCGATCCATCGTGTCGCTGCTGCCTCGAGTGGCGAACGATCAATCGTCACCATCAACGAGACCAGTCACCTTCGTGGCACAGGTCTACCGATGGGCCTCTTTCAGAAAGGCTGATCATGACTGCACCGCTTGACGACCTCATTGCATTCCTCGATGACTCACCATCGCCATGGCATGCGGTGGCGTCAACCATTGCGCGCCTCGATGGTTTCATCGAAGTCACGGAGGCCGACGAGTGGGCTGACCTGCCGGCGCAGGGCTACATCACTCGATCGGGCGCGCTGATTGCCTGGTCGATCCCCAGCGATGCTCGGGCGACGACCGGCTTTCACATTGGCGGTGCACACACCGATTCGCCTGGCCTACGGATCAAGCCCCGCCCCGATGGATCAGCAGCCGGCTGGAAGCGGCTCGCTGTTGAGGTGTACGGCGGCATCTTGAACAACACGTGGCTCGATCGCGACCTCGGCGTGGCCGGCCAACTCGTCTCATCCGACGGCGCAACCACACTCGTCAATGTCGCTGAGCCCATCGCTCGCGTTCCACAGCTCGCAGTCCACCTCGACCGAGGCGTCAACGAAGACGGCCTCAAGCTCGACCGGCAGCTTCACCTGCAGCCCGTGTGGGGGGTCGGAGCGGGTCGACACGGCGAATTTGCCGAGTGGATTGGCAAGAAGGCAGGACTGGCTGCTCCTCCCGCATGGTGGGACCTCTGCCTGTACGACACGCAAGGCGCCGCGGTCATCGGCGCTGACGCGTCGATGCTCACGTCAGCTCGGCTCGACAACCAACTGTCGTGCTGGGCTGCCGCCCGAGCACTCGCTGCATCGACACCAACTGAACACATCGCCGTGATTGTCCTCAACGATCACGAAGAGGTGGGCTCGTCGAGCAGTACGGGCGCTCAGGGGCCGTTTCTCGACACCGTGCTCGAACGCCTCGTCACCGCTCGCGGCGGCACCCGCGAAGATTTTCATCGAGCGCTGCGGCACTCCGCATGTGTCTCTGCCGATAACGCTCATGCCGTGCACCCCAACTACGTCGAATACCACGATCCGGGTCACCTCCCCGTGGTCAATGCTGGGCCGGCGATCAAGGTCAATGCCAACCAGCGCTATGCCACATCTGGGCCAACAGCAGCGGCGTTCCAGGCCGCTTGTGAATCGGCAGGCGTGCCCTGGCAGGTGTTCGTGTCGCGCAACAATATGCCGTGCGGTTCGACCATCGGGCCGATCACCGCAACCCGCCTCGGAATCGACACCGTTGACGTCGGTGTGCCGCAGCTCTCGATGCACTCGGCACGCGAACTCTGCGGTGTCGATGACCCCGGCTACCTCGCCGACGCACTCAACGCCTTCTTCAATTCCTGACCGACCACCGTTCCCGAAACGGACCCACCGGGCTTCAGGATGCCTTGGCGACCGCCTGGTCATACAGCCGTTGGATCTCGCTGTGCAGTCGATCGGTGGCCTCGGTCAGGTTTTCGCGTGTCGAGCGACCCGCGTCATTTGTCTCGACGAAAATTGGTTCCCCGATGATCACGACGACCTTACGCGGGTACACGAACTTCGCCCTGCGTGGCATTGCCTTATCGGAACCACCAATACCAACGGGCACCAGCGGTACACCGGCTTTCGCTGCGAGAAACGCGGCACCGTCGAGGAGCGGGTGAACGGTCGGGCCGTCCTTACGTTCGCCTTCGGGGAAGAGTACCAATGGCTGCCCACTCTTGAGCACCTCGATACATCGCTTCATCGCTCGGCGATCAATCGATCCACGATGTACGGGGATTGCTCCCATTGCGGTGAACAGCTTCCCAAGCATCTCGAACTTCCACATCGAGTCTTTACCGAGGTAACGCATTCGGCGGAGCTGCACCCACGTCGATATCGGGGTGTCGATGTAGCTGCGATGTACTGGAGCGAGCACGAACGCTCCGTCGGGCAGATTCTCCTGGCCCTCAACGGAACCCCGGGTGTAGAGGCGCAGCGTATTGGCGACAACCTGGCGCATGAATCCGTACAGGATTCGGTTCCAGCGGGTGTCGTTCCCCGGTTTGGTCTCGATTCGCTCCGTCGTCATCGGCCTGGCAGCATTTGAAGAATGAGGTTGACAACCGCATCGATCGACAGACCAGTCGTGTCGACAACGGTCGCTCCCGAGGTCTCCAGGAGCGGGCTATCGGCCCGTGTTGAGTCTTTTCGATCGCGCTCGATAATCGATGCTTCGACCTCATCAACATCTCCGCCGATCTCGGCGACTCGACGCTCGGCGCGGACACGCGCTGACGCAGTGACGAAGAGCTTGAGGTCTGCGTCGGGAAACACGACCGAGCCGATGTCACGCCCCTCCACGACTCCGCCACCGTGCTGCTCAACCCATTGACGCTGGCGCTCGACCATCTCGGCACGCACTGCACTGTTCGCAGCAACCGTGCTCACCAACCCAGTCACCTCGCGCCCGCGAATGTCGACGGTCGCGTCGACGCCATCAACGACGATTCGAGTCGCCCCGTCGACGTCTGCAATGTCGAGGCCGATACTCGTGGAAACCTCACCGACAGCGTCAACGTCGTTAGGATCCACGCCGCGCCGCAACACAGCGAACGTCACGGCGCGGTACATCGCTCCGGTGTCGAGGTAGCCAACATCGAGGTCGGCGGCGATCGCTCGCCCGACGGTCGACTTGCCGGCTCCCGCTGGCCCATCGATGGCGATCACCACCGAACTGGTGTCGGCTGTGTCGGCTGTGTCATCCGTCGGCTCGTCCACGTCGGTCACCAGCTGACCTGCTGAGGGCGGCCTTCGTCGTACCCAGCAGCGCCTTGCACGCCGACCACGGCCCGTTGCTGGAAATCAGGGATCGACGTCGCGCCCGCATACGTGCACGACGAACGCAGCCCTGCAACGATTTGGTCGATGATGTCCTCAACGCCAGGACGCTCCGAGTCGAGGTACATCCGCGACGTGCTGATCCCCTCTTCGAACAGTTCCTTCCGGGCACGGTCGAACTCAGAATCGGTTTGGGTCCGATTCTTGACCGCCCGATTCGAGGCCATTCCAAAGCTCTCCTTGTAGAGGCGCCCGTCGGTATCGATGCGCACGTCTGCCGCCGATTCATAGGTGCCGGCCAGCCAAGATCCGAGCATCACATTGGCGGCGCCCCCAGCGAGCGCGAGCGCCACGTCCCTGGGGAACTTCACACCGCCGTCCGCCCAGATGTGCTGACCCAAGCGTGTTGCCTCCGAAGCGCACTCCACCACCGCGGAGAACTGCGGTCGGCCCACGCCGGTCATCATGCGAGTCGTGCACATTGCCCCTGGCCCTACACCGACCTTGATGACGTCGGCACCGGCCTCAATTAATTGGCGCGTCCCATCGGCGGTCACCACGTTGCCTGCCACGATCTTCGTATCGGGAAGCGCCGCTCGGACCGCAGCGATCGCGGTGAGTGTTCGCGTCTGATGCCCGTGAGCTGTGTCGATCACCAGCACATCAGCGCCCATTTCAACCAGTTCCTTGGCTCGGCTTGCTGGGTCGCCATTAATTCCAACGGCCACTCCGACAAGCAGCCGACCCTGAGCGTCAACCGCTGGGTCATAAATCGTTGAGCGCAACGCACCCTTTCGGGTGACCACACCGAGCAGCCGCTCGTCATCGCCGACAACCGGCGCAACGTGGAGTCGCTTCTCTCCCAGTTGCGCGTGGGCTGTCGCTGCGTCGACATCAGGTCCGACCAAATGCAACGCACTCGACATCACATGACGCAACTGCGTAAAACGATCGAAACCGTCGGCGTCTTTGCCAACGAACACACCAACCGGGCGACCGTCCTCGACGATCACCACCGCACCGTGCGAACGCTTATTGATCAGGGACAGTGCGTCGCCGATCGTTGCATCGGGCGACAAGGTGATCGGCGTTTCGAACACCGGGTGACAGGCCTTCACACTTTGGATCACCGTCTTCACGACCTCAAGCGGAATGTCTTGCGGCAAAATCGCCACACCCCCACGCCGAGCCACAGTCTCGGCCATTCGGCGGCCTGCCACCGCCGTCATGTTTGACACGACAAGTGGAATTGTCGTGCCGATGCCATCGGGAGTCGTGAGGTCGACGTCCATTCGTGAGGCAACGTCGGAAAGGCTCGGCACCATAAAGACGTCGTTGTACGTCAGGTCATGGCCAGGATCGGTGTGCAACATGCGCATGGGGAGAGGATCGTATTGCGTTCTACGCTGACCGCCGTGGACTCTTTGCAGCAGGATGGTCAGGACCCAGTTGGCGGCACGCCGGATTCGGTGGTGCTCGTGCACGGATGGGGAGGATCGTTCGAAGCCACATGGCAGCGCAGCGGGTTCACCGCTCTCCTCGAAGACGGCGGCAAGCAGGTGATTGGGGTCGACCTTCTCGGGCATGGTTCGGCGCCGAAACCTCATGATCCAGCTGCCTATGACGACCTGACGGCCCGCGTTGTTGCTGCGCTGCCCCCCGAGCCGGTGTCAGCAATCGGCTTCTCACTCGGAGCGCTCACACTCCTGCGCACGGCCATCCAACATCCCAACCGATTCGATCGAATCGTTCTGGCCGGTATCGGCCGCAACGTTTTTGAACGCGACCATTCGGGCGCCACAGCGATCGCTGACGGACTTCAAGCGCTCATCGACGGAGCGGAAGCCTTCTCGCTCGACCAATCACAACGACTCTTTGCTCAGTACGCCCAGCAGCCCGGCAACGACGTCCACGCCCTCCTTGCAGTCATGCGACGCCCGGCCAGCTTTGAAATCGACGTCGAAAATATCGGTCACGTCACGTGTCCCGTTCTCGTGGTGATCGGCGACAAGGACTTCGCGTATCCCGCTGACGAACTTGCTGCTGCATTTGCATCCGGCCGCTGTGTCTCGCTCCCCAAGACCGACCATTTTGCGA
>JBLFZD010000032.1:0-18155 GCA_047610085.1 Ilumatobacter sp. | reverse complement strand
CTCAACCCTGAAGAAATCGCAGAACTGTGGGGCACCGTCACCGATGCTGTTACTGCAGTTCGGGCGGCCTACAGCCCGCATGGACTCAACGTTGGGCTCAACCTGGGGCGCCCGGCTGGCGGGTCCGTTCCCAGCCACTTGCATGTCCACGTGGTGCCCCGTTGGACGGGCGACAGCAACTTTATGTCGGTGATCGCAAATACCCAGACGTTGCCTGAGTCACTCGACGCCAGTGCAAGTCGACTCCGTGCTGCCTGGCCCGTAGCCTGACCATCATGAGTGACGAGATCCGCGATGAGTTGCCGGACGACTTGCAGCCAGCAGAGTTCGTTGGGGCCTACCTCTTCCCCGACAACAGCCGCCGCCGGTGGCCCGGGGCGATCTACCTTGGGTGCGCCGCTTCGTCTTTCTTGGTTCGTTTCGGTGCCCCTGACGCTGCAATTGTGAACGACGGGTGGATTCTCGGCGGAGTGATCTTGGCAATCGCCGGTGTGTTGTCGATGACGTCGGGCTGGAAGATGAATGTCGACGAGAAAGAGGCGCTGGTCAAGGCCCAGCAGGCGGTCGGCTTCGCTGTTGGTCATGCCTCGGCGCAGCAGGTTTGGCGTGGGCTTCGCAGCCGTCCGACCTGGCGAGTGCTCTGCTACTCGGTTGAAGAACCGCCGATTGAACGTGGCCTTGTGCTCGTCGATGCAATCAACGGTGACGTCGTCGAGCAACTCGTCGAGTCGAACCCCGAAGCCGAGCCAGCGGTCTAGTCTCAGTCCGATGTTCGATGGTACTTTTCGAAAACCGGTCGACGCTGCGGTCAAACCCATCGGCAACGCTCTCCGCCGGACCGGTTTGACACCTGACCACCTGACCATCGTTGGTCTGTTGGTCGGCATCAGCGCTGGCGTGGCGATTGGTTCGGGGCGTCTGTGGGTTGGCGCGTTGCTCGTCGTCCTGGCTGCGCTCCCCGACCTGTTTGATGGCGCGCTCGCAAAAGCCTCCAACACATCGAGCCAGCGGGGTGCGTTCTTCGACTCCACGGTCGACCGGGTGACGGACATGTTTTTGCTGGGCGGCATCGCCTGGTACTTCGCAACCGATGTCGACGCGGCGCCTGAACTTCCTCTGTTGCCCTTTGCAATTGCGGGGGTGTCATCGCTGGTGAGTTATCAACGGGCGAAGGCTGAGTCACTCAATATCGATGCCAAGGGTGGGCTGATGGAACGCGCCGAGAGGATCATTGCGATCCTCATTGGCTTGGTGATCAATGTGCTGCTCGTTCCGATTCTTTGGATCATGTTGGTCCTGACCACGATCACTGCGATGCAGCGATTCTGGAAGGTCTGGAAGCAGGCCGCCGTCGCACCGGTGACGCAAGAACGCATTGAAATGCGCCGCTCGCGCCGCGCGAATCGTCGTGTTGCCCGAACAGAACGGCGTCGCACCAGCGTTCCCCGTCGCCGTCTTTGATGCCGGAGTTTTCCGACGCGGTCACCACCAACGGGTACAAATTGGCCGCGCTCGCCGCCCGCTTCACACCGAGCGTGGTGTCTGCGGGGCTTGCTGCACCGTTTGGAGTTGGCGCGAATGTTTGGAGTCCCGAACGTCGCAAGATGATCGAACGGCACCTGCAGCGTGTCGACCCGACGTTGCGCGGACTCCGGCTTCGCCGTGCCAGTCAGCAGGCGTTTGACTTCTACGCTCGCTACTGGATCGAGAGTTTCCGGCTTCCAACGATGTCGAAGCGGGCGGTTGATCGAGGCTTCACAGATGATGGTTATCCCCAGATTGTCGAGGCCTTGAAGGCGGGCAACGGAGCAATCCTTGCGTTGCCCCACCTCGGTGGTTGGGAATGGGCCGGGCGCTGGATTGCTGACCAAGGTCACGAGATCACCGTTGTAGTCGAGCACCTCGACCCACCGGAGCTCTTCGACTGGTTCGTCGACCTGCGTTCACAGCTTGGCATGCACGTGGTGCCGCTGGGCCCCAAGGCAGGATCGGCGGTCATTAGCGCACTGCGCAACAATCACATTGTGTGCCTGCTGTCTGACCGCGACATCGGCCACGGTGGCCCCGAGGTCGAGTTCTTCGGCGAACGGACCACCTTGCCCGGTGGAGCAGCGACGGTTGCGTTACGAACAGGTGCGCCGATATTTCCCACCGCTGTGTACTTCACCGACCGTTTTGAAGCGCACTTGGGCTGGGTTCGTCCACCTATGTATGTCGAGCGTCAGGGGAAACGGCTCCGAGAAGATGTGCATCGCATCACACAAGAGCTCGCAGTTGAGCTCGAAGTACTGATTCGCCGAGCCCCATCGCAGTGGCATCTGTTCCAGCCAAATTGGCCGTCTGATCCCGGCTACGCAACGTCGACACCATGACGTGGCCAACGGAATAGAGTCCAGCCCGTCATGAGAATTGGAATCCTGTGCCCGTACAGCCTGTCGGTCCCAGGTGGAGTGCAAATGCAGGTAATGGGCCTCGCCCGCGAGCTGCGATCGCGTGGCCACGAGGCTCGCGTGTTGGGCCCGTGCGATGGCCCGCCTCCGGCCAGCTTTGTCACGCCGCTCGGCAACTCACTTCCGACGTCGGCGAATGGGTCGATCGCGCCGCTTGCGCCGGACCCGCCAGCGATGTTCCGCACCCTTCAGGCGCTTGCTTCGGAACGATTTGACGTGGTTCACCTGCACGAGCCGATGGCTCCTGGCCCCACGCTCACTGCAGCGGTCACTCATCGTTTCCCAACAGTTGGCACATTCCACGCTGCTGGCACATCGGCGAGCTACAAGATCATCAAGCCGTGGTTGCGATCGTTAGTCAAACGCATTGATCACAAGGTTGTGGTGTCGAAGGATGCTCTCGAACTTGTGCAGTCCCATCTCGGCGGCGAGTACGAGGTGCTGTTCAACGGTGTCGAGGTCGAGCAGATCCGGCGAACTGCGCCGACGGAACGAACAGCTACCGATCTGCCAGCAATCCTTTTTTGTGGCCGTCATGAGGAACGCAAAGGACTGAGCGTGCTCGTCGACGCGTTTGAGCAGATGGGGCTCGCCGCCGAACTCTGGATAGCAAGCTCGGGTCCTGATACGGAGCGACTGATGGCCAAGACCGCCGGCAATGATCGAATCCATTGGCTTGGTCGGATTGACGATGACGAGAAGTTCGCACGGCTCCAAGCCGCTGAAGTGTTCTGTGCTCCGTCGTTGGGCGGCGAGTCATTTGGTGTCGTATTGATCGAGGCAATGGCTGCAGGGACGACTGTGGTGGCGAGCAGCCTTGACGGGTACAAGAACGTGGCGACCCACGAGGTCGACTCGCTGTTGAGCCCTCCGGGAGACGTCGGTGCGCTCGTGACCGAACTGGAACGGGCGATCACCGACCAGTCGATGACGCAACGTCTTCGCACGGCAGGCAACCGGCGGGCAGAGCGATTCGCAATGTCAGCGCTGGCAGACCGCTACGTCGAGATCTATCACGATCTCGCTCGTACCTGACCCTCTACACTCGCTCATCATGTTCGTGTCCATTGTCCTACTTGTGATTGCGGTCGCTGTAATCATCGTTGGGGTCGCCATGTGCAACGGATTGATCCGCAGCAAAAACCAGGTTGAGAATGCCCGGTCCCAAATCGACGTCCAGCTCCAGCGTTGTCTTGACCTTATTCCCACCCCGTCGAGACCGTGAAGGGGTATGCCGCTCACGAACGAGACACGCTTGAACAGGTTGCCAAGGCGCGCCAAGCTGCAGTGGCAGCGCCGGACACCCCGCCCGGCCAGCGCGCACCAAGCAACATGTTGAGCGGAGCGCCGGGAAAGTTATTCGCACTCAACGAGGTATACCCAGACCTCAAAGCCAACCAGAATTTCCTGTCATTGCAAGAAGAACTGAGCTCGACGGAAGGCCGTGTTGCCGACGCCCGCCAGTTCTACAACGACGCAGTGTTGCCCTACAACAATAAGATCGAGTCGGTACCCACCGTGTTCATAGCCAAAATGCCCAGCTCTTCCGATCGCGAGTTCTTCGAAGCCGACGAAGCTACCCGCAGCGTTCCGAACGCCGAATTCTGACCCGATGCTCGATCAGATTCGTTCGAACAAACGGCGCGGTTTCGCGCTCATCGCCAGCTTTGTCGTCGTGGTTGCACTCGTGGGCGCCGCAATTGGATTTGCCGTTGGGAACGGCGTGGCCTTTACCGTTGCTGCGTTGGTGTTGAGTGGGGCGTTTGCGTGCATCTCGTACTGGAAGGCCGACGCGATCGCGTTGCGTGTCAGCCGCGCCGAACCAGCAGACCCGGCGCAATACGCCCGACTCCACAACTTGGTCGACGGACTATGCATCGCCGCTGGTCTGCCCAAGCCGGATGTGTATGTCGTCGACGACCCTGCTCCGAACGCGTTCGCCACGGGGCGCAACCCAAACCACGCGGCTGTTGCGGTCACCACCGGTTTGCTCGACAAATTGAACCGTGTCGAGCTGGAAGGCGTGCTCGCGCACGAACTGAGCCACATTCGCAACTACGATATTTTGGTGTCGACGCTGACCGTCACACTGGTTGGTTCGGTGTCCCTTGCCTCCGATATGGCGATCAGAATGATGTGGTGGAACGGTGGTCGTGTGTCACGCCGGGGTGATCAAGCTGACTCGAAGAATCCGGTTGCATACATTGGTTTCTCGTTGCTCATTGTCGCTCCGCTCGCTGCAAAGGTTATGCAGGTTGCGATTTCTCGTGGTCGTGAGACCCTTGCCGACGTGAGCGCATGTCAACTCACGCGCTACCCGCCGGGCCTGATCTCGGCGCTTGAGAAGCTGCAAGAAGATACCACCGTGACTCACTCGGCATCCACGGCTACGGCACACTTATGGATTGAGCAACCAATGAGCGGAGTCGGCGATTCCGGTCGACTCGAAAGCGTTCACAAGCTGTTCAATACTCACCCACCGCTCGACGAGCGAATTGCACTCCTAAGGGAACTCTGATGAAAAAGACCATTGCTGCGCTGACTGTGCTCGCGCTGACTGCCGCTGCGTGCGGGGACGAGCAGGAATCAGCCGACAGCGCTCCTGCGGTCACAGTCGAGGTGGCGACAACGACCACGGACGCTCCAGCGGCTACCACGACCGAACCAGCTGAGACGACCACGCTCATTGCGGGCGATGACTCGATTCGTCAACCACTGACGGGTGAGATCGTTGAGTCTGAGGACGATCTCATTACGCTGCCGGCGCTCATCGTCAAGATCGACAACAACGACGCCAACGCTCGGCGAAACCATTCGGGCCTCGCTGTGGCTGACATCGTGTTCGAAGAGATTGTTGAAGGCGACACCCGCTTTGCCGCTGTCTTCCAATCACAGGGTTCAGATCCGGTCGGGCCAATCCGGTCAGGGCGAGAGCAAGACGTGAACATGCTGTCGTCGTTCAACGAGCCGTTGTTCGCCTGGAGCGGTGGCAACCCGGGTGTGACCCGGCTGATCGCCTCGTCGTTCCTTACCGACCTCAATAACCAGAGCAATTCGGGAAGCTATTATCGAGGCCCCGGGCGTTCGCCGCACAACCTTTACAGCACGACCGATGACCTCCGAGAGCTCACGCCAGACGACCATCCAGGAGCACCAGCACAGCAGTTCACGTATGTATTCCCTGACGAGGAGTTCACCGGCGAGTCGGTCGAGGCGTTTGACCTCAACATGGATGGCAAGCGCATTCGCTGGGAATGGGACGATGTCGAGGGCGCATTCGCCCGATTCCAGAGCGGCTCGCGTCATACCGACGTGGTGCACGGCGACATCTTCGCCACGAACATTATTGTGATGGTCGTCGACTACAAGCCAAGCACGATCGACGCGAACGCACCCGATGCACAGTCCTTGGGTTCCGGTCCGGTGTACGTGTTTAGTAATGGTCAGGTCATGACCGGACGCTGGGAACGCGATCTCGCTGTCGGTCCGATCGTGTTGACCGACGATGACGGCGAACCACTCGGCCTGACCCCTGGGAACACCTGGGTGGAAGTGGCAGAGAACGATGGTGGTGACGCCTTCACGAAGCCGCCAGCGCCGTTCCCAACCGACGACGCTCCGGCACCCACGACCGTCGACCCGGCCACGATCCCTCGGATCGTGCTCGATGATCCGGACAGCGCTCCAACCAACATCGAAATCACCTTCCCGGGGGAGTAGCGAGCCTGTCACCACCGGCACCTGTTTCGTCTGGTTAAAGGATCGGGCCGAACGTGTCGCGTCGAAAGTACGATGCTCTCATGAGTGAAACTGGCACCTTCCCCGTCAAGCGAGGCTTGGCCGAAATGATGAAGGGCGGCGTCATTATGGATGTCGTCAATCCTGAGCAAGCGAAGATTGCAGAAGATGCCGGTGCGGTGGCCGTCATGGCGCTTGAGCGCGTGCCAGCTGACATCCGCAAAGACGGCGGCGTCGCTCGCATGTCCGACCCCGAAATGATCCAAGGGATTCAAGAGATCTGCTCGATCCCCGTCATGGCTAAGGCTCGCATCGGTCACTTCGTTGAAGCACAGATCCTCCAGGCGCTCAACGTTGACTTCATCGATGAGTCCGAAGTCCTCACTCCCGCTGACGAGGCGTTCCACATCGACAAGATGGCGTTCGACGTGCCGTTCGTTTGCGGTGCGACCAACCTTGGAGAGGCGCTGCGTCGCATCTCCGAAGGTGCGGCGATGATCCGCTCGAAGGGCGAAGCCGGCACGGGTAACGTCGTCGAGGCCGTGCGCCACCTCCGTTCGATCATCGGTGACATGAAGCGCATCACGCAGGCCGACGAAGCCGAACTCTTTGGTTGGGCCAAGGACCTGCAGGCGCCGTTGTCGCTGATTCAGGAAATCGCCAAGACGGGCAAGCTTCCGGTTCCGCTCTTCTGCGCCGGAGGCCTCGCCACCCCCGCAGACGCTGCGCTTGCCATGCAACTCGGCGCTGACGCCGTGTTCGTTGGTTCGGGCATCTTCAAGTCTGATGACCCGGCGTCTCGCGCGAAGGCCATTGTCGAAGCGACCACGCACTACCTCGATGCCGACATTCTCGCCAAGGTCAGCAGCGGTTTGGGTGCACCCATGACCGGCATTGGTATGGACGAGATCAACGTTCACTTCGCCTCGCGCGGCTGGTGAATACGAACGCCCTGAAGCAATGCTGACCGTCGGCGTGCTTGCGCTTCAGGGCGCATTCGCGGTTCATCAAGAGCGGCTGCGGGCGCTCGGCGTCGATGCTCCTGCAGTACGCACCGAAGTACAGCTCAACGATGTCGATGCCCTCGTCATCCCCGGCGGTGAGAGCACAACGATGTCTCACTTGTTGCGCACGAACGAATTGTTCGAGCCGCTCGCGGAGCACCTCGCTGCAGGAATGCCGGTGTTCGGAACCTGTGCCGGAATGATTATGTGCGCAAGTGAGGTCATCGACGGTCGGCCCGATCAACAGAGCTTCGGCGCTCTCGACATCACCGTTCGTCGCAATGGGTACGGCCGGCAGCTCGCCAGCTTCGAAGTTGACCTGGACGTCGAAGGCCTCGACGAACCATTTCATGCGGTCTTTATCCGGGCTCCATTGGTCGAGCGCATTGGTCAAAATGTCGAGATCCTTGCCGAACACGAAGGCGTACCTGTTCTCGTACGCCACCGAGCATGTACCGTGGCATCATTCCACCCGGAGCTGACTCCCGACGGGCGGCTCCATCAGCTGTTCGTCGAATCGATCTGAAGGAGCTGCAATGTCAGGCCATTCCAAATGGGCAACCATTAAGCACAAGAAGGGTGCCGCTGACGCGAAGCGCGGCAAAATCTTCAACAAGCTCGCCCGCCAGGTCGAGGTTGCTGCCAAGGGAGGCGGCGATCCCGACATGAACGCCCCGTTGCGCACGGCGGTTCAGAAGGCGAAGTCAGCGTCGATGCCGAACGACGCCATCGAACGAGCGATCAAGCGTGGCTCGGGCGAAGGCACCGACGGCGTTGTCTTCGAGACGATCATGTACGAGGGGTACGCACCCGGGGGAGTGGCGCTCCTGATCGACGTGCTCACCGACAACCGCAACCGAATCAGTGCTGACGTTCGTCAGGTGTTCTCAAAGTTGGGCGGATCGATGGCTGAACCTGGCGCCGTTGGGTGGCAGTTTGGTCGGCGCGGTGTGATCATCACCGCCGATGGGGTCAGCGAAGACGACGTGATGATGGCGGCTCTCGAGGCCGGTGCCGACGACATCATTGCCGAGGGTGATGCGTGGCGGATCATGACCGAAGCGACCGATGTGTTCGACGTGAAGGCGAAGCTTGAAGCGGCCGGAATCGAGACCATCACGGCCGACTCGCCGATGGTGGCAGAGAACCTGGTCCCGGTCACTGACTTGAAGGATGCGCGGGCGATCATGCGAATCATGGAAGCGCTTGAGGACAATGACGACATCCAAGACGTGTTCTCCAACTTCGACATCAGTGATGATTTGATGGAAGAAGCTGCAGCCGAGTGAGCTTGTCGGTCGGAGATCGAGCGCCGGATTTCACGCTTCCGGGCACCAACGATTCAACGCATTCACTCGCAGATTTCGCGGGTAAGCCGCTGGTACTGGTTTTTTACCCAGGTGACGACACTCCGGTGTGTACGCGTCAGCTCAACAGCTACAACGAAGGCATTGAGCAGTTTGCCGAGCTCGACGCGCAGATCGTGGCGATATCAGCCCAAGACGTGTCGAGTCATACGACGTTCTCGAACAAGCACGGCTTTACATTCCCGCTGCTTGCTGACGTCGACAAGGAGGTGGCTGGGCGGTACGGAACGCTCGGCCCGATCGGTTTCCCACGGCGCAGTGTGTTCATCATCGACCCCGGAGGTGTTGTTCGGTACGCCCACCGAGCGATTGCGGGGCTGACCTTCCGCCCGGTCAAGGAACTGATTGCGGAACTCCAAAAGCTCAGCTGAAACGCCAGAATCGACCGCTTGCTGTTCGGGCAATGGTCCTGGCGCCGACCGATTGGGCGTGTACAATACGAACCTGTGTTCGCAAATAGCGCAAATTCTGAAACAACTCGCGCGATTCGCGTCCTCGGGATCGACCCGGGTTTGACCCGCTGTGGCTACGCCGTGATCGAAGGTAAGGGTATGGGTTCAGTTCGCGCCGTGTCGATGGGTGTCATTCGAACATCGCCATCTGATTCGCTGGCGTCGAGGCTTGCCGCGCTGCGTCTTGAGTTCACCTCACTTATTGCCGAATTCAAGCCGGATGCTGTCGCTGTCGAGCAGGTGTTCTTCCAGGCCAACGTTCGAACCGCAATGGCAACCGCGCAGGCGAGTGGCCTTGCTCTTGCCGAAGCTGCGCTGGCCGGCTGTGAGGTCATCCAGTACACACCGAATCAGGTGAAGGATGCCGTTGCTGGCTGGGGTGGCGCTGGCAAGGACCAGGTGCAGAAAATGGTCCAGGCCCGGCTCAAGCTCACTGCGTTGCCGGAGCCGGCTGATGCCGCCGACGCAGCCGCTATTGCGCTCACCCATTTGGCAATGTCTCCCATTGGCCGCCAACTCCGTCAGGCGGCGAGTTCATGATTGGCTCGTTGCGCGGCACAATCCTCGATCGCGATCTTGACGGAAGCGTGCTCGTTGAGGTGGCCGGTGTCGGATACAACGTCGCGGTCACCGAGCGGACCTTGTCCGAGCTTGAACCAGGAACCGAAACGTTTCTGTACGTGCATCATCACGTCACCGAAACCGCCGAGACGTTGTTTGGGTTCCGTGCCAAGGACGAACGAATCACCTTCCAGACCCTGATCAAAACCAATGGCGTGGGCCCTTCGATCGCCATGGCCGTACTCGCCACACACCCGCCGACAGCGCTCGTCGACATCGTTGCTAACAACGACATCGCTGCACTCACGCTGGTGTCGGGCATTGGCAAGAAGACCGCTGAGCGCATGATGGTCGAACTGCGTGACCGGCTGTCGCTGCCGATGCTCGATCCGAGCGGCGGCCCGTCGTCAGCGGGGTCGGCGGTTGCTGAAGTGCGCGAGGCGCTCGCAGGTCTTGGTTACGGCACCGACGAAATCCGTGACGTGCTGCGCGATCTGCCGAGCGATTCGCCGAGCGCAACGTTGCTTCGAGATGCTCTGAAGTCGTTGGGAGCCAGACGTGCGTGACGAGTTTCTCGATCCGAATATCAGGGAGGCTGCTGACGGTGATGAACAGTCGGTGTCAGCGGTCTTCGAAGCTGAGTCAGGACTGCGGCCCCAAGCCCTTGATGAGTTCGTGGGGCAGCGCGAGCTGAAAGAGCACTTAAACATCGTCCTTGAGGCGGCACGGCT
This sequence comes from Ilumatobacter sp., assembly GCA_047610085.1. Classification (GTDB taxonomy): domain Bacteria; phylum Actinomycetota; class Acidimicrobiia; order Acidimicrobiales; family Ilumatobacteraceae; genus Ilumatobacter_A. The sequence continues at coordinate 7,852 of JBLFZD010000032.1, read as the reverse complement.
GCGCGAGCAGCCGGTCGACCATCTGCTCTTCGCCGGCCCTCCTGGGCTGGGCAAAACCACACTCGCCAGCATCATTGCTGTCGAGATGGGTGTCCAACTTCATGTCACGTCAGGCCCCGCACTCGAACGAGCCGGCGACCTGGCCGCGATCCTCACCAAGCTCGAAGATGGCGACGTGCTGTTCATCGACGAAATTCACCGCTTGTCACGGGCGGTTGAAGAGATTTTGTATCCGGCGATGGAAGATTTTCAGCTCGACATCGTCGTGGGCAAGGGGCCAGCGGCCTCGAGCATCCGTCTCACAATGCCGCCGTTCACACTTGTTGGAGCAACAACACGCACGGGAATGATCACTGGCCCGCTGCGCGACCGCTTCGGTCTGGTCGCCCGTCTTGATTACTACGACACCGACGAACTCCGTCAGATTGTCGAGCGCGCCGCCGGAATCTTCCAAATCCAGATTGACACCGACGGCGCTGCCCAGATTGCACGCCGGTCCCGAGGCACGCCGCGCATCGCGAACCGTCTGCTCCGTCGTGTTCGCGACTTCGCCGAAGTCCGTGCCGATGGAGTGATCACGTCGCAGGTGGCGAGGGAGGGCCTTGCCTTGTTCGGTATTGATGACCGTGGCCTCGACAAGGTCGACCGGGCGATCCTTGGCAATCTTTGCAATCAGTTTGGGGGTGGCCCCGTCGGGCTCTCGACCCTGGCGATCAGTGTTGGCGAACAAACCGAAACGATCGAAGACGTCTACGAGCCGTTTCTCATCACACAGGGGATGATCGCGCGTACGCCGCGCGGTCGCGTGGCCCTTGCGGCGGCTTACGAGCACATCGGCATGCGTGTTCCGGCGGTCAATCAGGCTACCGAGCGGCGTCTCTTCGACGCGTAGGCGGCTGCCACGCTGACCGTTGCAGCGTGTGTGGCGACCAGCGGCACCGACCGCGACGACATCGATTGCTTCGGTGCCCACGCTTGCACCGCCAGACGTTTCGTTCTGCGCATATCTCGAAGCGAGATTCGTCGCGGGCACACAATCGACGGTCATTGGGATCAACGATCCCGAGGGTTTTGCACCGCTGCTTGTGTTGTTGGCGCTTTGAGCGTCGCCGGCCCTCGTTGCTTGAAGACGCTGAGACAACACCACACCTGATTGGTGGGTGGAACGACGAGGGTACGAAGTCCTTCCTTCTCGCTCTGGGCCAGTCGCCCGATGACGAGAATGTGCGCGATGGGATCGTGCAGAGCTTCTTCATCGACTGACCGCCAGACTGCTTGACAGTGCTGCTGAGCGACTTTGACTACCTCCTTCCTGACGATCGCATCGCGCAGGTCCCGCTGGAACCGCGAGATCGGTCGCGTCTCCTCATCGATCGTGGCCCTGGTTCGCCAGACCATGGTCACGTGACCGACCTCGTTCATGAGCTCCGTGAGGGAGACTTGCTCGTCTTGAACGAAACGCGGGTGATACCGGCGCGCCTCCGACTTCGCCGCCCCACGGGTGGAGCTGCCGAGGTACTGCTACTCGAAGCGCTCACCGATGATCGTCGGCGGTGGGAAGCGCTCGTTCGGCCCGGTGGGAAGGTCAAGCGGGGAGAAGAGCTCTCACACGACGGAGTCGCTGTGGTGCGAATGGGGGAGCGGACCGCCGCCGGGGACACCTTTGAGGTGGAGTTGCTGGGCGACGACGACCCGCTTGCCACGCTCGATCGGCTCGGCGAAATGCCGCTGCCGCCCTATATCTCCGAACGGCTTGAGGATCCTGAGCGCTACCAAACGGTGTTTGCCAAGGCACCGGGTTCGGCTGCTGCACCAACCGCTGGACTGCATTTCACGCCGGAGTTGTTCGCAGCGCTCGAGGCCAAAGGGGTGCAGCGAGCGACCGTTGAACTCGTGGTTGGGCTCGACACGTTTCAGCCGATCAGCACCGACGATCCACTCGATCATCCGATGCATACCGAGCGTTACAACGTGTCACAGGCAACACTCGATGCGTGTCGTGCAGCAGATCGGGTCGTGGCGGTCGGAACCACAGCAGTTCGCGCCCTTGAGTCCGCAGCCGCACGCGGCGAGCTGGCGGGGCGAACCAACCTCTTCATTCACCGTGGATTCGATTGGCAAGTCGTCGACCTACTGCTCACCAATTTTCACCTTCCCAAGACCACGCTGCTGATGATGATCGACGCATTCGTCGGTGGCCGTTGGCGCACGTTGTACCAAGCGGCGCTCGAGCAGGATTACCGGTTCCTGTCCTTTGGCGACGCCATGCTGCTCGATCGGAGCTTGTAGATGTATCCCGTTCATTTTGAGGTTGACGCCACTGATGGGTCCGCCCGAGCAGGCACCGCAACCACCGCGAACGGGTCGTACACGACACCGTTGTTTATGCCGGTTGGAACACGCGGCGCCATCAAATTCCTCAGTGCCGCCGATTACGAACGACTTGGCGCCCAAATCGTGCTGGGCAACACGTATCACATGATGTTGCGGCCTGGCTCCGAGTTGGTGGCGAAGTTCGGTGGACTGGGGAAATTCGCTGGTTGGGGCGGGCTGACCCTCACCGACTCCGGCGGCTTTCAGGTGTTTTCGCTCGACCCGAAGGTCGACGATGACGGCGTGACCTTCAAGAGTACGTACGACGGATCGACGGTGCGGTTCACGCCCGAAGATGCCATCCGAGTGCAGCAGGAACTGGGCGCTGACATTCAGATGGTGCTCGATCAGTGCCCACCGCTGCCGAGCTCGCCCGAAGTGGTCCGTACAGCTCTGGAGCGCACCACTTCGTGGGCGGCTCGGGCAAAGGCGGCCCACACCCGGACGGATCAGTCACTATTCGGCATCGTGCAGGGCGGTATTTCCGAGACGATGCGCGCCGAGAGCGCTCGGCGCACGGCGGAAATCGGATTCGATGGGTACGGGATTGGCGGACTGTCGGTGGGGGAGACCCGTGAAGAAATGCTGCCAGCGCTCGCAGCGGCCCTTGAACATCTACCGACAGATCGCCCCAGATATTTGATGGGCGTGGGTGACCCGGCTTCGCTGGTCGAGGCGGTGGCCCTAGGTGTCGACCAATTTGACTGTGTCATGCAGACGCGACTCGGTCGCCACGGCACGGCGTTCACGTCGACGGGTCGATTCCAAGCCAAGGCTGCTCGAAATGCCGAACTCGATGAGCCGCTTGACCCCGATTGTCCGTGCGAGGTGTGCGACCGTCATAGCCGAGGCTACATCCGACATTTGCTCCAAGTAAAGGAGCCATCGGCCTCCCGGTTGCTCACGATTCACAACGTCGCGTGGACGATTGACCTGATGAACCGCATGCGGTCAGCGATTGCAGCGGGAACGTTCGATGCAATGCGCCGCGACGTGCTGGCGGTGTGGGGATAGCATCCGCTACCGCTATGACGAATCTTTTCGCAATTCTCTCCCAAAGCGATGCCGAAGCCACGAGTGGCGGGGGCTTGTTCTCGTTCGCACTTCTACCACTCATGTTGGTAGCGATGTACTTCTTGATCATCCGCCCGAACAGTAAGAAGCGCAAAGCTGCGCAGTCCTTGCAGTCGGAGCTGGAGGTCGGCGACGAGGTCATGACCACGTCGGGCATCATCGGCACGCTCACCGGTGAAGACGGACCGACCCGTTTTTGGCTTGAGATCGACGATGACGTGCAGGTGCGCATTTCCCGCGGGGGCATCCAAGGCAAAATCGCGGCTGATGATGAAGCCGAGAGCAGGCCTGACTCGTCCGACGACGGCGACGACGACTCCGACAACCCGGTCGATGCCGAGGCTGAATCTGTGACCGATGCGGCGGACAAGGACCGATGAAACGCAGACTCTGGATGTCGCTCATGGCGACGATACTCATCGTGTTGGCTGCCTTCGGTGGCAACCTGGCGGCCGACAACACACCCAAACTCGGCCTTGACCTTCAGGGTGGGGCTGCGGTCATTCTTGAACCCGAAGGTGAAGCAACGGGCGAGGATCTCACGATTGTGCGTGACCTCATCCGCGATGAACTCGAACGTACGGGAATCGCTGAACCCAATGTTCGGGTGCAGGGCGAGACCATCGTGGTGGAACTCCCCGGCGTGAAGGACCAGCAAGAAGCTCTTGACGCGGTCGACGTGTCGGGCATCGTTGAACTTCGTCCGGTCATCAACTTCGCATCGTGTGGTGGCGGAGACGGCATCACACAGCTCCCGATCGATGGCATCACCGTTGAGCCCAGCGATCCGAACACGCTTGGCCTCGAAACCCCCGCATCACTTCCACTTGAGGGAGTGGTCCCCGACGACACCGAAGGCGTCAAGCGCCGCAGCGCTCCAGAACCCGACACCGTTGATCCCGTTGTCACTGGTGTTCCTCAGATTCCGCAGTTCCCTGGTTCCGCTGGTGCGGATCTTCTTCTCACGCGTGATGGTCAGCCACTCTGTGTTGGTCCGGCACAGGGCACGGGTGAAGTGTTCGAGCGTCGCAGCGCAGCGGTTGATAATCAGTTCGGTTTCAGCGTGAACGTGGGACTCAACGGCGGCCAGGGCGAAGCCACATGGAACTCGCTGGCCAACCAATGCTTTAACGGAGCACCCACCTGCCCAAGCATTCAGCCGGGGTCCAACGGCCAGATCGCCATCGTCCTCGACGATGTGATCCAGTCGGCGCCGTCGGTCAACACAACCAATTTTTCCGGCCAGGTGTCGATCACCGGCCAGTTCACCCAGGACGAAGCCGAGAGCCTGGCGAACATTTTGAACCGGGGGGCCTTCCCCGTCCGGATGGTTGCGCAGGAGTTTGAAACGATCTCACCGGCCGCCGGCCAAGAGTCGTTGCGAGCATCGATCATTGCCGGCCTCATCGGCGTCGTATTGGTGTTGACCTTCCTGCTGGCGTACTACCGCTGGATCGCTCTGGTGATCCTGGCAGGCCTCACGATGTGGGGGCTGACGGTGTTCAGCGTGGCAGCCTTCGTCTCGAGTGCGACGAACTATTCTCTTAGTTTGGCGGGTATCACCGGCATCATCGTTGCGGTGGGTGTCACCGTCGACAGTTACGTGGTCTTCTTCGAGCGCATGAAGGACGAGATCCGCAACGGACGCACCCTCAAGAACGCCGCACCGCGCAGTTTCAAGATGACGTGGCGCACAATTTGGTCAGCTGACCTCGTGTCGATCATCGGCGCCGCAATCCTCTTCTGGTTGAGTGTCGGCTCGGTGCGGGGTTTCGCACTGTTCCTGGGTATCACGACAATATGTGACCTCTTCATCTGCTACTTCTTCACCCGCCCGGCCGTGCTGCTGCTCGCTCGGAGCAAGTTCATGGTTGGTAAACGAGCCTTCGGCCTGGAGGTCGTCTCATGATCGCCGAATCTGGCTTAGGCCGTCTTTACCGTGGGCAGACCGCTGTTGACTTTTATGGGCACCGACGCGTCGGGCTCATCGCGGCCATCGTCATTGTTGTCGTCACCGTCGGTTCGTTGCTGTTCCAGGGCCTCAACTTAGGCCTCGCTTTTGAGGGTGGTCAGGCATGGGACGTGCCAGCCGGCGAGACGTTCGACGTCGATGACGCCGAGCAAGTACTCCGTGACAACGACGTCTCGGTTGCGGGCTCGACAATTCAGCTTCGCGAGTCAGCAGATCGATCGGTCATCTCGATCCAGATCGAAGTCGTCGAAGTTGACGTGGCCGCTGCGATTACGCAGGACTTCGCCGCAGCGTCGGGGTCTGAGGTCAGCGATCTGAACTTTGAGTTCACGAGTTCCTCGTGGGGGAGCGAAATTACGGAGAAGGCGTTGCGAGCGCTGGTGATCTTCTTGATCATCGTGGCGATCTTCATCTCGATCCGCTTCGAATGGCGTATGGCTGTGGCAGCGTTGGCAGCTATGTCCCATGACGTGTTGTTCGCCGTTGGCGTGTACACGGTGTTCCAGTTCGAGGTCACGCCAGCGACGGTTATCGCCTTTCTGACGATCCTTGGTTATTCGCTTTACGACACCATCGTGGTCTTCGACCGAGTGCAAGAGAACGAAGGCAAGTACGCCGGGGTGCGCATGCCGTACCCGGACGTCGTCAACATCTCGATGAACCAGGTGCTGATGCGGTCGATCAACACGAGTATTTCGTCGATCCTTCCGGTTGCGTCGCTGCTGTTGATCGGCTCAGGCTTCCTCGGAGCTGTGGCGCTGCGCGAATTTGCGCTCGCCTTGCTTGTTGGCATGATCGCCGGTGTTTATTCGTCGATCTTCGTGGCGTCGCCGCTCCTTGCGACGCTCCGATCCAACGTTGGCCGCGCGGCTCGTCGTGAGCGCCTGACCGGTGAAGATCTCCGCGCCGCTGTTATCGGAGCCGGCGTCACGGGTCGCGTCGTCAAAGATGACAACGGTGGCGACGTGGATCCAATCGCCGTTCAGCCCGATGCTGTGCATCAGCCAGCTGAGCGTCTACTCAGTCATCCTCCTCGTCCGCGCAAGAAGAAGAAGCGCTGAGTATCCTCCAATTATGGATCACGGATCACTTCGCTCACACATCCGAGACGTCGCCGACTTTCCGAAAGAAGGCGTGATTTTCCGTGATATCACCCCGCTGTTGGGCGATGCTGCAGCTTTCGCCCAGGCGGTAGACGGAATTGTCGATGAGTTTCAAGGAATCGTTGTCGATCGTGTCGTCGGTATGGAATCTCGGGGATTTATCTTCGGCGCAGCGGTGGCCTACCGAATCGGGGCAGGTTTTGTGCCGGTTCGCAAGCCTGGCAAGTTGCCATGGGCGGTGGTTCGTGAGGAGTACAAGCTCGAGTACGGCACCGACAAGCTTGAGATCCATCGTGATGCGATTCATCCAGGAGAGCGGATCTTGATCGTCGACGACGTGCTGGCAACCGGCGGAACTGCTGCAGCAACGGCGACGTTGGTCGAAACGCTCGGGGGCGTCATCGCCGGGTTGGGGTTTCTCTTGGAAATCGATGAGCTCAACGGACGATCCCGGCTGGGTGACCGCCCGGTCCAATCACTACTGCACTACTCGTAACCGTGGCGACTGTCGATCGAGTGCTTCCGTGGCGTCGACAACAGCCAGCGGTGCCCGGATCGACAGCAACGGGCGAGCTTGCCCCGCTTCTTGCCATGTATCGACGGCGTCACCCCAAGGCGTCCATCAGTAACATCAATCGGGCCTACCGCGTCGCATCTGAGGCGCATCGCTCGCAAATGCGTGGCAGTGGTGAGAGTTACATCAATCATCCGCTCGCTGTCGCTCAGATCGTCGCCGACATCGGGCTCGACGAGATTTCGGTCGCCGCTGCACTGCTGCACGACGCGGTCGAAGACACCGAGATCACCCTTGACGATGTCGAGCGTGAGTTTGGCTCCGAGGTCGCCGCCATTGTCGATGGGGTGACCAAACTTGAGCGCATTCGATTCGATAGCCGTGAAGAGCAGCAGGCAGCCACGATGCGCAAGATGCTTGTGGCGATGGCAAAAGACCTTCGGGTTCTCGTCATCAAGCTCGCCGACCGGTTGCACAACATGCGCACCATCGCAGCGATGCCGCTTGAGAAGCAGCAACGTATTGCTCAGGAAACCCTTGACATCTATGCGCCGCTCGCGCATCGCCTCGGCATGCAGGAACTGCGCCAAGAACTTGAGGATCTCTCGTTCTCGTCGCTGCATCCGAAGCGTTTCGCCGAGCTTGACCACCTCGTTCGAGTTCGCACGCCTGAGCGCGACGTCTACTTGGCCAAGACCGTGGCCGAGATCCGAGCTCGGCTGAGCGAGTTGAGCATCGATGCCGAGGTCACTGGGCGCGGCAAACACCTCTGGAGCATCTACGAGAAGATGGTCGTAAAAGGCCTTGAATTCGACG
>JBLFZD010000031.1:0-18179 GCA_047610085.1 Ilumatobacter sp. | reverse complement strand
TTTTCCATCACGTACCACCGTCCGGTGCCGGTGCCGGCGTCCTCGTCGGTGGTGGCAGTTCCATTCGCCACGTTTTGCACCACGGCTTTGAAGCCGTCCATCGCCGAGTTCCACAAGCCGAGGATCGCGTCGCGGCCTTCGACTCGGCGGCCCTTGCCGAGTTCCCAGACGGCGTCATGGGACCACGTCGAGGCCCACTGGTCCGGGTTGCGATGCACCACGGCGTCGGCGTATTTGTGGACGAGGTCGGCTATCGCTGCGTGACTCATGAATGGTTGGCTCCTTCGTTGATGTAGCGGCGGACGAGATCTTGGAGATGACGTGCGCGCACTTCTTGGTAGTTTCCGAGTGTCTGGCCGCGCTTCTTGCTCGACTTGAACCCTCGGGTTTGGGCGGCCAGGTTTGTGGTGTCCTGATCGAGCACCTGGGCGAGGCTCAGTGGCAAGCCCGGCACCGTGGTGTAGCTGTCGTTCACGCCGAGATCGAACGGCTCGGCAGGCAGCGGTGGCTTTCCCGAACGCGGATTGGGACGCAGATACAGCACTTCGTAGATGCACTGGTCCGGGTCGGGGCCGTCGGGGCGGAACCGGTAGGTGAGCGGAATCTGAAGCCCAGGGAAGAAGAAGGCGTTGGGGAAGAGGAAGTACTCGATCGAGTCGATTGTCTCGCTTACCGACAAGTCGCTGAAGTCGTTGTCGTACTGCTCGCCCAATATCTTCTGGGTGTGGCGAGCGTAGACGTCACGGGCCCGTTCGCCGTCGGGGATGGTAGGCACCGGGTCATCCGGGTTCTTGCGTGCCATCAACATGTTCAACAGCGCTTGCTCGTCGGGTCGTTTCTCTTCGGGCACGTGCGGGCTGGTGATTGCCGTGGTGTGGATGAATCGGGTGACGTTGTCTCCAAATACGTCGTACTGAGCGTTGGCGTCACCGGCGGTGTAGATCGCTTGACTGTGTGTTTCGAGGATGTGGTACGCCTCGAGGAATGCTTCGGCGGAGGCTTTCCAGTTGGCTGGCAGTTTCTTGCGGATGTGCACTTCGACGTACCGGTCGCCGAGATCCCAATTCGCGAAATGGTCGGGGATCACGCCAAGGTATTCTTCGAGCGGTGGAGCGAGTAGCTCGTCAGGGCAGTCGTCGAAGTTGACGAAGACGAACCCGCCCCATGTGCCGGTGCGCAGCTGTGGAAGCTGGTACTCGTCGGCGTTCACGTGTGGGAAGTCCCACTCGCATGGCAGGTCGACGAGGTCGCCGTCGAGGCTCCACGTCCAGCCGTGGAAGGGGCAGCGAAGCTTCTGGCTGAAGCCCATTGACTCGGGCGGCTTGAGTTGGGTGCCGCGGTGCAGGCACGCGTTGTGAAAGGCCTTGATCGAGCCGTCGGGTCCTCGCACCACGAGAGCTGAGCGGTCACCAACGTCGTAGACCGAGTAGTCACCGGGCTCAGGGATGTGTTCCTCGCGGCATGCCCATTGCCAGGTGCGACCCCACATGTGTTCGTGTTCGGCTTCGGCGTACTTCGCCGACGTGAACTCCTCGTATGGCAGGTCGTGGTCGCCTTCAAATGAGTACGACTGCTCGAGAAGCGGTGGGGGAGGGAGAACGGAGTCGCCGAGGATGAGGTCGCGTGTGCTTGGGCCGGGGCAGCGTGCATCGCCGGGCTGGACACTGACGGGGGTGACGTGAACGGTCATTGGTTGGCTCCAACGTGTGTGGTCTGTTCCATCGAGAACCGAACCGATGGGTCGAGCACCTCTTGGAGCTCAAGGATGTTGCCGTCCGGATCGCGGCCGTAGATCGCTCGAAGACGACGAACACCACCCATTTCTTCGACGGTGGGCGGGGAGGAATGAAAGGTCATACCGTTGGCCGATAGTCGTTCGTATTCGGCATCGATGTCGACCACGTCAAGGCAAAAGTGGGTGTACCCGTGGTTCGATGGCGGCCGGTTTGGATCGGCAGGAGCGCCCGCAGGCGACTCGTATTCAAAGAGCTCAAGGTAGGCGTTGCCTGCTTTGAGCATTACCTGTCTGGCTGCGGAGTCGGTGAGGCCGATCATCCGGTCGACAAGTGGGCGGCTACGCCAGCTGGTGTTCATCACCTCGGAAAAGCCGCACACGTCGCGGTAGAACGCGACGAGTCGGTCGAGATCGGGTGTCGATATGGCGACGTGGTGAATCCCGCGGATCATGGTGGTGCGCTTCTTTCCGCCCGACTTCTTCGGACTTGCTGAACGTTCGTTAGGTTAATCACCAATGACCTGTGCAAACGAGGGGAAGCTATGACCGACATCGCCGAGCAACCTGTGGCTGTCCGTGGCATCACGCGGGCGAAAGCGCCAGAACCCAATTTGTCCGACACTCCCCTGACCAGCGAGCGCTACTGGTCAGCGGATTTCGCTCGGCAGGAAGCCGACGCGTTGTGGACCCGTGTTTGGCAGGTTGCTGGTCGGGTTGATCAGATCCCGGCGCCTGGCGACTACGTCACCTACGAGATTGGTCGAGACTCTGTCATTGCCGTGCGCGGTGAGGACCAAGCAGTGCGAGTCTTCTACAACGTGTGTCAACACCGTGGCAACCGATTGGTCACCGCCGAGGCTGGCACGTTGCTCACCGGTGAGTTCCAGTGCGCTTACCACGGTTGGAAGTTCGGATCCGATGGCAACCTCAACTGGGTGCCTGACGAAGATGACTTTGTTCAGGGCAGCCCATGTGGCAAACGCAACCTCGTTGAGATGCCGTCCGATACGTGGGCCGGATTCATCTGGTTCAACATGGACCCCGATGCAAAGCCGCTACGCGAGTGGCTTGACCCGGTCGCCGAACATCTTGATGCGTATCGCATGGAAGATATGAAGCGCACGCACTGGGTCACCGTTGAGGGGGAGTTCAACTGGAAGTGCGTCCAAGACAACTTCAACGAGAGCTACCACCTTCCGTACGTGCACCCTCAGACGTTGCCGGCCATGAACGAACACCACAGCGGCTGCCAGTTTGATCTGTATCCGAGCGCTCATGCGCGGATGCTCATGCCGGGAGGCGGACCCGGCCCGCAATACACCGGCAAGGCTGATCGAACGTTGAGGACCCTGAAGGCCGACATGGACTTCTGGGAAGTCGACCCCGAACCGTTCCAAAGCGACCCCCAGGGCGTCCGCGCAGCGTTACAGGAGGCGAAACGTCGCCTTGGTGAGTCGAAGGGGTATGACTTTTCGAATTATTCCGACGAGCAACTCACCGACAACTATCACTACACGATCTTCCCGAGTATCTCGTTCAGCATGAAGCCCGATGGATGCATTTGGCTACGGGCGACTCCGCACCCGACCGACCCGCAAAAGTGCATCTTTGACATGTGGTACCTCACGCTTTTCCCGGAGGGTTCGAACGAGTACTACTCGAACTCGATGAAGGACTGGGTCTCGATCGATCATCAGGTCGAACACGAACGTGGAATCGCCGGCGAAGTGTCGTGCGGTCCAGGCATCGACCAGGACGTCGCCATCTGGAACACCCAGCAGCAGGGCCTGCGTTCGCGAGGGTTCCGTGGCGAGTACATGCCGTGGCAGGAACGTCGCATCCGCTTCTTCCATGACAACATTGATCGCCACCTTGCAATGGGGTCCCTTGGTGGCTGAATCGATTTCACTCGGAGACCTCAGCGACCTCGCTGACGGCGAGATGCGGTGCTTCGAAAACATCGGTCCAGACGGTATTCTCGTGTGTCGTGTCGGCGGAGACCTGTACGCACTCGCCGACAACTGCTCGCACGCCGATACGCCGTTGAGCGAGGGTCGTTTCCGCGGTTTTGCTGTGACCTGCCCGCTGCACGGCACTGCCTTTGACGTGCGTGACGGCTCGCATTCGGGCCCACCGGCCTGGGAAGGTGTGCCGTGCCATGAGGTCAGCGAATCGGGCAGTGTTGCCGTCGTCGTGCTCAGCTCTGGCGAACGCGACAACTCGGGCCCCGACGCGGGCCGGCTGCAGACACGTTAAGCCATTGCCTAAAACAATTCGATCAATGATCCACTCGAACGAACACTCGCAAGGAGCGAACACATGACAGGACGACTCGACGGAAAGGTGGCAGTCATCACCGGCGCTGCCAGCGGTATTGGTGCGGGAACGGCGCGCATGTTCGTCGCCGAAGGCGCGTCGGTGGTCATCGCGGACCTGCAAGATGCAGCCGGACAAGCGCTCGCGGACGAGCTGGGCGATGCCGCGCGTTTCTCGCACTGCGACGTGACCGAAGAGGCCGATGTGGCTGCAGCGGTCGACCTGGCCGTGTCCGAGTTCGGCAGGCTCGACGTGATGTTCAACAACGCCGGCATCGTCGGCGCGGTTGGGCGAATCTCTGAGATGTCGGTCGAGGCCTGGGACAACTCAATGTCGATCAACCTGCGTGGTGTATTCCTCGGTATCAAGCACGCAGCGAGAGTGATGCTCGAGCAGAACAGCGGCGTGATCATCAACACGTCGAGCACCGCCGGCATTCTCGGTGGGCTTGGCCCTCACGCCTACACGGCTGCAAAGCATGGTGTGATCGGCATCACCAAGTCGGTGGCCAACGAACTGGCGCCGAACGGCATCCGCGTGAACGCCATCTCACCGGGCAACACGGTGACCACGATGACGGCTTCGGTGATGGGAAGTGCTGATGACACCGCCGCGGTCGCAGAGAAAATTGCCGCGGGGTCGCCGCTCGGTTACGCCGGTTTCCCGGAGGACATTGCGGCCGCTGCGCTGTATCTCGCAAGTGACGACGCCCGGTACGTATCGGGCCACACGCTCGTTGTCGACGCTGGCCAGACCACGGCGGGCATGGTGCCGAACCGCTTCAACACCGGCAGCAGCCGTCAGTTCCACGAAGCCGGCAGGACCAGCTGACCGTGGACTCTTCGATTGGATCGTTGCTGTCGCTCGATGGCAAGACAGCGTTCATTACCGGTGCAGCGACGGGGATTGGCGAAGGCATTGCTCGAACGTTGGCCGCTGCTGGTGCGTCGGTGATCATTGCCGATATCGACATCGACGGCGCGCAGCGAGTGGCAGCCGATATCGGTGGAGCGGCGATCAACCTCGACGTCACCGATCCGGCGGCGTGCGCGGCGGCCATCGGATCGGTCGGTGATCGCCTCGACATCGTGGTGAACAACGCCGGTTCGTACCACGAGGCCGGAAGCATTCTTGATCAAAGCGTCGAGTCGTGGCAGCGATCTCTCGATATCAACTTGGCGAGCATCTTCAACTGCTCCAAGCCGGCAGCCATTCGCATGGTTGCTCAGGGTGATGGGGGAGCGATCGTGAACATCGCCTCGGTCGACGGGCTTCTTCCGTGCTTGGGTACGGGCTATGACACCGCGAAGGCCGGCGCTATTCACTTTTCAAAGAGCTTGGCGCTCGACCTTGCACCTCATGGCATTCGCGTCAATGCCGTGAGCCCCGGCGTGGTGCCGGTGCCCACGCTCGACAAAATGCATGCTGGCGAGATCGATCCCCTGTGGCCCCAGGACCCCTCGTTGAGCGGGTTGATGGGCCCGCTGATGAAGCAGCGTTCCTCGAACGTGCCGCTTGGCCGTAAAGGGACACCCGACGACATCGCGCGAGCGGTGCTTTTCCTCGTCAGCGACGCTTCCGCCTATGTGATCGGCCAGAACATCGTGGTCGACGGCGGATGGACATTGGTGTGAGCCCTCATGAGTTGCAACGTTTGCTCGACGAGCGCGAGATCGTTGCGGTGGCGGTGGCGTATTGCTTTGCTCTCGACACCCATGACTGGGACGCGCTACATCAAGTGTTCACCCCCGACGCGACGGCCAACCTTGGGGTGCCAGCACGGCAGGTGGGCATCGATGAGATCATCGAGCGGATCAGCGGAGCACTTTCCGGACTCGATAACAGTCAGCACCTTGTTGGCAATCACGAGGTGGTCGTCACCGGTGATACTGCCACGCATCGCTGCTACCTGCAGGCGCAACACATCCGCGCGGTTCCCGATGGCAGCCCACTCTTCATGATCGCCGGTCGATACGAAGATGAGTTCGTCCGCATCCCCGATGGTTGGCGGATTGGCCACCGCACACTGACCACGATGTGGCGCGAGGGCAACTCGGGCGTTGTTCAATTCTGAAGCGCTGCGTAGGAGATCCCGAATGCTCGTTCAGTATTGTCTACAACCGTGAGCAGTTCGTCGAATCCGACGCCAACGATCGACCAATTGTTGGCGATCGAAGCGTGCCGCGAAGCGGCGCGCCGCTATTCGTATGGGCTCGATCGACTCGATGTTGAGGTGATGAAGTCCGCGTACTGGCCGGATGGAACCGATGATCACGGTCTCTTCGTGGGGAATGCCCAGACGTTCTGTGACATGGTCGTTGCAAGCCACAGTAAGTGGACCTTCACGATGCACTCGATTTACAACCACCGCGTCGACATCCACTCGGACGGCGTGAACGCCGGTGGTGAGGCCTACTGCGTCACGCATCTGTTCAATGGCGACGAGCGCCAGATGTCGACCTGGTACGGCCGATACCAAGACGCATACGAACAACGTGATGGCGAGTGGCGGATCATGCACCGAGTTTGCGTGCACCACGGCACCACGGTCGAGCACCTGCCCGACTCGATGGCCATCGACGAATCCAAATTCCGCCAGGCGTCGTTCGATCGTCCGGCCAACCAACGCCTTATCGGCCCCTGACCCGACCCCTTGGAGACCCCATGACCGACATGCAAGAACGAATCACCGTGAACCCCGACATTTCCGTCGACGACTTCATCGCCGAGGCACGCACGTGGCTCGAAGCCAATGCCACGGTCCGAGCCACCGGCGTGGCCGAGAAAGCTTGGGGTGAAGGAGATTTCGACGTGTCGGTCTTCTCGGACCTCTCGTTTGAGGAAGAGCAGTCGCACATCGACGCAATCGCTGCGTGGGTTCGCAAGAAGTCCGAGCGCGGGTACCACGCGATCGATTGGGCGCCGGAACACGGTGGCCTCGGCCTGAGCCGGGCGCATTCTCGCGCCTTCGGTCGCCTCGAGCGCGAGTTCGAATCGCATGGGTCTCACGAGTTGGTCAGCGTCACGACCGGTCTCATCGCGATGACCCTGCGTGCGGTCGGTTCGCCGGAGCTGCAGGAACGATTCATCCCGACGTTGCGTGCCGCAGAGATGTACTGCTGCCAGCTCTTCAGCGAGCCTGGCGCAGGCTCCGACCTCGCTGGTTTGGCCACACGCGCTGAGCGCGATGGTGACGAGTGGATCGTGAACGGTCAAAAGGTGTGGAGCTCTGGAGCTCAGTTCAGTGAGTACGGCCTCGTCATTGCTCGCACCGACCCGGACGTGGCGAAGCATGCGGGCCTCACCGCGTTCATGCTGCCGTTCGACGCTCCTGGTGTTGAGGTGCGCCCGATCAAGCAGATGAGTGGTGGTCAGTCGTTCTGTGAAGTGTTCTTCACCGACGTTCGTATCCCCGATGATCTCCGTGTGAGCGATGTCGGAAATGGTTGGACCGTCTCGCTCACGACACTGAGCTTCGAGCGTGACCACTCCGAGTCCGGTAGTGAAGGCTCGGCGTCGGGCGGATCGTGGAAAGAAGTGCTCGAGACCGCTCGTCACTTCGGTGTTGACAGTGACCCGATCATCCGTGATCGGCTGGCCGACACCTACATTCGTAATCGTGTCGAGGGGCTCACCAACCGGCGCGCTGCCGACCTGGCTCGGTCCGGCACCCCTGGTCCCGAAGGCTCACTCGGAAAGCTGTTGTGGACCGAAGGCATGACCCGTCGTGGCGAACTTGTCAGCGACATCCTCGGCGCACGTATCACCGCCGACACCGGCGAGTGGGGCACGTTCGGGTGGAACGAGCACCTGCTCGGCGCTCCGGGGTATCGCATTGCGGGTGGGTCCGATGAGATTCAGCGCAACATCATCGGTGAACGTGTGCTCGGCTTGCCACGTGAACCGCGAGCCGACAAAGGCCCGTGGACCGACATTCCGCGCTGAAGTCGCCGGCGGGTTAGCGGCCGCCTGAACAGTTGATCGTCGCGGCGGTGATGTAGGACGATGCTGGCGATGCGAGCCACATGATCGTGGCGGCGACCTCTTCAGGAGCGCCCGGCCGTTGCATCGGCACGCTGGGCGCCACTCGGTACGCCCGGTTCGGCTCACCACCGCTGGCGTGGATCTCGGTGGTGATCACTCCGGGGCGCACCGCATTCACGCGAACGCCTTCGTTGGCGAGTTCCTTGCCGAGCCCGAGGGTCAGCGTGTCGACCGCTGCTTTAGATGCGGCGTAGTCGACGTATTCGCCGGGGCTGCCCATGTAGGAGGCAGCGGACGACACGTTGACGATCACACCGCCCCCTCCGCCGTGCAGCGTCGACATTCGTCGGGCTGCCTCGCGGGCGCAAATGAATGAGCCGATCACGTTGACGTCGATGACCTCGCGCCAACGATCAACACTCATTTCATCGAAGCGCATCTGCGGGTGCACGATTCCCGCGTTGTTGACGAGCGCGGTGATCGGGCCGAGTTCTCGTTCGGCCCGATCGAAGAGCTCAATCACCGCTGCCTCGTTCGCGACGTCGGCCTGAACGGTGATTGCTCGAACACCCGCAGCCACGCAAGCGTCGACGACGTCGTTCGCAGCACTCACGTCACGGGCGTAGTTGACCACGATGTCATAGCCTGCCTCGGCGGCAAGCTTGCAGGTCGCTGCCCCGATACCTCGGCTGCCTCCGGTCACGATCATCACGCCACTCATGGAGTCAGTCTTGCAGCCGACGGTCGGCGAGATCGGCTCAGTTCGAGTGTTCGACGTATGGGTCGAGGACCTGCTGGATTCGGAGGTGCTCGGGAATGCGGTCGACGCCGATCATCCGGTCGATCTGTTCGTGAACGTGCCAGATCCGCCGCTCCTGGTAATTGATCGGCATGCCGGTGAGGGCAGGTGACTCCATCGACCGCTGCATTGGGGCCATGTTCAATTCGTCTTCGCCCATGATCTGGTTGTACGACGCTCGGCGCGACTGCCATGCCTTGGGCAAGTTGTCGGGGTCGAAACGATCGTCGCCCTCTGGTGGGAGCCCGTAGTAGATCCAATCGAGGCGAGTGGTGTTCTTGTCGATCGGCCAGAAGATGTTGATCGGGAAACCGATGCGGCCGAACGGGATGATCACGTTCGGGAACAGGCTTGCTGCGGTGCTTGTGCAATCGATCATTTCAGGAACCCCGTCGATCGTCGAGGCGCCGCCGTGGTCGAGATGCTGCCAGTCATCCCAGCTGTCCATACCCATTCGAGCGAGGTTCTGTTTTGAGTACGGCGTGACCATCCGGCTATGGCCGTTCGGATACAACCCCATCGCGGCGCCTCGATTGTCGAGCACGCTCACTCCGTCGTGGGAGTGGATATGGCGGAAGTGGTACACCTCGAGAAAGGCCTCAGCAGTGACCTTCCAGTTGCACGGCACAATCATGGATTCGCGGTACACCTCGCGGAGCTGTTCGCCCTGGAAGGGGTCGATCATCTCGGCCAGCGGCCCGATCCAGTCGCTGAGGGGAGCAGCATCGAGGTCCCGATTCACGAACACGAAACCGGCGTAGGTGTCACAGCTGGCCTGGGGCAGGCAGCGTGCTTCCCAGTCGAGGTCGACGAAGTCGCGCTCATCGGGCACCGATACCAGCGTGCCACCGTCAATCTCATAGGTCCACGAGTGGTACTGGCAACGGAGCCGTCGTGACGACCCGCGTTCATCACGGACCACCGGAGCGCCGCGGTGCTGGCACGTGTTGTAGAAGCAGCGGATCTGACCGTCGGTGCCGCGCACGATCAGGAGTGGGACCCCAAGGTCGGAGAACGTGAAGTAATCTCCCGGGTTCGGAACGTCCTCGGCCCGCCCAGCGATGACCCAGGTCTTGGGCCAGAGATGTTCCTGCTCAAGGGCATGGAACTCGTCGGTCGTGTGGCGTTCGACGGGGATGTCGTGGAACGCCGGGAAGCCTTCCGGGGGCGCAGTTCGAGCAAACTCGTAGCGCATGTCGGACTTGATTCGATCGATCAGCTCCTGGTCCACGGCGTCCGACTGTATGCCAAATACCGAACGCTTGTTAAGTTTCTGTCATGAGCTCTTCGATCCTCGAACAATTTGCCCTCACAGACGGGGTTGCCGTCGTCACTGGGGCAGGCCGCGGTATTGGTGAAGGCATCGCGATCGGTCTTGCCGAGGCGGGCTCCGACGTTGTCTTGACCGCTCGCCGCGAGAACGAGATCGAAGCGGTTGCCGAGAAGGTCCGAGCGCTTGGGCGGCGCGCCTTGGTGATCCCTGGCGACATTACCGACGGGGAGTTTGTCGATTCGCTCGCCGACCGCGCCAAGGAAGAGATGGGCAAGGTGACGCTATGGGTGAGCAACGCTGGCGGCGCTGATGATCGCACTCCTCGCCACCTCGCTGACATGCCCGACCGGCAGTGGGACTACCAGATGGACCTGAACCTGCGTGCGGTATTCACCGGCTCCAGGGCGGCTGCTCGAGTACTCGAAGATGGCGGCTCAATCATCAACATCTCGTCGGGCGCAGCGCTCAAGCCGTCGCCGAACAACGGGCCGTACGCGGTCGCGAAGGCGGGGGTCGACAGCCTCACCAAGACCATGTCGAGCGAACTCGCTCCTCGAGGTATCCGTGTGAACGGTGTGGCTCCCGGGCCCGTGCCGACCGAAGTGTTCATGGAGTTCTTCGGGGCGTCGGAGGAGGACATCCCCACACTCGGCAAGAAGTTAGGCATTCCGCTCGGCCGACTCGGCACGCCCGAAGATGTGGCGAGTGCCGTTGTCTTCCTCGCGTCGCCTGCAGCGTCGTGGGTGACGGGCCAGACGTTGCTCGTCAACGGCGGCACTCGCTGACCCATGGCTGAGATGTCGCCCGATGAAATCGAGCGGTTCTTGCTCGAACCGCGTGATGCCGTGCTGAGCGTGGCGCTTGCGTCCGGTCGAGCGATGGGTACGCCGGTGTGGTTCCGATGGGTCGACGGCGTCGCGCGGTTCCAGAGCCCGACCACGTCGGCAAAGACCGCCGCGCTTCGTGCCACCGGCAGGGCCAGCCTGTGTGTGCACGACCAGCCGTTGCCACTCGCTCGCTACGTCACCCTTGAAGGGCCGGTGCGTGAAGTCGAGTTTGACCTCGACGCGGACATCGGTGCCGCCGCTGCGCACTACATGGGCTCCGGTGCCGACGCGTTCCTCGCTGGTATCGAACAGGCCCTGGCTGCCGGACGGCGGTGGGCGAGTTTCGAACTCGATCCGTCTCTCGTCTCGGCCAAGGTGCAATCCCTCGGCTGAGACGACGGTCGACGACCGTCAATCCCTTGGCGAGCGGAAGGTCCTGGTCAGGGTCGGTGTGGATGAGGTTGCCACCGTCAGTTTCACGGTCGCCAACAAGGTTCTGGCACTACCAACCACCGATAACGGGTCATTCCCTCTCCGCGAAGCCGTCGTTCTGATCCTGGCAGGCTTGCTCCTGCTCCTGCTCCTCGCCGCTCGACGTCGTCGCAATCAGAGCACGCCAACAAACCAATCAGCGACGTAGCGCGGTCAAGCCAACTCTGGAGCGGCGGTGTTTCGTCGCCGTTTGATGTATGAACCGGCGGTCAACGATGCGTATGAAAGCCCACCAAGGACGATGGGGAACAGGAACTGGGCGACTCGGTAGCTCGTGACGGCAATGGTGGCTTGCTCGAGAGTGGCGCCAAAGGTAACGAGGATCGGAATATAAGCCCATTCGACGATGCCGAGCCCACCTGGGCTGATTGGTATCGCCGCAAGGACGTTGGCGACACCGAAGGCGACCAGCAGCCCGATTGGATTCAGCGTGACCCCGAAAGCTCGCAGGAACACCCACAGCGACAACGCATCGAGCAACCAATTCGCGGTCGCCCAAAATGACAGGCGGGCAATCAAGGGTCGGTCGTTGACGAGCGTTTCGATTTGCTCCCCGAAGGTCCGAATTGATCGGGTCACTCGCTCAGGGTCAGCGCCGACTCGCCGGGCAACGAAGCGGACCGGTCGCTGGACGATTCGGCTTCCGTCCACGATCGACACAAACACCCCAGCGACGACCAACATCAAGATGATGCTGAGCAGGGCTGCGCCGGCGTAGATGGCGTTGAACCCGTAGCTTGGGATCGACACCACAAGGGCTCCCCAGAGCAAGAGGTTGAGCATCAGGGCTGACGTGACGGAGCCTGAGGCGAGCGCTGCACTGGTCTTTTGACCAGAGACGCCCGCCGAGGTGATCAACCGATACCCGACGGTCGGACCTGCCGCTGCGCCTCCCGGTACGGTCGAACTCACCGCACGGGTGACGAGTTGGATGCGAAACAGTCGCTCAACGCTGATCGACGTGCGTTCGTCTCCGAGTGCCACCCGGGTCATGACCGAGTAGCAAAACAAGGCAACGACTTGCAGCGCGAAGCCCAAACCGGTGAGCCAGGGGTTGATGACCTCGAGTTGATCCGCTGCGCTCCCAACCCGCGGGATGAGCGGACGAACGAGGAAGACCACGACCGCGAGAATCAGCAGCAGCCGCAGCACGCTCCGTGGCCTCCGAAAAGCGACGAACAGTCGACTCGCGACTCGTCCAACCGGCTGCATGGTCCAGTATCCCACGAGGTTGGCTGCAAATTGCCAACGCGCTCGTCGGTATCGGCAATCGAGCAGCGTTTGGTCGGGGCGCAAACACCGGCGATGTCGCTGCGACGAGTGCACGGACCGAGCGTGTGCGGGCGAGTCGATCGCGTTCGGAGAACTGGTGCAGCTGAGCGATGACGGCCGGGCCAGTGGTCGGGGTACGCCGTTGCGGTGCCCGGCGACCGCGACGTCGTCGGGCACCTCCGAACAGATGGAGTTCGAGCTGTACATCCCCGAGGAGATCACCGAGCGGTCTCGTCGCTTGTGATTCGTGAAAATTCGGTGCCAACGTCTGGGAAGATGGCCGGACGAAACGCAGCGAGGCCAGTGAGATCAACTACGTCCCGGTGATCAACTACCGAACCTGGCCATTCATTTACTTAACCGCCGCGATCGATGCGGTCCGCTCGGCGAGCTTTGACGCCTCTCGACAAAAGGTGTTCAAGTACGGCCTCTTCGCCGACAAATACAGCTTGAACGGAGAACGGGTTCGTCTGGGATCGCCTCGGGTCTCCCCGGCGACACGTTCATCATGATCGGCGGCGGCGGCATCAGCATCCCCGCTCGACGAGACAGCGCTCAATGAGTAGGACCCGACATTTGACACCCCGGACAACTTGGTCCGTTGGTTCTGTCCGCCTCCCAACCTCCATCCACGACGAGAAAGCCCAGACGGGCAAGTCAACTGGAACTGCAATACTGTGCTTGAAGGCGCTCTTGTTCGCGTTGAAGTCAACAACGACGAACAGTTCACGATGTTGAGAGGTCCCGCCGATTGGAGTCGGGTCGTGTTCGGCCGAGTTGGGAGACGTCGGTGTATTTGGCAGTGATGGTTCGGTTGGTTTTGTGGGTCCGGTGACATTGCTGAAGGGCGAGACCGATCAAGTGGTCACCACGATGATCGAGAACATCGGCTCCACGACAGTGACCTACAAGGTCGGTGTGAAAGGACCCGGCACCGGCGTGTCGACGGTTGAACAGACCGTGACGGTGCCCGGCGGCACGACGCAGAGCGTGGTCGTGCCGGTTGAGGCCGGGGCGATGATGATTGGCACATTCGAGTTGACCGCGACGTTGACGACGGCCACCGATGAGATGTTTGCGTCAACGAAGTCGCCGGTGACGGTGGGCGATGTGTCCGCCTTGGCCCCGCAGCAGAACATCGACGTGAAGAATCAGATCGCCGAAGCCTTGATCGCCAAATGCGATGTGGTGACCGTGGAGCCGGCTCGGTTGTTGGACACCCGTTCGAATGGCGAGACCGTTGATGGTCAGTTTGTGGCTGCGGGCAAGCTCGGTGCGGGTCAGTTCACGAGAGTGAAGATCGCTGGCCGGGCCGGGGTTGCTGCTGATGCGGTTGGTGTGGAGTTGAACATCACCGCGATCCAGAACGAGGGTCGTGGGTTCGCGACCCTGTATCCGTGTACATCCACGCCGCCGACGGCGTCGTCGTTGAACTACACGCCGGGTGTCAACATCGCGAACGCCACAACGGTTGTGCTCAACTCGAATGGCGAAGTGTGCATCTTCACCTCATCAACAGCGCACTACGCGCTTGACGTGCTCGCATACATCTCCGCCTGAATCACAACCCAACTCAGAGCACAGGGCGCACATTCAGGACGGGTTGAGCTCATGACTCGCCTGGCCCGAGCGATCGATGAGGCCGAGGTCGACCCATGTGTCGGGAGCGTCAATCATCCCGACCTCGGTCAGGAACGACGTGAGCTTGCCGAGGCCAGCAACCACGTTCGCTTGGTAGGCGGGGTTGGCCTTGGCGATCTCATATCCGTCGGTGATGTTGAGGTACTCAAAGACCTCGGGGTCCAAGCTGAGTTCCACGATTTCGGCCACAAGAGCGGGGGCGATTGCACGAACAGCTTCCTGCTCCTGCGAATCGAGGGTGGGCCAGCACTCTGAGATGTAGCTCTTGGCGAAGCTCACATGTCGCGCTTCTTCGAGGACGTGGAGCTTGCTGATCTGGCGAACCATTGGATGGACCCGGTCGTCACGCATGCTGGCACGATTGGCAAAGTCGAGGAGTTCCTCGATGGCCAGGATTGCCAAGTACGACATGGCTCGGCCACTCGCGCCCTGCACCATCTGCACGTCACGGGTCGGGCCGTAAGAAGGTGTGTCCGCCCTTCGGATGAACTCGCCGAACATCATCGAATGCCGACACTCGTCGGCGACTTCGGTGAGCAGGTAGCGGTGCATCGGATCGCAGACGTCGATCTCGACGAGGTGGCGAAGCGCGATCTGCATGAGTGCGTTCTCGAACCAAATTCCTGCTCCGAACATCGCTGCTGTCTCATGGCGGCTGTACGTGATGCGGTCGACCTCAGACATCGCATCCCAGGCGTCGGTGCCGAAGAGCGACAGCATTTCGGGCGGGAGGTAGTACGACGAGTCATCGAGGGGGAGTTCCCAGTCGACTTCTGTGAAGGGGTCATGGGTTCCTCGCTCGGATGCGGCGATCAGTTTTTCGGAACGGGCGGCCGTCACGGGCATTTCGAGAAGTTGCGATGTCATGTCTTCACTCTGACGTTGACAGTGCTCACTGTCAATGTATATTGACAGTGACTGCTGTCACGATTTAATCTCAGGTGTGGTTGAATGGGGAGATGAGCGATGACGAACGGCCCATTGGTCAGTACGGCCTGACTGATCTCGCCGAGATCAGTGGCGTGAGCGAGCGGACCATCCGCTACTACCAGAACGAGGGATTGCTCTCGAAGCCGACCAAAAAGGGTCGCGATGCGGTCTACAACGAGCAGCATCGCGAGCGCCTCGCGGTGATCACCGAGCTCCGCGACCGCGGGCTCACGCTGCAGAACATCCGGGAACTGGTCGCCAGCAAACTTCCAACCCGCACCGTGTCCGAGTGGCTTGGGATCGACGCGACGCTGAGTGCGCCGTGGTCCGATGATCGACCATCACAGGTGTCCCACGATGAACTGGTTGCGCTGATCTCCGACGACGGCGAGGCAGAGAAGGGAGTGATCGCAGAACTTCATGAGGCGGGGTATGTCGAGCCGCAGCCCGGGCGCACCTGGCGGATCTCGAGCCCGGCCCTGCTCGACCATGCGCTCCGTCTCCGGGATGCCGGCATCGATATTGAAGTGTCAGCTCTGATTCGTGACCTGCTTCGTCGCCGGCTGGCCCGGGCGGTCAACGACACGGTCAAGCTCCTTGTCGAACGCGCCGGAAGCGGCTTTGCCGGAAGTGGGAGTCCCGAAGAACTAGAGACGGCGCTCGGTGCGCTGCGGCCGATCGCCCGCGAGACAACAAGTGTCATCTTGGGCCAAGAGGTCGAGCTTGCCCTCGCCAAGCTCATGCAGTCGGGGCAGACCAGCTCGCGCTGACACGGCAGCGCCTGGTCAGACGACTACAGCGCGGCGCCCCACCACTGCTCGAAGTGAGCAAGGACGTCGCGGTTCACGAGTTCGACGATCAACCCGGTGGGCGGCTTGATGTAGGTGAACGCGCCGAAGCCTTCACTGGCGCTGGGCTCGTGCTGGGACCCGACCAGCGTCCAACCGGATTCGATGAGGGCGTTGGTT
The DNA here is from genome assembly GCA_047610085.1 of Ilumatobacter sp. Lineage (GTDB taxonomy): Bacteria > Actinomycetota > Acidimicrobiia > Acidimicrobiales > Ilumatobacteraceae > Ilumatobacter_A. The sequence goes on along the minus strand of JBLFZD010000031.1, from coordinate 1,942 downwards.
TGGGCAGCGACATCGTCGACCCACACGCCCACATGGTGGGTGCCGGTGCATTCGGTCCCATCCCAGAACGAGCCGGGGGCACCCTCCAGTAACTCGATGTGCTGCGGCCCCTCGGCTGAATACACAAACTTCAGGTGGATTTCTTCGAGGCCATTCTGTGGAGTCCACAACGTCTGTGCCGGGTTCTCACGCACCTCAGCCCATATGAGGTTCATGCTGGCGCCGAGCTCGTCCATGGCGACGGCAAGGTCCGGGACGCGAATCCCCACATGGAAGAGGTCCTGATAGTTCACCATGATCGAATCCCGTCGTTGCGTGTTGCTACGGCTGGGGCGTGTCGAGGGTTGCCGGGTCGCCGAGGAGTTCGACGATCGTCTTGGCAAACGCAGCCGCTGGTGCGCCGTCGAAGGCTCGGTGGTCCCATGTGAGGCTGAGCGTCATTCGGGTTGTTTTCCCGACGGTGCCGTCGTGGCTCAATACGAGATCGTCGCGCAAGCGGCCAACCCCGAGGATCGCGGTGTTCGGTGGATTGATCACCGGAGTGAATCCATCGACGCCGTACATGCCGAGTGTGCTCACCGAGAAGGTGCCACCTTCCAACTCAGGCAGTGTCAGCGAGCCCGAGCGGGCCGCTTCGGCCAGCCGAGTTGTTTCGGCCCCGAGCGAGGTGAGGTCGCGTCCGGTGGTGTTGCTGACGACGGGAACAATCAAGCCCCCGTCGAGGGCAACGGCCATGCCGACGTGAACGTCGGGGAGGAGCGCGACGCCATCGTCGGTGATCTGGGAGTTGACCCCGGGATGGAGCACGAGTGCTCGGGCCGCCGCTGCGATGACGTAATCGGTGTAACTCGGGGCAATGCCAGCGGCCTTGCGTTTGTTGCGGTCTGCCACAACGGCATCGAGGTCGGCATCCATCTGCAAGGTGAGCTGCGCCATCGACGTGAGCGATTCATGCATTCGCTTTGCGATCGTGCCGCGCATGCCCCGCATCGGAATAACGCTCGTCGGAGGCTGGAGTGCTGGGGGAAGCGGCGCCACCACGGGTGCTGCAGGGGTGGCCGGTGTCGGGGTCGCGGCTGCAGGGGCAGCAACGACCTGGCTGATGAGGTGGCGGACGTACAGTGCCACGGACTCTTTGGTGACCCGACCTTCGGTGGCGTCGAGTGGGACCGATGCAAGGTTGACACCAAGCAAATCGGCAAGCTGGCGAGCCGCAGCGGTGGCGGGAACGCTGATGCCGCCAGCGGACGCGGATTGTGTTGCAGCCGGCGTTGCTACGACCCCTGTGAGGTCCTCTGAGACGATGCGGCCTCCGGGCCCGGTGCCCGCGATCGTTCTCAGATCGAGCCCCCGGTCCCGTGCGATTTGGCGGGCTTTCGGAGAAGCGATCAAGCGACCGGTTGACGTGGTCGCGGCTCGAGCGGGTTGGGCCGCCGTCGCAGCGGCGGGTGGAGCCGCTACTGGTGCAGGCGCTGCTGGTGCAGGCGCCGCGATTTCGGGAGCTTCTTCGCCGTCGGCGAGGACCCACCCGATCTGCTGACCGCAATCAAAGGTGTCGCCCACTTGGCCGACCGGAACGAGCCGGCCCGAGGCGGGTGCCTCCACGTCGGTTTCGGTTTTGTCGGTCTCGATCCGCAGCACGGCGGAGCCCTGTGTGACATCGTCACCATCGGGCACCAACCACTCGGCAATGGTGCCGGACTCCATCGTGAGTCCGAGTTTGGGCATGAGGAACTCAGTCGCCATGGGGGTCCTTTCGAGGTGTGTCGAAGCGATGATCGCGCGCCGCAGCGAGCAACGTCGCCTCGACGTCGATCATGTGTGGTCCGGATTGTTCGATCGAAGCGGTGATCGTTGCGTCGCTCGAGACCGGCGTGTTCCGTTCGCCGTCGTAGGCGAGAACGCCCCCGCTGGGAAGGCTGACAGTTTCAGAGAGTGAGAG
>JBLFZD010000030.1:0-18287 GCA_047610085.1 Ilumatobacter sp. | reverse complement strand
TGGTCGTGGGAGCCGTGGTCGTGGGAGCCGTGGTCGTGGGAGCCGTGGTCGTGGGAGCCGTGGTCGTTGTGCCCTCGGTCGTTGTGCCCTCGGTCGTTGTGCCCTCGGTCGTTGTGCCCTCGGTCGTTGTGCCCTCGGTCGACCCGCCAGTGGAGGTTTCGCCACCAGTGGTCTCGGTCCCACCCGTGTCGGTCCCACTTGTCGTGGCCCCACCAGTGGTGGTGCTGCCACCTGTCGTCGACCCACTCGTGGAGCCGCCGCTACTGGAGCCGCCACCACTTGAGCTTCCCGAAGAAGAACTGTTGCCGCTCGATCCGCTTGATGACGACCCACTCGAAGATCCACCGGACGACGAGCCCGATCCGGAGCCAGAGCCGATCGCAGAGTCATCGGTAAACGACGACCGGAGGCACTCGCCCTCTTCGTCGTTCGACTCACCCGTCGCAACCGAAATCTGCTCGACGAGCACATCTTCGCCCTGGCTGCCGGGATGGAGACCATCACGGCTCAACACACCGGGTATCCGTGCCACCTTTTCCCAATCGACGACGGTGACGTTGTCGTACAACTCAGCAAGCTCATCGATGACCTCGTTCACCTCGGCCCACGACGGGCGGTACTCGGTAACGGTCAGCAGCAGCGTCGGGCGAGGTGCAATACGGAACAGCACCTTGTTGAGTTCTTCGCGATAGTTGTCTTGGTCACCGTTGTAGTTGCTGCCGAGGTGGACGACTGCAGCATCGAAATCGTCTTCATCGCTGACGTCAGCAGGAATCTGTTGGGACAGCACCTTGTTGCCAAACTCGACGAATCGGCCTGGTTCTGCATTGACTTCGACGTCCCATCCCAACGGGTTGAGTGCGGTGCAGAGCTCCCCGCCATAGCGCGAAGCCGTCGACGCCAGAATGGAATCACCGACCACGATGAGGCGGTTGCCGTTGACTCGTTCTGCCAGCGCTTCGCGCACGACACCCTCGTCATCGACGGGCCGGGTGACCACCACCGACACGCGAGGTTCCCCGTCTCCTTCAGCAAAACTCGGAATCGGAATCGCGTCGGGCAGCTGGCCGACACCGGGGACGGTCGGCAACGGGGTCCCCGTGGCCGCCGGGTCAGGCTCAAGAGCTTCGCCGGTTCCACAGGCACCAAGCACAAATGCGAACGCAACAATGCTTCGGCGGAACATTCGAACTATTGAATCGCATCCAGGAGACGAATTTACGTCAGAACGGCAATCCCACGCCGAAACGCGCAGGAAGACAGGAAACTCACGCTCTCCGCTCCCGTTGTGATTGGTTTGAGCTGGGATCAGCGGTTGCGAAGCGAATCGCGGATCTCGGTGAGGAGATCGTTATCGCTCGGCCCGGAAGGTGCCGCCGCTTCATCCTTCTTCTTCATGCTGGTGGCTGCCCGCATGATCAAGAACAGCACAAACGCCACGATGAGGAAGCTGATAATCGCATTGAGAACGAGTCCGATTCGGATCCGAGCTCCCGAGTCACCAATATCGAAGCCGATATTCTGGAAATTCGGTTCCCCGAAGATCGCTGCGATGACTGGGTAGATCATGCCGTCGAGCACCGCACCGATGATCACCTGGAAGTACAGCGCTATCACGAGACCGATAGCGATCTCGAGGATGTTGCCCTTCATGATGAAGTCTTTGAATTCTTGCAGCATTGCTTTTTCTCCTGAGTCGTTGTGGTTTCTCCGCGAATGTGAAGTCAAGCACAATTGCGCATGCGGAGCGCACAACCGGAGGCGGTCATAACGATCTCGCTTTGCGCTACGTCGTGATCGCACACCTCAGTTCAATATTGTTCAGTTGGGCTTGAGGTGTACAAGAACGGCTCGCACGCCCGCATCAGCCATCTCGATCGCAGCGTCCCAGCCAAACCAGTCGATTTCCTGGCTCTCTCCTTCGGGCGGTGAGGGATCAGCACTGCCGCCGTGGACGAGATAGCGAGTGTCGAGGTGCGTATGTCCTCGGCCCCCGGCGTGAACGTCGACATGGATCAACTCGGGCACGCCATCGGCATCGACAGGGCCCGCGAACCCAACATCGAGCCCAGTCTCCTCGTGCGCTTCGCGCAACGCTGCCTCCCACGGTGATTCGCCCGGATCGATGTGCCCGCCCGGCTGCAACCACAGGCCGAGCCGCTTGTGCTTCAACAGCAGCACGCCACGCGGGCCCACCACGATCGCCGAACCGGTCACATGTGTGAGATCGGACTGCTGGTCGAGCGGATCGGCAAGCGAATCGAGACCAGCAAGGAATGCAGCGATCGATTCGGACTCCCGTTCATCGAGCGGTGTCCGGTTCGCAACATCGGCACGAAGCCGTTCCAAGATCATCGCGCCGTTGTACCAGGCTGAACCAACCCGCGGAAGGCTCCGTGAAGTTTCTTCTTGAGTTCATCTCTATACGAACCGATACAAAGATGCAGGCTCACCCGGGCCTCAGAGAACAGACGAATCCGGTTCGGCGGAGCCGGTGAAAGCACTCATGGACCACGACATTAACGCCTTCCCACGAATCCTCATTGCTGTGAACGACCCCGACTTGCGCCGGGTCAGCGTTGCGGGCCTGCGGTCTGCTGGCTTCTGTGTGAGCGCTCCAACCGACGGCGATGCCGCTGTGCTCTTGGCACAGTCATTCTCGCCTGACGTGTTGATCGTTGATCAGTCCCTCCCTTCCCCGGATGGTCGTCCGCTGTACGAGCAGTTGCGTGAGTCGTCTGAGCAGTACTTGCTCTGCGTCACCGATGGCAACGAACCCCAAGCCATCACTTCGGCACTCCACGCCGGGGCCGATGATGCAGTGTCCGTTCCTGTTCACGCCGACGAACTCGCTGCCCGCTGCCATGCGCTGCTGCGGCGGCCTCGTCAGATGCAACAGCGCGTCGAGACCATGCAAGCATCAACCCTTGAGCTCGGACCGCTTGTGGTCAACCTGGGTCGTCGAGAGGTGCATGTTGAGCAAGAAGAAGTGCAGACCACTCGCATCGAGTTTTCTCTGCTCGAACAGCTCTGCCGCCGCCCGACCGAAGTGTGCACCCGTGAAGATCTCCTCGATTCGGTGTGGGGCCCCAGGTGGGTCGGTGATAGCCACGTCGTTGACGTTCACCTTTCGAACCTGCGCCGAAAACTCGACAAAGCTGCCCCTGGCACGAAGGTGATCCACACCGTTCGCGGTGTCGGCTTCCGCCTCGACAACGACGTCACCGACACCCTCGAAATCCCTCCCGCGCTCGGCGCCCTGATCTAACCCGGTAGCGGAGGGGGCCAGGCACCCTCCGCTACCGCTTGACCCCGTTACCAGCTACTGATAGGTCGCGAGGAGGAACCACTTTTGGTGTTCGGCGATGACCAGATGTGCGTGTTCCCCCACGGTGTCATCGTCGACGATCATCTGGAATCGGGCAAGCCGCCGATGCTTCTCCGGCTCCCACCACTGCTGGTCGACCGGCCACGGGCCTGCCCACGAACGCACGGTGCGCAGCTTGCCGCGCCGCCACCCTTCAGCTTCGCTTCCCAACAGCAAACGGATAGCGGCCGGCGTTGCCGACACCATCCCTCGCCCACTGACCCGCACGACCTCACCATTGGCATCGAGCACATCGAGCGGCAACGGCTCCTCGAAAACGGTACTCGGTGACGGCGCCGGAAGACACCCCGGCCACGGCCCCGACCGACCGTCAATTCCCGCGCCAGTCGAATGCCGTGACACCGCTCGATCACGCTGATCCAAGTCGACCAGCGTGGCGGGCATCCAGCGATACCGGTCAGCAGGCAACCGGCCACCATGCCAGACCGGCACGGTGACCGCCGACTCCGACGTCATCGTGGTCAGTCGCGCAATCGCTCGGATCGCTCGACGATCGGCGTCGGACTGCCCACCCCACAAACCGAGCTGCACACCTTCGTCAGCCCGGACCTCCTCGGGCGTGAGCTTGATCAGCGTGACTCCGCCGGTGATCTCGTGCTCACTTCCTCGCGGCAGGTTGACCCACGCATCAAGCTGCCAACGAACTCGTTCAACCATCGCCGCCGCCGACATACCCGCCGAGCGATACCACGACCGCTCCGACCGCTCACCGTGCTCGGTCTCGAGCAGCACAACCAGACGAGTGCAGACCCGACCATCTGCGCCCAACGCGCCAGCCAACTCGTCGGCGAGTTGCTTCGCAATGAACACCACCGCATCGGTCTGTGCTGCGGGGTCATCAAGCACTCGCGTCAGCCGACGCTCGGGGGCGGGGTCGGTCGTGTTGGCCGGGCGATGGTCATCACCTCCAGCCAAACGATGTGCATGCATACCAACCGGACCAAACCGACCGAGCACATCGGCTGGCGGCAATGCTGCAAACTCTCCAAGCCGACGGATGCCGAGTCGGCCGAACAGATCGACCAAGTCGGCATCGACTTCACCCAACGCCTGTAACCAACCAATGGGCAGCGGGTCGCAGAAGTCAGGCGAACCGCCGGGCTCAACCACCACGGGCTGTTGACGGCGAACACCAAGGCGCGCTGCCACGCTGGCAGCGAACCGGCCGTCAGCGACGCCAACACCCACCGACGCCCCACCAAACCCTGGCGCCACACCAACGGTCTCCGCCACCACGTCAGCAACAAGCCGATGCAGGTGCTCGGCCACCGCAACGTCGCCACCGAAGTACATCGACGGGCCACGCGCCGCCACGCTCAGCCAGCCCGGCTCCACTAGATCGACACGTGGTGCAATGTCAACCACGGCACGGACCACCGATTCAAACGCTCGGGCATCACGAGCTGGGTCGTCGTCGAGCAACTGGATGTGCGGGCATCGCTGCTGCGCTTGTCGCCGTCGCTGGCCGATGATCACTCCCTCCTCAGCTGCAGCCGTCGTCCGCGCAACAACCCGATGGGAACGCATCACCGCTGCTGGCACATCCGGGGCACACCCGGCTGCGGTGACCGGCCAGTCTGGACACCACACGGTGATCATCCGGATCGGACCGTCATCAACCCCGTCACCACCTGGTTTGTCTGATATCTCCGTCATCTCAACTTCGATGTCCAACCGTCAGCCGACAAGGCGACGGTCATCGTTCAGGTCGGTGACCGTGACGCTGCTGGCCATCTCTGCGAGCAACTCGGCCTGCGGATCACGTCCACTGGATGCAGGCGTGGGAGCGAGATCGAACTCAACACAGCTTTCGCTGCCGGTGTTCTGACCCACCAGCTGGATCGAGCAGGTGCGCGCTCCCGGAAGCCTGCGCCCCGACGCTTCGATGTCGATCACCCGTTGACGGAGGTGCCCAGAACCATCCCCCAGCCCTGACCACACGGTGTGGGCTGTGGTCAGTTCGATGTCGGCAGCCAAGGCACCACTCGCTCCCAGCACCACCACAACGGCACCCTTCTGCTGCAGGCGAGCAATGAACTTGCGAACCGCTGCGGGACGGTGGTCACCAGTGAGACCAGCAGGAACACGGGTGACCACCAGGTCGAACCCGTCGACTGCAGCCCCCATCACATCGATCCACTCGAGGTCGGTTGCCGCTGACGAGTCAACCCCGGTCTCGATACGCACCACCCGCTCAAGCGGGATCCCAAATTCAGCAGCGGCATCGGTGCCGAACGTGGCGACGTCGACCACCGCCATCCAGGCCCCGGCCACCAACGCATCGCGCACCAGCCCAAACGCCATCGAGGTCGCAGCCGCCCCTTGGCACGACATCACGTGCCCTCGAACGAGCCCATCCTCTGGCAGTAACCGATCGAACGGTGCAGCCACCGGCATCGTCCGGTCTCGAGCTAACGCCACCGGTTTGACCCGCTCACCGAGCGCCGCCAACACGTGGCGCAGCGCCTCGCTCTTGGCCGGGTCGCGACGCGACAGGGGGGTCGACAATGACGGCGTACGATGATCGACGGCGAGTTCCATCGATCGAACGTTATCGAACACCTGTTCGATAACGCAAGGTGGATGTTCGACGTTATGTAGTCAACAGCTTGTGCAAGCTGTCTGGGCCTGCCGCCATGGCATCGGCACCCAATGCCAAAGCCTGCTGCTCGTCACGAATCGCTGGACCACCGACGATCACCAAGACGTCGGGGAATTCCTGCTTGATCACTGAACAGCACTCCGACAACGCTCCGAGGTGTTCGTTGTAGGTGGCAGAAAACCCGACCGCGCGCAGCTCCGGAGTACGTGCTGCGGCATGCAGAAACGACCCTGATGGCGTATTCGCCCCCAGGTCGACGACATCCCAACCACGCAAACGAAGCATGTCACCAAGAATCGCCGTGGGAAGTGCGTGATACTCGCCCATTGGTGCGCCCACGATCAGACTGCCCAACGCCCGGCCACGCCGCACGCAGCGCGACCCCAGCCGACCGATGATTCGCATCACGATGACCGTGGCCTGGTGCTCGATAGCGACGTCGAGTTCACCCGTAACCCACCGATCCCCGATGTTCACCATCGCACCCGACAACATGTCCAGGTAGACGTATTCGAGTTCGGCGCCCGACGTCATCGCTGCTTCGACGACACCCCAGGCCCCCTGAGCATCACACTCCACGAGCCGCGCTTCGAGCCGCTCGACCCACGGCGCTGACTCCCCGGGCTTGACCGGGCCAACAGCCGACCCATCACGGAAGGCAGCAATCGCTGCATCCTCGACTTGCCAGGAACTCCCGACCTTCGACGCAGCAAGCAAGCCCAGCCGCACATAGCGATATGCGGTCATGTAGTGAACACCGAGTTCGTCGGCGGCCTCTTGCAACGTGAAGGTGACACTCATGGACGATCCATCGATGTCACAGTAGATCGCTGGGGAAATACTCGGCATGATCGTGGCGAAACTTACCCGACGTGACCGTCCGGTCGCGCTACTTGGTGGCCCAACGGGCGCGGGCCTCGCGAGCACGAATAAGCAGGTGCATCGGCACCTTCTTGGCAGCCTCGGTCAGCGCTTCATCGCCACCAGCAGCTGCGACATCATCACCACTGCTCACCGCCTCTTTAGGCTGCAGATCTTCGAACGAAGGCGGCTCGACGCCAGCCTTCCAGTACTGGTACATGTTGCGCACCAGGTCGGCAAGACCCTCGGAGTCATACCCCTTCTCAAGGTCGACGGTGACGATATTTGAGTACACGTGCACCCCAGCGACCTTGCCCGTCGCGAAGAGCAAGCGTGCCAGTTGGTCAGAAGGGGTTGCGCCATGCGCGTCAATCACCGAACGGAATCGTTCGTGACCCTGCCCTGAAAGCGTTCGGTTGAGTTCGAAGCGGACAACGCCAGGCGTCGAACTCGGCTTCTCGGTGACGGCGACCATCTGACCCATGCGAGGGACAGGCTACTGCCCACGGCTCCGACAACCCATATCTGTGGCACGTGGCGTCTGCAGCCCCAACCAAATGGGTCTCCGACACCCCCGTTTACCAAACCAGAGACAAGAAACAGAGGGCGGGCTAGGTAGCAAGGGCGTTGGCGAGGATGTCGGGGAAACCAGCCGGGGTGCTCGAAAGAACGGTTGCGCCCAGCGCTGCCAACGCTGCAGCATGCTCGTGGTCGTGAGCCGGCGTGCCTTCGTCGCTCAGCGCCAACAGCACAATCACCGTGACACCCGAAGCAACCAGTTCCCCGACCCGTTGGCGCATCATCGCTCCGTTCCCACCTTCGAACAGGTCCGAGATGAGGAACAGCACACTCTGACGAGGACGCTCGATCTGACGAGAGCAATACGTCAGCACCCCACCGATGTCGGTGCCGCCACCCAGTTGTACGCCGAACAGCACCTCAACCGGGTCGTGGAGGAACGGTGTGAGGTCGGTGATCGATGTGTCGAAGGCCAAGAAGGTCGTTCTCAGTGTGGGGAGCTGCGCCAGCACGCCGGCAAACAACGAGGCGTACACCACCGAGTCAGCCATCGAGCCCGACTGATCGACGGCAATAATCACGTCCCTTGCCAGGCTCTGCTGCCGACGGCCATGGCCAATCAGCTGCTCAGGAACGATCGTGCGATGTTCGGGGATCCAGTGCCGAAGATTCGCCGAAATTGTATGCGGCCAGTCGATGTCACCCGGCCGCGGCCGGCGCGTCCGAGTCGCACGGGCAAGCGCACCGCGAACCGCCTGCCGTGTCTGGTCAGCGAGACGATGCTCGATCTCGGCGAGGACCTGAGCGATCACTTGGCGCGCCGTGGCCCGCGTTTCATCGGGCAAAATCCGGTTGAGTTCCACCAGCATCGTGACCAAACCAATGTCGGGCTCGACCGCCGCCAAGAGTTCGGGTTCCAGCATCAACTGGCGCAGGTCAAGTCGCTCGACCGCATCACGCTGCAGCACCTGCACGATCGGCTTCGGGAAGTACCGCCGGATATCGCCAAGCCAGCGGACGACGCCAGGCTTCGAACGACCGAGGCCGCCCGCACGGCTGCCACTACTGCGTCGCCCACGATCAGCGCCTTCGCGATCGTATAACGCTCCAAGCGCTGCATCGATTCGGGCGTCGTCACCATCGAGTTGGATCCCCGGAGTAGCCGACGAAGTTCCAGCGTCTCCCTCGGACCCCTCAGACTGCGCCGCCGCACCATCATCGCTTCCCGAATCAGGTCCCTCGCCCGTGTCTCCAGACCCATCACCCGACCCGTCGCCGTCTGCGGCCTGATTCTGCTCGGCCTCTGTTGCCTCGTCGGCAGCCCCACCGAGCACCAGCCGCCACCGGCGACGACGCTCAGCATCAGACACATGCATCACAATGTCGGTCATGCCATCGCCCCGCCGACCGACGGGTGGAGCACTGACGAAAGCTCACGGGAATCGGCCGCGACGGGTTCTGTGGTGATTGCAAGTCCGAGCATGTGGCGAACGGTGTCGAGCACCGCCGCTGCCCGATCGGCGTCGACGTCTGCACCAAACCCCGAAACTCGACCGATCGAACCACCCAACAGCAGCGACATGATCTGACGACGCTCGGCTGGCTCGAATGCGCCGAACGTTCGACGGAGCAGTGCAATCACTGCATCGAATGACTCGACTGCCAGCGACGACAACCACCGGTCCACCACGCCGAGCAGCTCGGTGTCATGCACCAACACCGTGCCCGACCCAGCCAGGAAGCCTTCGACAAATGCTGCGCCGACCGCAGGTGCTGTGCCTCCACTCAACGCCTGCGACAGCCGACGTTCTACGGCCACTGCTGACCATGCACCCGCATCGTGAAGCAGGCGCGTTGCGCGCCCGCTCACCAATCCATGACGCATCGCGTGTCGGTCGGCGAGTTGCGTCAGCACCGCCGGGAACGCGGAGCGCCGAGATGAGTGATCGAGTACAGCGAGCGACGTCTGTACCGCCGTGAGACGTTCCACCATCCGGGCTGCGGCGTCATCATCGAGCGACGAACAGGCGGGCACCAGACCAGCCAGAATCCGCACCATGATGCCGTCGAACACGTCGGAGAGTGCCGAGGCATCGGTACTGCGCACATTGCCGTAGCGCAGTGCGGACGCCAGCGGAACCACGACGTCCATCAACCGACCAACGTCAGGGTCCGTCGCAGCGCGGTCCGCAAGGCGACGCACACAGGGAGCGACAGCATCCGGAAGGTCGGCAAACAAGCCCCGTTCCAGCACACCAACCAGTTCACCCAGGTTGGTCGCAGCGCCTGCTCGCTCGACCAGCCGGGCTGTTGCCGCCGACGCGACCGTGCTGCCATATCCCGACCGCTCCACCAGCCGTACGGACAACTCTGGCTCCCACGCAACGCGCCACGTCTCACGGAACGTGCCCGACGACCCACGCCCCTCTTCGGGAACTCCCCACGGCACCCCCAAGGCCAGCAAGCGATGCAGCAGGTGCGACTTACGTAGCCCGGTCGGTGTCCGCAGGTCGACCTCCACGGTCTGAACAGCCGCTACCGGCTTGAGGCGGGCCGTCTTCTGCGCCTTGGCCAGATCACGCGCGAGTGGAACCTGTGGTGCGCTCTCTGGAACCTCGCCCAACGCGTCGCCGATCACCAGTTCGGAACGGACGATGTCGATTCCGCCCATCACGGCATCAGCAGCATCGAGCACTTCGGCAAGCCCCGGGCGCGGCCGCTGACGCATCGTTGCCAGCGCATCGGCCAGTCGAGTACCCGCGATCAGATGGTCGGGAGATGCCGAAAGCCCCCGTGCTCGAAGCAAGTGTGCTGCATCGACAAGAAAGCGCGACACGCCATCTGAACCCGGATGCTCGAATACATGGCGATACCAACCAGGGCTATCGACTCCAGCGCCGTAGCCGGACGACGTGGTGAGACGCCGATGGGTCCACGGCACCCACGCCGAGGCGACCTTGATCCGAGCAAGCCCCCGAAGCGTTGTGTTGTCGACGCTGGCGGCACGACCCTCAAGATCAAGTGCCGGCACATGCCACGCTCCGCACACCACGATGATCGTCTCGTGCCCCTCCTTGATCGCCGTGCGAATCGCCCGACGCATGTGGGCCTCACGCCGCTCCTCCCCCGCCGACGGAACGGTCCCCTCCCGCGCCGCTCCCATTGCCTCGGCAACGGCATCAAACGCAAGCACACCGTCACCACGGTGTTCGATGACGTCTTCCCACCATCGTTCGGGGTCGTTGTCTCCCGCCGCGGCCGCCAGCGAGCGCAACGGATCGATCGGCGCGGCGTCGACCAACATCTCATCGTCGTTCTGAGCAGCAAACGTGACGGCCATCGGAAGATCGATCGCGCGCACAGGAACGTGGTGAGCATTCGCCCACCGCACTGCCTGCCACTCGGGGCTGAACGACGCGAACGGGGCGAACAGCGCACGCCCAGGTTCGTTCGCCACATAGCCGAGCAAGGCGACCGGAGCGACCAGGCCGGGGTCGCCGATCCAGGGAAGGCTCGACTCGACGTCCGCTGGTGCTTCGACGAGAACAATGTCCGGCTCGAACTCTTCGAGCGCACGCAACACCGAACGCGCCGACCCTGGGCCGTGATGCCGGATTCCGAGCAAATGGACGGTCATGTCAGCTTCGCTGATCGGCCGATTCAGCCGTCGAGTTCACGACACGCTTCGTAGAACTCGCCCCAACCGGCTCGTTCGCGCACGACACCTTCCAGGTACTCACGCCAAGCGACAGCGTCATGAATCGGGTCGCTCACAACCGCGCCGACAATGCCTGCAGCTACGTCGGCCGGCGACAGCGTGCCATCACCGAAGTGCGCCGCAAGCGCCGTGCCATTGGTGATCACCGAGATCGCCTCCGCCGTGGACAGGGTGCCACTTGGGACCTTGAGCGTTGTGCGCTCGTCGGCGGTCACACCATTGCGAAGTTCGCGGAAAATCGTCACCACTCGTCGGATTTCGTCGGCAGCTGCGGGAACTTCAGGAAGCGCAAGCGCCCGTCCAAGTTCGCCGACGCGCTGCGAAACGATCGCAATCTCCTCCTCGACCGTGGCCGGCAACGGCAACACGACCGTGTTGAAACGGCGTCGAAGCGCCGATGAGATGTCGTTGACCCCACGGTCACGATCGTTGGCCGTAGCGATCACGTTGAAGCCCTGAACCGCCGACAATTCGGTGTCAAGTTCGGGAATCGGCAGCACCTTCTCGGACAGCACTGTGACCAGAGCGTCTTGCACTTCGGGGGGCATCCGCGTCAGCTCTTCGACCCGCACGATCGCACCACGTGACATCCCTCGATAGATCGGGCTCGGCACAAGCGCCTCTTCGCTCGGCCCATCGGCAAGCAGCCGCGCGTAGTTCCATCCGTAGCGCAACGTCTCCTCGGTCGTGCCAGCTGTGCCTTGGATGAGCAGCGTTGAGTCACCGCTGATCGCCGCAGCGAGATGCTCGCCAACCCAGGTTTTGGCCGTTCCAGGTACGCCCAGCAGCAACACGGCTCGGTCGGTAGCCAGCGTGGCGGTGGCGATCTCGATCAAACGTTGTGATCCAACGTACTTCGGGGAGATGAGCACATCGGATGTGGCTCCGATCGATCCGCCCATCAGATACTTGACGACCGCCCACGGCGACAGCTTCCAACCGGGAGGGCGTGGCCGATCATCGGCCACAGCGAGCGCTGCCAACTCGGCGGCGTACTGGTCCTCAGCGTGAGGACGAAGAATAGCGGTCACGGGATCGTCGCTCATCGGTGCCGACGCTACCGACGATCGGTCAGCACGCTTCTTGCAGCGTCAGGTCGTTCAGTTTCGGAATGGTCGGCACAAGCCGGCACAACCGACCGTGTCCGGACTCTGGTAGGTATACCGGATCTTCTGATTCTGGCAGACGTGCCACTCCTGCATTGCGGAGTTTCGATCGCCGTCGTCCTCCAAGTCAGCGAGCGGTCAGTTCGTCGAGCATGCGATGACGAGTGGTGGCAAGGTCGGCGAGCACCAAGGCAAGGCCACGGCCGGGAGACACGGGGTCCACAGCGTCGAGCACGTCGGCGATATCTACCAATGCACCCGGTACGCATCGGGCCAGCACGTTCACCAGCACCGCTCGGTGGGGCTCGGCCAACGTGCGTTGCTCAAGGCCCACAGCGATCATTCCACCCGCTTCTGCACCCGTGGCATGCAGCAGCGGAGCAAGATCTGGCGATATTGGCAGTTCCGGGAGTTCACCCAGGTGCTCCGCTTCGTCGGCGGTCAAATCACGGACCGGTGAGGCAAGTTCCGGTAGATGACCAGTCAGCCACGGAGCGATCGGGCCAGCGGCAACCAGCAAGCGAGCGCGCCGGACCGGATGATGCCGATGTCGGTGCAGCAAGGCCGGAAGCAACTCTGGCGCGACACGCCAGCCGTTCTCGATCAAGGTGAGCGTCCACTCGTCTTCAAGAACCGGCCACGACGTGGTGACATGGCGCCACCGTTCGGCCGCCGCCGGCGAGCAGACCGGACGATCATCAAACTCGGGTGGGCGCAACGCCGCCGTCTGCTCACCAGGCAGGACACCTGCTCGGCGTACAGCGGTGCAGGCTGCGACTTGAGCCAGCATCCGCGAGGAGGGATCGGCCCGAACCGTGTCGGCCACAAGGTCTCCAATCAGCCCGTCGTCGACGGGAGGGTCACGACGATCAGTTCCCAGCAGCGCGGTCGTCACCAACTCGCGCCACAGCGCATCGACCGACATCGGGCGGTCACTCACGTCGCACCCACGAATGACGAGTCCGCCCGCGGACCGATGTCGACAGACCGATCGTCGAGGTGCACGGCGAGCGGCACCACACCGTGAGGTGTCCACTCGATGGTGAGGTCGACCCGCTGGCCTTGTGAGATGGCCAACAGCATTGCAAGCCCTTCATCACCAGCGGGAATCGTTCGCCCCCTGCGGACAGCTGGAAGTCCGCCGAGCAGCGGCAATGACCCGGTCGAGTCCGAGATGCTCCAGCGATCGCCAGCAAGCGCTGGTGCGGCCGTGACCGAAGCCGGCACTCGGTCAAGCCAGGGTTCGGCCACGAGCATCCGGCCGATCTCGTCGCATGCCGCCCGCACGGTTTGAGACGGAGGCCGTCCAGCTGGTGGACCGGCCGGCATCTCGAGCGGGAACAGGTCGTCAACCGGATTCGCGTGACGTTCACCCATCAGAGCGCGCAGGGCCGGGCCCGGGTAGCGGTGAATGTCGGCGTGTACGGATGTACCGACCTCCAGCGACGTGTCGAGGCTCTGCTGGTACGCAGCGAACGAAAGCAGAAGTGCCCACCGCCCGCTCGACGTTCCGCGCAGCCAATGCCGTCGCACCTCAATGCGGTCTTCGCGCTGATCGCTTCGCCCGGCAACCACCCAGTGATCCGTGTCGGGCACACCACCCAGCACGTCGGCCTTGCGCACCTGCCATCCCACTGTCGTGGCAACGGCATCAGCGAGCGAACCGGGCAGCGAGCCGAGGTGTCGGCCCGCCTGCGATAGCAAGTGCAGCAACCCAAGTTCGGCCAGCACATCGTCTTGCCAGTCAGGCGTGGCTCCAACGAGGCCGGCCAGGCGGCGAATGCGATTGGCAAGGCTGCCCGCTTGAGCATCGACAAGGCGAGCTGCCAAATCGTCCCACGTGGCATATCGAGCCAGAGCTGGGTCGGCAAGCCCCGTCCGAATCCGGTCGTCGAGCCACCGGTCAAGTTCGGTGAGCCCCGCCATCATCCGCTCGACCCGTTCGTCACGTGCGGTGTCGCGCTCGCCGTCGGTCGGCGGCTCCGGCGTCACTTCATCGTTTTCATCAGGCCGTCCGTCTGGAACACCTGCGTCGACATCACCTGGCGCTGACTCTGCGGCACTCGCTGCAGGATTGGGTGCTCGTTGCGCCTGGTCGGCTGATGTGCTTCGACGACTGATCCACGTCTCAGCTGCTGGGCCAGGCGTGCCGGGCGGGACCTGATCGCGGGCCCACAGCAAAAGCAGCGCGAGCGCATGCTTGCACGGGGCCTTTCTGCTCGGACACGTACATTTGAAGCCGACGCCGACGTGGTCAACGATCGTGTCGTATGGTTCGGCACCGCTTCCCAAACACGAGCCCCAAAGCGCATGATCATCCGCGCCGAAGCCCGACCACTTGAGTGGCGTTGCCAGCGGCTGTGCTGCGGTGATCGACGCGGGCGATGGAGCAACAGCTTCGACCTGCTCCACCGACCACTTCACCACTGCGACCGTACCCACCTGCCTGACACGTTGCGGGCGCGACCGCTCCACCAGGTTCAAACTCGGTGTCGCGAGCGAAGCCCGACAGTGTGAAGATGGTCCCCATGACTCTGCGGGTGATGACCTGGAATCTGTGGTGGCACTTTGGGCCCTGGAGCGAGCGCTTTGCGCTGTTGCTCGACACGATCCGCGAAGCGGACCCCGACGTCCTGTGTCTCCAAGAGGTGTGGTCGAACGAAACTCGTGACGACGCACATCAACTCGCCCTCGAACTGGACATGCACGTCGTGCGAACCGACCCGGTGTTCTGGAACGGCCAATCCTTTGGCAATGCCGTGCTGTCGCGATGGCCGCTTGAGCGAATCGCCGACGAGCGACTCCCCGCCGCAGACGGTTCACCGAGCCATCGAAGGATCGTCGCAGCGAGCGTCGAGACGCCCTTCGGTGCGTGGCCGATCGCGTCGACCCATCTCGATCATCGATTCGATCGATCTGCCGACCGCCAGGCCCAAGTCCGACGGGTGATGGAACTCGCGAAAGAGTGGCGTGGCGATTCGAAGGTTGACCTGCCACTCATCGTCGGGGCTGATGTCAATGCCGTTGCTGACACCGACGAGGTTCGTATGGCAACCGGCCGAGCGGCGGGCGTGGAGGGCATTATCTTCTCCGACGTCTGGGAACAGGTCGGCGAAGGTCCCGGCGCCACCTGGTTGCGCGAGAACCCGTACTCGCCGCACTCGGCCTGGCCCAATCGCCGACTCGACTACCTCCTGGTGTCGTGGCCGCGACCCAAGCCGGTGGGGAACCCGACGCGGGCATGGCTCGTGGGCCACGGCGGCGACGCCGACATGTGGCCGAGCGATCATCTGGGTGTCGTTGCCGAGTTCGTCACTCCCGACTGACCCAGCCGATTGTCCCGCCGATCCGCACGCGTGCGGCTTCGCGGGCTCAACGGGCGGAGAGGGAGACCGGCGTGGCCACGGCGTCGGACGCTTGCTTGGCGTGGTAGCTACTGCGGGTGAGCGGGCTGGCTTCCACATGTCCGATGCCGAACCCTTCACCGATCTGCTTCCAGCGGTCGAACTCGGCTGGCTCTGCGTAGCGAACGATCGGCAGGTGGTGCGACGTGGGGCGCAGATACTGGCCGATCGTGACGATGTCGACACCGAGATCGGCGAGGTCAGCGAGCAGCCCAACGATCTCGTCGTCCGTCTCACCAAGACCCGCCATGAACCCGGTCTTGGTGATCAACCCCGCAGCCTTCGCACGGGCGAGCACACCCAGCGAGCGCGCATAACTCGCGGACGGCCGCACCGCACGCTGCAGACGAGCAACCGTCTCAACGTTGTGGTTCATCACGTCGGGCCGCGCAGCAAAAAGCAGGCCGAGTGACGCGTCATCACCCTTGGCATCGGAGATCAGTGTCTCAACGCGAGCCTGCGGTCGACGCTCGCGAATTGCAGCGACGCACGCTGCAACGTGGGCCATACCACCGTCGACCAAATCATCACGAGCGACCATCGTCAGTACCGCATGGTCGAGCTGCATTCGATCGATCGCCTCCGCAACTCGATCGGCTTCATCGGCCGCTGGAGCCAGCGGCTTGCTGGTGTCAACCAGGCAGAACCCGCACGCACGGGTGCAGCGCTCGCCCAGCACCATGAACGTGGCGGTGCCATCGGACCAGCAGTCGGACAGGTTCGGGCAGCCAGCGTCTTCGCACACCGTGACCAGGTCGAGCGAGCGGATGGTCTTCTTGAGCTCCATGACCTCGGGGCCGAGATCGACCTTTGGGCGCAGCCATTCAGGCTTACGGGTTTCGATCGACAGCCCTCCGGACACGCCTGCGGCTTCCATCCGAGCTGCAGCGCGAGACGACACGAGCTTCACTTGCTCGCCCGGACCCTCACCCCGACTAAATGCAGAAAGATCGCGCCCGTCTACAGCGTGGGCCCACGCGACATCTTGGCGTTCGAGTTCGCCGCCCGCCCAGCGCTCGGCCGCGAGCTGCGCAACAATGTCGGTGACCTGCCGCATCGAGGCATCGACGCCTTCTTCGGCGAGCGACGTGACCGGCTTGTCACCGATACCGCACGGCACGATGTGCTCACGCATGTAGGTGAGGTCGGTCGACACGTTCAGCGCAAAGCCGTGCATTGTCCGGCCGCGACGCAGCCGCACGCCGATGGCTGCGATCTTGCGCTCCCGAGGGGTTCCAGGATCAAGCCAGACACCCGTAAAACCGGGCAATCGACCTGCGCCTTGCACACCGAGTTCGGTGAGCGCATCGATGATCAAACCCTCGACGCCACACACGTGGTCCGATGCTCCGATCTTGTTTTCGACGTTGAGGATCGGGTATCCAACGAGCTGCCCTGGCCCGTGATACGTGATGTCGCCGCCGCGCTTCACTGCAACAAGTTCGGCCCCTACCGCAGCGGGTTCGGACTTCAGGTTCGTTGCAAGGTCAGCCGTGCGGCCGTACGTGAACACGTTGGGGTGCTCAACCAGCAACAAGTGCTGACCCGAGCCATGCGCGAACAGCGATTCCTGGACGGCGAGCGCCTCGCGATATGCCACCCGCCCGAGCCATCGGACGCGCAACGGACCAACGGCAACCTGGTCGAGTAATCCTTGCAAGCTCACGCCTGCCACCTTTCATGTCCGTTCGGTTGAGTGCGGCCCGTCCGGGCCAGATCCCAAGGGTTAGAACTCGGTGTTCCAGTCCTTGGTCTCGAGGATTTCCTTGACCCGCTTCAGGAAGCCGGCGGCGTAGGCCCCGTCGAATGCTCGGTGATCCCAACTCATTGCAAGGTTACCGACGGGATGGATGGCGATTGCTTCGCCGCCATCGGAGCCGGTCGTAACGACCGGCTTGCGCACGATTGCATCGGTCGAGATGATGCCGACCTGAGGTTGGTTGATGATCGGCATCGTGAGCACCGAGCCAGCCGAGCCGTTGTTCGAGATAGTGAACGTGCCACCCGAAATCTCATCGGGAGCGAGCTTGCGCTTGCGAGCGCGATCCGCAAGGTCGGAAATTTCGCCAGCTACGGCGCCCAGACGCTTGGTTTCGGCGTCACGAATGACCGGCGCGAGCAGGCCTTCGTAGTCAAGGTCCACAGCGATGCCGAGGTCGATGTAGTTGTGCACGATCAGCTCGGTACCCGAAACGCTGGCGTTGAGGTGCGGGAATTCGCCAAGGCCGTCGATGATCGCACGAGCGATGAACGGCAAGTACGTGAGGCTGAAGCCGTGCTGTGTTTTCCATTCGGCCTTCTTGGCACCGCGCACAGTGTCGACGTTAGCGAAGTCGACTTCGACGACGCTCAATGCGTGCGGGCTGACCGACTTACTCATGATCATGTGATCACCGGTGAGCTGACGGATCTTCGAGAGGCGGATCGATGAGTCACGCTCGCCGGCGTTGACGACGGCCGCTACGGCAGGTGCCGGAGCAGCAGGTGCCGGAGCAGCAGGTGCCGGAGCAACCGGAGCAGCAGGTGCCGGAGCAGCAGGTGCCGGAGCAACCGGAGCAGCAGGTGCCGATGCGGCGGCATCAGCAGCAGCAGCATCGATGTGATCGAGCACGTCGTCACGAGTGATGCGTCCACCAGGGCCGGTGCCAGGAATCGAGTCCGGGTTGAGACCATTCTGTTTCACTAGACG
>JBLFZD010000029.1:0-18341 GCA_047610085.1 Ilumatobacter sp. | reverse complement strand
GACGCTGGGAGACGCGCACCATGTCGGCTTCGGTCAACACACCTCCCGCATGCAGGGCCGTGATCTCGCCGAAGCTGTGACCACCGACGTGTTGTGCCTCGACGCCAACGGACCGAAGGAGCCGAAGCAAGCTCAAGCTCATCGTGCCGATTGCCGGCTGGGCCCAATGTGTTGCGGTCAGAAGCGATTGGTTAGCACTCGAGGCGCCGTCTTCGAACGACGTGATTGGGAACACGACATCCTGGAGCGTCGTTTCGTCCCACTCTTGGTCGGCCGCGAGGTCCCAGGCCTTCATCGCTTCGGAGAAGTTCATCGCAAGATCGGCACCCATGCCGACGTACTGGCTTCCTTGGCCGGGGAACAGGAACGCCACATCGCCGGTGTGCATTCCGACACCAAAGTGAACGCCACTCGGAGTTGAGAACGACTCGTTTGGTTGCCTGGTGATGGTTTCGATGGCTTGGGTGAGCTTGGCAACCAAGTCGCCTTCATCACTGGCGACCACTGCAAGCCGGGCCGCTGCCGACGAGTCGTAATTGCGCTGGCTCGTCTGTGCGAGGTAGGCGAGTTGGTCATCGACGATTCCTTCGATGGTGCTGCTTACATGAGTAAGGAGGTCAGCGGTGTCGGTGCCGGAGAACGTCACAAGTTCAACGTCATGGCTCCGCAGCCGCGGTGCCCGCGTGGCGTCCCCCGTGTACTCGGACAGAGCGATGTGGAAGTTTGATCCGCCGAAACCAAACGAGCTGACCGAACCCCGGCGCTCGTGATCTGAGTTACGGACCCAAGGTCGAGTCTTCGTATTGAGGTGAAACGGCGAGTTGACCAGGTCCATCTTCGGATTCGGTTGGTCGATCTTCGCGGTCTGTGGCAGCACCTTGTGATGCAGTGCCATCACCACTTTGAAGAGTCCAGCAGCTCCAGCGGCAGCCTTGGTATGGCCGATCTGGCTCTTCACTGAACCCAGTGCACACCACTGTCGATCTGTTCGCTCGGTTGCGTTGAAGGAGAGCTCCAGGCCTCCGAATTCGGCGGCATCACCAGCGACCGTACCGGTGCCGTGAGCTTCGATCAGCTCGACGGTGTCGGGGCCGTATCCGGCCTTGTCGTAGGCGTTGCCGAGGGCGCGTGCCTGGCCAGACGAAACGGGTGCGTACACGCTCTTTGAGCGGCCATCGGAGCTCGCGCCTACACCGTTGACGATGCAATAGATGTCGTTGCCATCGCGCTCGGCGTCTTCAAGTCGTTTGAGCGCAACCATTCCGATGCCTTCGCCAAGCATCGTGCCATCGGCTTGATCAGAGAATGGACGGATGTCTTCGGACTTCGACAGCGCTGGTGTCTTCGAGAAACACATGTACATAAAGATGTCGTTCATGGTGTCGACGCCGCCGGCGATGACAAGGTCACTGTCGCCGAGGTAGAGCTCGTTGACGCCCATCGAGATCGCCGAGAACGACGACGCACACGCTGCGTCGGTGACACAGTTCGTCCCACCCAGATCGAGGCGGTTGGCGATGCGGCCGGCGACCACGTTGCCGAGGAGACCGGGGAACGTGCTCTCGGTCCACTCGGGATGAAGCGCAAGAATCTTGTCGCAGGCTTCCAATGCGACGTCTTCGGCGATGCCGGCGCGGCGCATGCCCTGCAACCACATTGGACGATTCATGCGGCTCGCCATCGCGCCGAAGAGTTCTTGACCGGAGGTCACCCCCAGGATCACTGATGCTCGTGTGCGATCGAGCTCAGTGAATTGGCCTCGGGTTGCATCGTCAAGCACCCGTTGCGCCACGATGAGCGCGAGGAGTTGAGCGGTGTCGGTCGAAGGGACCACACTGGGCGGTACGCCGAAGTGCATGGCGTCGAAATCGACCGGATCAAGGAATCCGCCACGGCGGCCGTAGGTGCGGTCAGGTACCGATGGGTCGGCGTCGAAGTGATCGTCGATCAGCCAGTGACTTGCCGGCACATCGGTCATCCGGTCGGTGCCGGCCAGAATGTCGTTCCAGAAGCCGGTCGAGTCGACCGAGCCAGGGAACAGCGCCGACACGCCAACTATGGCGATCGGCGGGCGTTTTGATTGGGCGGTTTGAGACATTGGTGGAACCTCAGTTGTGCGCTACGAGAAGATGGTGATGTCAGTGTTCATTGCCGACGTGTAGTGGCCGGGGGCGGTAGTCAAAGGCGACAGATGGAATCGGCACGCCGTAGGTACGAAGCTGTTGTGCGCGCGTGACGACGGCGGCGCCTTCGAGGAGGTTGCGGGCAACTTGAGCGACTTTGCGATTGGCCGGCTCCGCCAAAAAGGTGCCCGCCGTCCACGTGTTGAACGCTCCCATCGCCGGCCCGCACCAGATCTGGTAGTCGAGACGCCGATCGGTGGCTCCCTCGATCGACCATCGGCTCGACAATCCGAGGTAGCTCCGGAAGGTCAGGGCCATCTTGTGTCGCGGATTCTCTTCGGCCTCTGCGACCTGCGCCGGTTCACGTTCATTCCAGAAGGCTCTTGTGGTGTCCCAGCATTCCTCGACCGAGGTGCCAAGAATCTTCTCCAGCTCGATGCGCTCGGCGCCGAGAATCTCGTCGAGCGACCGATACGAGGTGTAGAGCGAATACAGCTTCTTTGCTCGCGGTGCAAACATTGTGCCTCGCTTGAGTACCTGCAGTTCGACACCCATCTCGAACATGTCGGCAGCCGGTGCCATCGCGATGTCAGCGATGTCGGCAGCAGCGAGCATTTCCTTTCCTTCAGCGGAAAGCCCTGATTCGACACAGGCTTCGTTCACGGTGCCGGTGAGTACGTACGAAGCGCCGAGCGCGAATGCTGCTGCGGCCGCTTGCGGCGTTCCGATTCCACCGGCTGCCCCAAGCCGAATTGGCCGTGTGTATGCGTGTTGCGCAACCGCTTCGTCACGGACGGCCTGGATCGTGGCGAAGAGCGGAGCGAGGGGACGATTGTCGGTATGGCCGCCGCTGTCACTTTCGATCGTGATGTCTTCCGCGACGGGCAATGTGGCAGCAAGTGCAGCTTCGGCGGCGGTCAACTTCCCTTCCATCACGAGCGTTTGAAGCAGGTGTGACGGTGCAGGATGCACAAAATGCCGAGCGACTTCGGGCCGTGAAATCTTTGCGAACACCATATTTGGACGTTGCACGGCTCCTGCATCGTCGACATGAACTCCGGTGTACGCGTATCGCACGATTGCGGGAGTGAGTGACATGTAGGCCGCAGCCGAAACGCGGCGCACGCCGCGCTCGATGTAGAGATCGGCAACCGACGCTTCGAGGGCTGGTTCCTGTGGTGAATGAATAAGGTTGCAGCCCCATGGCGCAGCCGTGCCGTTGAGTGCGTCGGTCATCTCATCGATCGCTGCGGCCACGACGTTGCGCTGGAGGCCTGCAGCGCCGAAGAACCCGAGGCAACCGGTTCGTGCCATTTCGATGACGAGTCGGGTTGTGGCGATTCCGTTTGCCATCGCGCCGCTGACGTAAGGGAATCGAGTGCCGTGGACTTCATTGAAACTGCGATCACCGAGCCATTCGGGATACATCGCAGGGAGGACGGCAATCAACGGCCAGGCGCCGTCGGCGTGCTCGTCGACAAGGCTCCCACCTCGCGCAACGCCATGTTGACCGGTGGCTGGGTCGATGACGACGTACGCCGGCTCGCGGATCTGGTGGGTCGCTGCTGCGAGGTCACTTGCGCCAAAAGCGGGGGCACTAACACCGTGCCATCCGGCAATCACTTCAGACCGTGAAATCGTTGAGACAGCAGGGGACAGGTCGAACACCTCCTTGAACGTACCGCTCGGCACCCACCCTGAAAGATTGGTGGTCGAAGTTACCGTTGGGTAGCTGGAGGGGTTGGCCCGACGGCGTCTATTCGGAGTGAATGAGGCAGGCAGTTACGCAGTTCCTTGCAAGTCGGGTGGGGGTGGGCGCGGCGGCGGGACGAGGGCAACGTCAACTCCTCGCGGCCTGCGTCAACGGCTCAGCGAGACTGGTCAAGTCAGCGCTCCGAGCGCACAGAGTGCTCGAGATCTGCCATTATCAGTCCGAATAACCAGGAGGTGAGTCATGTCCGTACCCGTTCTACTGCTCGATGCCACGTGGCGCATTGACCGCGTGATCGGTGTGAACCAGGCGTGCACACTGCTCGTGACCGGGGAAGCCATCGCTGCCTCGGAAGACATTGCGTTCGTGATGCATTCGCCGTCGATCACCGTCGAGGTCCCCTCGGTGATTGCCCGCACGACCGCCATTAGCCAGCGTCGTCATCGGCCACCTGCGTGCAACCCGCGTCGAGTGCGGCTACGCGACGCTCACGTGTGTCAGTTTGTTGTCGACGGCCGAGCGTGTGACGCGCGGGGAGACACGGTCGACCACCTCGTCCCGGCGTCGTGGGGAGGCGAAAACGGTTGGCTCAACCTCGTCGCTGCGTGCAAGGCCCACAACAACGCGAAGGCCGACCGGTCGCTCGAGCAGATGCGCGACCGTTTCGGGTGGCAGCTCCGTCGAAGTCCGTACGCACCGACGTTCGCACAGATGCAGGCCGTGTCAATCCGGCACCTCGTTCCCGCTTGGGAGCCCTTCCTCACCGCTGCCTGAGTTACCCGCTTTTTTCATCCTGATTGGTACTGGATGATTGCCTGGGTTCGCACTATTCTTCCGCGTTTCAATCGAAATTCCTGAGGGCGACACCATGACCACCACCACCATCATTCATCCGAGCCCACTGCCAGACGTCGTTATCCCTGACGTCACCATTACGGCGCATGTGCTGCGCAAGGCAACCAAGATGCCTGACCGTGTTGCGATTCGTGACGCTGCCGGGACGAGCAGCTACACGTTTTTAGAACTGAGCCAGGCCATCCATTCTCTCGCCGGTGGGCTCGCAGCGCGCGGCATTGCGCCCGGCAAGGTCGTCGGGCTCATGGCTCCGAACACCCCCGAGTACGCCGTGATATTCCATGGTGTGGCGGTTGCCGGGGGAGCGGTGACCACAATCAACCCGACGTACGGCTCAGAAGAAGTGCGCCACCAACTGCAAGACGCTGGCGCATCGATGCTGTTCGTTGTGCCGATGTTCCTCGAAGTCGCCCGAGCGGCGATCGAGGGCACCGAGGTGACCGAGATCGTCGTTCTTGGCGGGGCGCCTTCGGGAACGACCGCGATTGTCGAATTGTTTGGCGACCCGATCGAGCAAGTTCCGGTCGATCTTGTCGAGGACACCGTCGTGCTCCCGTACTCTTCAGGCACGACCGGGCTGCCCAAGGGCGTCATGCTGACCCACCGCAACCTGGTTGCGAACATCGAGCAACTTCAGCACGCCATTAGGTACTCCGACGATGAGGTGGCGCTTGCAGCTTTGCCGTTCTTCCATATTTATGGCATGCAAGTACTGATGAACGGTCTGATTGCGAACGGTGTCACCACCGTTTCGATGCCACGTTTCGACATGGTTGAAGCGTTGCAGGCTGTTCAGGACCTTAAGATCACCCGTTTCTTTGCCGTGCCGCCGATCATCCTTGGGTTGGCAAAGCACCCGATCGTCGATCAGTACGACATGTCGTCGGTTCGTCAGATCTTTTCGGGCGCCGCCCCGCTTGGTGCCGAACTCGCCGCCGAAGCTGGCGAACGGCTCGGCTGCGAAGTGGTGCAAGGCTTCGGTATGACCGAACTCGCACCGGTCAGCCACTGCACGGTGGAAGGTGACTTCCGGCCTGGCACGAGTGGCGTGACGGTGTCGAACACCGAAAGTCGAATTGTCGACCCCGTCACCGGTGAGGACCAAGGCGTCGGAGACCGTGGTGAGCTCTGGGTGCGTGGCCCGCAGGTGATGAAGGGTTATCTCAACAACGACGAAGCGACGGCCGCGACGGTCGACGCCGACGGCTGGTTGCACACCGGTGACGTCGCGATCATCGACGAATACGGGCACATGACAATCGTCGACCGGCTCAAGGAACTCATCAAGTTCAAGGGCTTCCAAGTTGCGCCCGCTGAACTCGAAGCGCTGATCATCACCCATCCGAAGGTCGCCGACGTCGCTGTCATCGGAATCCCCGACGCCGAGGCTGGCGAATTGCCGAAGGCCTTCGTGACTCCGGTTGAGGGTGAGACGGTCACGCTTGAAGAGATTCAGGAACTCGTCGCGCAGCACCTCGTGAGCTACAAGCAAATCAAGGTGCTCGAAGTGATCGAGGAGATCCCCAAGAGCGCGGCGGGCAAAATCCTCCGCAAAGAACTCCGTGCCCGCTGAGGCCCCCACGTGGTTGTTGCGGCTCTTACACGACGAGCCCTGATCAGTAGCGCGGCGGCGCTGGCGCATCATTCGCGGAGTGTGGGCGGCGACGGACTGGCTTCGCCCGGGTCGGGGCTTGCCGCAGCGAACACGGCGCCTCGCCGGATCCGGCCGCCGCGCCACCGACTCAATGGGTGGATGGTGAGCGACATTGGGTTCAGCACACAAGGTCGCCCCACGTGGCGGTGGGACTCGAGGCCGCGAATCTCGCGATGTCATGTGGTCGTGATGTTTGGCATCCACGGCGGTGAGCTCGCGGCGCGTGATCTTGCCGAAGGGTTTGGGCGGATCAATCGTCCTGATGATCTCCACCTCAGGCTCGTTCCGGTGGTCAACCCCGATGGCTGGCACGGAGGGACGCGACGTAACAGTCGAGACGTCAATCTGAACCGAAACTTTCCGTGGGGCTGGAACGATCGTCGATACGCGGGTTCCGGCCCGGCATCTCAAATCGAGACCCGGAACACGATGTGGATGCTGGGAAGCGAACGGCCAGACCTCACCGTGTGGGTACACCAGCCGCTCGGTTACGTCGCGGCGCTCGCGGGCTGTTCTCCCTGTTCCGTAGACATCTTGTCTGACGTGTCCGGTGTGCCGGTGCGGCAAAACGTCGTGCAAGTCGGCGGGGGTGAATCGTGGACCGGGTTGGAACTCGGTCGTCCCTCGATGCTTGTTGAAGTCGGCGGAAGCCGGGACACGCCGAGTGGAATGGAGGCCCACGTCGAGGCGCTCGAAGCATTGCTGTTTGGGGTGCGGCCGTCTGAAGCTTGAATCCGTGCGTTGGCGCCGCGAACTGCGCCAGCGTGTTCAGCGGTTGGCTTTGGCGGCCAGTTTGGCCAATCGCTTTGCGGTGCGACCGATCGGTTCGATGTTGCGGTGATCGAGGTCGCCGATTTCTGCGCCGTTCTCGAACAGTATGCGATAGCGCTGCCAATTAAAGCCGTTTGCAAGAATGACCTTGCCCTCGGTCCCGACGGGGACGCCATGAATCTCGGCTGTGCTGCGCACCTTGTCATTCATCTTCAGGAAAATTTGGCCGGTATGCGGCGTGGCGAGCTTGTGCGGCTTCCAGTACTCCATCTTTTATAGTCTGCCCGAAACCACAACTGATCGACACCATTCGAACGAGTATCAATCGAGATAGCGTTGGCGTTTGTGAAAAGTTCGGTTGAAGTCCTCGAGGACAACAAAGTCAAGGTGTACGTCGAAGTCGAAGAGGCTGAGTTCGACAAGGACATCGACAAAGCATTCAAACTCCTGGCCAAGGAGGTCAACCTGCCCGGCTTTCGTGCCGGCAAGGTGCCTCGCAAGGTGCTCGAGGCTCGTGTCGGCATGGGCCCAGCCCGTGAGCAGGCGCTCCGGGATGGAATCCCTGAGTACCTCAGTCAGGCCGTCAAGGAGAACGACGTCGACCTGATCGCCACCCCAGAGGTCGAAATCACCGACGGAGAAGAAGCGGGAAACATCGAGTTCGAAGCCATCTGTCAGATTCGCCCTGTCGTGACCGTGGCCGGTTATAACGGCCTGCGGGTCGAACTTCCGGGCGTCGAGGTTTCTGACGACGACATCGCTGAAGCGCAGAATGCAGAGCTGGGGCGCGAGGCCTCACTCACGACCGTCGAGCGTGCGGCCGAGTCGGGCGACTTTGTTGTCATCGACCTCGAAGCGACGCGCGGTGATGAAGAAGTCGCTGGCCTCAACACCGAAGACTGGTCTTATGAGGTCGGTCAAGGTTGGGTGACCGATGACTTCGACGAACAGCTCATTGGCGCCAGTGCTGGCGACGAATTGTCCTTTACTTCGACGCCCAAGGGCACCGAAGGAGAAGCTGACTTCATTGTCAAGGTTCAGACGGTGCAAGCCCGAGAGCTCCCCGAGCTGACCGATGAATGGGTTGACGAGAACGTCGGCGAGTTCGACACGATCGAGGCCTGGACTGCCAGCCTTCGTGAGACGGTGTCCGAGCGCAAGCTCAGCGTCGCTCGCCAGCAAGCCGGTACCAAGCTCAACGATGCCGTCGCCGAACTTGTCGACATTGAGATCCCTCCGTCGATGGTGACGTCCGATCTCAACCAGCGGGTTCAGAGCACCATTCAGCAATTCCAAGCACAGGGCATCGATTTCGATCAGTGGATGCAGGCCACCGGCCAGGACCCCGAGAGCTTCATAGAGGGCATGCGCAGCCAGTCTGAAGTCGCCGTCAAGGTTGACCTCGCACTGCGTGGAGTCGCCATCGCAGAAAAGATTGAAGTCTCCGACGACGAACTCGAACGCGAGTACGCACGCATGGCAATGCAGTACAGCCAGAAGGCCAAAGACATCCGTAAGGCATACGAGCAGAACGACGCCGTTCCCGAGCTGATCGCCCAGATCACCAAGGCCAAGGCGTTCGATGTGCTGGTTCACAGTGCGTCCTATGTCGACGAAGCCGGGACGGAGATCGATACCGACCTCCTCATCGGTGACCACGATCACGAACACAGCGATGATCAAGCTGCCATCGAGGCAGTGTCCGAAGACGCAGAAGCAACCACAGAGGATGATGACTGATGGATCTTGACGCCCAGAACTTCTACGGAGCACAGAACTACATGGTTCCCAATGTCGTCGAGCAGACCGCTCGCGGCGAACGTTCGTACGACCTG
This sequence comes from Ilumatobacter sp., assembly GCA_047610085.1. Classification (GTDB taxonomy): domain Bacteria; phylum Actinomycetota; class Acidimicrobiia; order Acidimicrobiales; family Ilumatobacteraceae; genus Ilumatobacter_A. Next base: position 9,392 of record JBLFZD010000029.1, on the reverse strand, counting down.
TACAGCCGCCTGCTCAAAGAGAACATCATCTTCTTGCAGACGCCCGTCGATGACACTGTGGCGAGCCTCATCTCGGCCCAGCTGCTCTTTCTTGAGTCGGAGAACCCCGACAAGGACATCAACATCTACATCAACAGCCCGGGTGGCGACATCACCGCCCTGTTCGCGATCTACGACACGATGCAGTTCATCAAGAATGAGATTGCCACAATTTGCCTCGGTCAGGCTGCTTCGGCGGCTGCCGTGCTGCTCGCAGCTGGCACGAAAGGGAAGCGCCTGGCGCTCCCTCACGCACGTGTGTTACTGCACCAGCCGTCCGGTCAGGTGGGCTACGGCCAGGTGACCGATCTTGAGCTCGCTGCGTCGGAAATACAGCGGATGCGCGAGATTCTCGATGGCATCTTGTCCATTCACACGGGCCAGCCGATCGAGAAAATTAACGCCGATACCGATCGTGATTTTGTGATGGAAGCGCACGAGGCGCTGGAGTATGGCATCATCGATCAAGTGATCACTTCGCGTGAAGCGGTCGACCGGGAGGGTCCGATCCGCTGAACAGGCGAATCGGCACGAGTTGAAAAACGTGCTCGAACGGTCCCTGCATCGTGTAGCCAGATGGTGCAGACTGTGAAGCCGTCGACGTCGGGTGACGTGACGGGCAGAAAAAGACCTGAGGAGAATCAACAGTGGCGAAATTCGGTGATACCGGCGAACTGTTGAAATGTTCGTTCTGCGGTAAATCGCAGAAACAGGTCAAAAAGCTCATTGCGGGTCCGGGTGTCTACATCTGTGACGAGTGCATTGATCTCTGCAACGAGATCATCGAAGAAGAGTTGACCGAGACCGCCGAGGTCAACTTCGAGTCGCTTCCGAACCCTCGCGAGGTACGAGCCTTCCTTGACGACTATGTCGTTGGTCAAGAGGAAGCGAAGAAGATCCTGTCCGTGGCGGTCTACAACCACTACCGGCGTATTCAGCATCAATCCGACAACGAGGCCACCGTTGGCCGACGTGATGAGGTGGAGCTTGCGAAGTCGAACATTTTGTTGCTCGGCCCAACAGGCTGCGGCAAGACGCACCTCGCACAGACGCTTGCTCGTCAACTCAACGTGCCCTTCGCCGTTGCCGATGCGACCGCACTCACCGAGGCTGGCTACGTAGGTGAAGACGTCGAGAACATCCTCCTCAAGCTCATCCAGGCGGCCGACTTTGACGTGAAACGCGCGGAAACGGGCATCGTCTACATCGACGAGATCGACAAGGTCGCACGCAAGAGTGAGAACCCTTCGATTACTCGCGACGTGTCGGGTGAAGGTGTCCAACAGGCGTTGCTGAAGATTCTGGAAGGTACACAGGCATCGGTCCCGCCGCAGGGCGGCCGCAAGCATCCGCATCAAGAGTTCATCCAGATCGACACCACCAATGTGTTGTTCATCTTGGGTGGTGCGTTTGCCGGCCTCGACGACATTATCGAGAATCGCCTCGGCCAAAAAGGCATGGGCTTCAACAGCGCTGTCTACAGCCCGATGGATCGTGACCCCGGCGAACTCTTTGCCCAGGTGCTGCCGGAAGATCTCGTGAAATTCGGGATGATCCCCGAGTTCATCGGCCGCCTACCAATGGTCGGTGCCGTTCGTTCGCTTGACCGTCAAGCCCTGATCTCTATCCTGACTGAGCCGAAGAACAGCTTGGTCAAGCAGTACGAGAAGATCTTCAGCTTTGAAGATGTCGAAATCGAATTCACTCCAGATGGTCTTACGGCCATCGCCGACCAGGCGCTACTGCGAGCGACCGGGGCCCGGGGTCTGCGAGCAATTCTTGAAGAAGTGCTGCTCGAGACCATGTATGACCTGCCGGGTCGGACCGACGTTGGCAAGGTTGTTATCGACGCCGAAACAGTCACTGACAAGGTCAACCCGACCCTCGTTCCTCGCAAGGCAGCGCGCCAGCGCAAAGCTGCATCCTGACCGTTTCTTCTGGTGCCACGCACTGGGAGAATCGCCCAACGATCACGACAGGACACCCGATGGATTTTCAGGCTGCACTCGCGTATCTCGACGAGCACATGTCGTACCAGAAGACGGGGCGTATCGATTCGCCGACCATCGACCCGATTACGGCGATCTGCGGTGCCCTTGGGGATCCGCACCTGAGTGCTCCCGTCATTCACGTCACCGGAACGAATGGCAAGGGCTCGACGGTGCAGATGATCTCGCGCCTCCTTGCCGCTCAAGGATTGACGGTCGGGACCTACACGAGCCCCCATCTGGAGAGCGTCACCGAGCGCTTCAAGCGCAATGGGGAGTCGATTACTGAAGAGGAGTTGGGCGAGCAAATTGGTGCAGTTGCTGACGTCGCCCCACTGGTCGGACAGGACCCGGGCTATTTCGAAATCTTGACAGCGGCAGCATTCCGGTGGTTCGCCGATATCGCTGTCGATGTCATGGTGATCGAGGTGGGGCTGTTGGGTCGCTGGGATGCCACCAACATCGTGCAATCCCAGGTCGCTGTGGTCACCAACATCGGGATGGATCACAATGAGTTTGCTGGCCCGACACTGCTGGACGTTGCGAACGAGAAGTCAGGCATCGTGAAACCGGCGTCGGCGGTCGTTATCGGCGCGACCGACCCCGAAATGGTTGAGGTCTTCCAGAACGCCGGGGGAGCGACCTCGCTCATTCGCGGTGAAGATTTCGCTGTGCTGAGTAATGCACTGGCGGTAAACGGTCGTCTCCTTGACTTGCAAACGCCCACGACGATCTACACCGATGTGTTCTTGCCTCTCAACGGCACGTATCAGGGCGACAATGCTGCGCTTGCGCTCGCCGCCGTTGAAACCTTCTTTGCATCCCCGCTCCCTGAAGATGTCGTGCACGAAGGTTTTGGTAACGTCACGATGCCGGGACGCTTCGAAATCCTCGGGCGCCAACCGCTCACGATCATCGACGGAGCGCACAACCCGCAAGGCGCCGACAAGTGTGCAGAAGTCTTCTTCGATGACTTTCACCCGGAAGGCAGACGGATCCTCGTTGTCGGCACCCTTCGTAACCCGGTGGAGATGCTTGCAGCACTGCGTGCCGATGAGTTCGACATCGTGTTTGTGGCTACAGCGCCAACACCACGGGCCTTCTCCGCATCGGATTTGGCGAAGGCTGCAGCTGAGCTGGGGTGCGACAACGTTACGCAGTTCGAATCGGTCGAGGCTGCATGCGTCCGGGCCATGGAGTACGCGGACGGCGACGATGCCATCCTTGTGACCGGCAGCCTGTTCACCGCGGGCGCTGCGCGCAGCACGCTCCAGCGCCACGCCAACTGACCCAACATCTGGTGTCAGACACCCGTTGTCGGACATTGCGTGCCAGACGTGTGAGGGGTTCTTGAGGCACTCCTTCGCCAAGATGTCGGCATAGGACGACCGCTGAGAATCGATGCGACGGGTGCTTGGCGCCACGTCATGAATCGTGGCGCGGGTCGCCGAACGGTCTTCAAGAGCGTTGCCGAGCGCCGCTTGCTTGTCGACCTGCTTGGCGAACTGACGGTTCGATTTGAGCTGGAAGCTCATGCGTATTGCCTGATGGGGACACACTGCCACCTCGTGGTCAGGTCCCGTGGTGGACGACTATCGGAAGGAATGAAGTGGGTTGGAAGTGTCTTCACGCGGGAGGTGAACGAGATTCGGTAAGTGGACGGCGCAGTGTTTCGTGGGCGTCTCCATTCCGTCACTGTCGAACGGGAGTCCCACCTGGACTGGTTCTTCCGGTACATCAACGCGAACCCACTTGAACGGGGATGGGAACGTTCACTAGCTGAGTATCCGTGGTCTGGTCTCGGTCGTTCGCTGGCCGGGGCGAACGAGTCGGCCTGGTAGCAAACAGATTATGTTCGCGAACGTTTCAGTGATGACCAGGACCGCCTTCGGAACTTCGTCGCGCGTGCACGGTCAAAAAACAAGGGGTTGGGAAGCGACGAGCCGGTGAGCGGTGCGGTATGGGACGATATTCGGTTGGCGGCCAACCTGGCGCGGGCTCCCGGGCCAGCGATTCACTCGGACGTTTGATGTGAACGCCGAAGCACTTGTGTTGGGACCGATAGATGCGGACTCGACCTCGAGGCCGTCCGAAATGATGAAGCGGTTGGCTCGGCGGCTTTGGAGCGTCGACTCGGTCGGTCTCGGCGGCGGGTCGTTGGTCGTGCCGATCTTGATGGACTTGAGTGGAGGACCGGTGACATCCTCTTGGCGCAGTCGACGGAGAGTGCACGCCTGGCACAGAGTGTCCGACAACGGGTGTCTGACACCCAATGTCTGCCGTTGACGATGTGAGGGGTACTCCATCTGGTGTCTGGCACCTGATGACTGGATAACGTATGCGGCCATGTCTGATCGCACTCTCGTCCTTCTCAAGCCTGACACCGTTGAGCGCAAGCTCACTGGTCAGGTCGTCTCGCGCTTCGAAGCCAAGAACCTCGACATCGTTGCAATGGAGCTCCGTCAGCTCGATGCCGACACGCTCGCCAAGCACTACGAAGAGCATGTTGGTAAGGGCTTTTACGGAGAACTCGTTGAGTTCATGAGCCGCGGCCCCGTTGTGGCCATGGTCATCGAAGGCCCCGAAGACACCTGGCAGGTCGTCAGGAACATGATGGGTACGACCAACCCGCGTGACGCTGCTCCCGGCACCATCCGTGGGGACCTCGGGATTCTTTTCACTGAGAATCTTGTCCACGGCAGCGATTCGCTCGAGTCGGCCACGAGAGAAATCGGGATTTTCTTCCCAAATCTGTAACATTCGGGCTGGATGGTCGAAGGCGCCTGTCCAGCCGAAGTACAGTTATATGAGGGAAAAAGTGCGTGACACCATTGGGAGTGTCCGTGAAATCTCAACCAAAATAGCTCGCGAAGGGATGGCCAGAAAATGGCCCGCAACAACCCACTCAGTCTGGGGCGTGACCTCGCCATCGATCTCGGTACGGCGAACACCCTCATTTACGTCCGTGGTCAGGGCGTTGTGCTCGACGAACCGTCTGTTGTCGCAATCAATGTGAACGATGGTCGCCCTGTGGCGGTTGGCCTCGAAGCCAAGCGGATGATGGGTCGCACTCCGAACCACATCAAGGCGATTCGACCGCTCAAAGATGGCGTCATCGCTGACTTTGAAGTGTGTGAAAAGATGCTGCGCTACTTCATCCAGAAGGTTCACGCGTCGAAGTGGAGTAAGCCGCGCATGGTGATCTGCGTGCCGTCCGGCATCACGGGTGTCGAACAGCGCGCCGTGCAGGATGCTGCTGAATACGCCGGCGCTCGGAAGCCGGTACACATCATCGAAGAGCCCATGGCCGCTGCAATTGGGGCTGACCTTCCGGTGCACGAGCCATCGGGCAACATGATCGTCGATATCGGCGGTGGCACGACCGAGGTCGCCGTGATCTCGCTGGGTGGCATCGTGACGGCCCAATCTGTCCGGGTGGCCGGCGACGAACTCGACGAAGCGGTCCTGCAGTACGTGAAGAAGGAATTCTCCTTGGCCATTGGCGAACGAACAGCCGAGGAAGTCAAGATCCAGATGGGTTCGGCATGGCCGCTCGAGGAAGAACTCACCGCCGACATCCGTGGTCGGGATCTCATCTCCGGTTTGCCCCGGACGATTCAGCTCACCACAGAACACGTCCGTGAGGCCCTTGCCGAGCCGATATCTGCCATCGTTGACGCCGTGAAGACCACACTCGATAAAACGCCGCCCGAACTCGCAGCCGACATCATGGAAGATGGGATCACCATCACCGGTGGTGGCGCACTCCTTGGAGGCCTCGATGCACGGCTCAACCATGAAACGGGCATGCCCATTCGGGTGGCCAACGAGCCGCTCTACAGCGTCGTCATCGGCTCCGGCCGCGCCCTCGAAAACATCGATGCGATGCGCGGCTTGATGTCGATGGGTGGCGAAAACTGAGTGGAACCCGACCTCTCGGGTTCTTGATTGTCACATGGCTATTTATACCGTCGGTCGCCGGCGCGTCATCGTTGGGTTGTTGCTGAGCGCTGCACTTCTCCTCACCCTCGACCTCCGTGGGAACTTTGCGTTGGACATCGTTCGAGACGGTTTTTCGCGCTCGATGGTCCCGGTTGAACGGGCAACGGACGTCGTCGTCAGGCCCGTGCAGCGCGGTTGGAATTCCTATATCGACTACGACGACCTCGAGCGTGAGAACGAAGCATTGCGCGAACTGCTCGACCGGGACGCTGGCACGCGGGCCACAGCCGAAGCGAGCATCATCGACTATCAGCTGCTACTGGCGTTGAATGACCTTCCATCGCTGTCCGGAATTGATACAGCCAAGGCGCAAGTGGTCGGAGGCGCAAGCAACAACATTGATCAGATTGTCGAGATCAACAAGGGCAGCAACGACGGCATTGCAGAGGGCATGCCAGTGGTGAACCAGGCTGGGCTTATTGGCAAGGTCACTCAAGTCAACGCTCAAACGTCGAAAGTGATGCTGATCACTGATCCGCGTTTCTCGATAGCCGTCGAGATCCTGAGCGGAACCGGCCTCAAGGATGATGGCGATGGTGAGTCACCTGTTGGCACCACGCCATCGGGTCTGTCGGAGGATGAGATTGACCAGGTTGAGCAGGACTCGATCGATGCGGCCAAGGGTGCCGAAGCCGACGAATCTCAGGTGTTGACGCCAGTCGATGTCTTTGAGAACGACGTGGATCTGCCTCAGGCTGGCGATCTTGACGGCCTTCCGGTTGATACGGACACGACCACAACACTGCCAGAGGCCATCCCCGTTGGGGAGGAGGCGCCGATTACGCGTGACGTGGACGGCCTCCAAATTGTGGTTGTCGATCCAACCGCGACCACCACAATTATCGGCCTGGAGCCTGAGCAGTTTGCGAAGGAATTCGGCGTGCTCGAGGGTCGCGGCCAAGGCCGTCCGTCACAAATCCGCTTCGTGCAGGATGTTCCGTCACTCGCCGTTCTTGAGGTTGGCGACCTCGTTGAGACGGCGGGTGGGTCGGCCAGCCTGGCGCCCCCAAACATTCCTGTCGGCCGAGTGATCAACCGGGCCGATCGGCCTGGTGTTGCCGGGCCGCTGCTTGAGGTCGAACTGATTGCGGACCTCGACAAGCTGAACTTCGTGCGTGTGGTGCTCTTCCGGCCGTTGTCGGAAATCAACGAGTGACCGATCGCCACTAGATGCTCGCTGCCATTCTCCAAAGTTCGCTCATCCGGTTAATCCCGGTTGGGATGATGATGCTTGCGCTGCAGCGGACCATATTTACCGAGATTCGAGTTTCGGGCGTGATCATCCAGGTCGTGCTTGCATTCGTTGCCTCTGCGGGAGCGAGTGGTGGTAGCGAACGAGGTGCGGTGGCGGGCTTTGTGCTCGGTTCGATGTTTGACCTGGTGGAAGGAACACCGCTCGGCTCTACTGCGATTGCATTCACGCTCGCGGGAGTTGTTGCTGGCCTGCTCGCATTGGTGGCTGCCGATCCGCAGTGGTGGCTCAATGCGATCTTTATTGGTTTCGGTGCCGCGGTCGGCGAGGCCATGGTTCCCGTGGTTCGCCTCTTCATCGGTGAGACCAACCCGTGGCCGGCCGACATGTTGAACGTCATTGTCATTGTGGCGTTGACGTCAATGTTGCTGGGCCCGGTGATGTTGCCGATTAGCCGATGGTGCCTGAAGATCCGTGGATCGGCTTGGATAGCGCCGGCCGAGCAGTCGCCGATCTAGCTCCCAATCAGCCGCTGACCGGGCGAGCGATTGACGTACGACTCGGGAAACTCTTTGGGGATGACTGACATTACGGTTGTGTGACAGGCACAATGTCCCGATGGCTATCGACAAACGTGCGAGTCGCCTTGGCGTGCTCGCCCTGGTTGGAACGCTACTGTTCGGTCTCGTTGGCACTCGGCTGTGGTTTTTGCAGACCGTTGAGCAAGCCGCTCTCCAAGCAGAGGTTGAGCAAACCAAGCGCCGCACCGTTCCGTTGCTGCCTGAGCGTGGCCGAATCTTTGATGCTGAGGGACGGATTGTGGCCGACAACGAGCGTGTACTCACCGTCGGGATCGAGTGGGACGTCATCCAGCGAGCCAGCACCCGCGCCGAGATATTTCGGCGGGTGTCGGGTTGGGTCGATGTGCCGATTGAAGAGATGGAACGGCGCTTCAAAAGCGGTGTCTACAGCCCGTTCCTTCCGATGCCGGTGGCCGAAGACATCGATGAACCCACCGCAGCGGCCATCCTTGAGCGTGTCGAAGACATGCCCGGCGTACAGATCCTCGAGCAAGCTCGGCGCGTGTACCCGTATGCGCCGCTCGCAAGCCACGTCGTTGGCTACATGGGGCGCATCACCGCCGAGACCAAAGATTCGTATGAGGAACGCGGGTATCAACTCATCGAGCGAGTTGGGAAGTTCGGCATCGAGTTGTCGATGGAGGACGAACTGCACGGCAAGCCGGGTTTTGTCACCTACGAGGTCGATAAATCGAGCCGCATTGTTCGCGAGATTGAGCGTGTGCCCGCTGTCAACGGTCAAGACATTCAACTGACGATCGACCTTGACCAGCAGCAATTTGCCGAGCAAGCACTCGAATCGCAGCTTGAACTACGTCGCCTCGAGGTTGCTCGGAACGGACTCGACCCTGAAACCAACTTCGAAGACCGGTTCTTTACCGAGTACCCCGAAGAGGTGCCGTACAAGGCTCCTGCTGGAGCCGTTGTGGTTCAAAACCACGAGAACGGACACGTCATCGCGCTTGCGAGCTACCCCACATTCGACAACCGGTGGTTCGAATCGGACCTCGGTGGCGGCAAGTTCGAAACGATCTTCCCGTCGGAGAACCCTGACGGCACGCCGATTGACCCCGACAAGTCGATTTTGGTCAACCGGGCGATCCAAGCTCGCTACAACCTCGGTTCCACGTTCAAGCCATTTACTGCGTACGCCGCTCTGAACACCGGGTTGCTGGACACGAACTACACGTATGAAGACCGTGGCACGTATCGCATGGTCGACACGATCGATCAAAACCGTTGCAACGAAGGGCTCGTTCGCTGCGTGTTCAGAAACGCAACGTGTTCAGGAACCGGGCGGCCGTGTGTGTACGGCTTCGTTGACGTGGAGACAGCGCTCGCTGTGTCGAGCGACGCGTTCTTTTACCGCATTGGCGAGCAGCTCATGTTTCAGAATGACAATGCTCCGATCCTTCAAGAACAAGTCCGCCTGTTCGGGTTTGGTGCTGACACAGGGATCGAGCTGCCGTTCGAATTCGACGGAACGGTGCCCGATGCCGAGCTCAAGGCTCGTTACGCCGAGCTCGGAGTGATCTCTGAAGAAGAAGGTCGCGGCTATTACAGCGGTGACAACGTCCAGCTGTCGATTGG
>JBLFZD010000028.1:0-18479 GCA_047610085.1 Ilumatobacter sp. | reverse complement strand
CAAGATGTGGGGAAGAACTCCCACCCGGGCTGGCGGGCGGGCCGCCGTGATGACCTCGGACGGCGCCTGCGAGCGGGTCTCGTCGAGCGCCACCTGCAGCTTGTCGTGAAATTCGGTCAACGCCTGCTCGGCTTCTTCGATCGTGATATCTCCACGCTTCACGAGCGACTCGACATACAGCTTGCGAACGCTGCGGCGTTCGCCGATCGCCCGGTACATCAGCGGCTGCGTGTAGCTCGGGTCGTCACCCTCATTGTGACCGTGGCGGCGATAACACACCATGTCGATCACGACATCCTTATTGAACGTCTGGCGGTAATCCCACGCCAGCTGTGCGACACGAACACAAGCCTCGGGATCGTCACCGTTCACATGAAAGATCGGTGCCTGAACCGTCTTGGCAACGTCGGAGCAGTATGGCGATGAGCGTGAGTCGCCCGGTGCGGTGGTGAAACCGATCTGGTTGTTAATAATCAGGTGGATCGTGCCACCGATGCGGTAGCCGCCGATGTCGCTCATCGCGAGGCACTCGGCCACCACACCTTGACCGGCGAACGCTGCGTCGCCGTGGATCAGAATCGGCAGCACGGGGAAGGATCCGGGTGGATCGATCTGATCTTGCTTGGCACGAACCATGCCCATCACAATCGCGTCGACCGTTTCGAGGTGACTTGGGTTCGCTGCGAGTTCGATCGAAATTTCGGCCCCTTTGGGGCTCACATACTTCCCGGTCGTACCGAGGTGGTATTTGACATCACCTGATCCCTGCACCGACGAGGGGTCCAGATGGCCTTCGAATTCGGAGAAGATCGCCTCGTAGCTCTTGCCCATGATGTTCGACAACACATTGAGACGCCCACGATGGGCCATGCCCAAGATCGCGGAGTCGAGGTTGGCGTCGGCGGCGTTTCCAAGGATCACGTCGAGGATCGGCACGGCGGACTCTGCACCTTCGATGCCGAATCGTTTGGTGCCCACATACTTCGTGGCGAGGAACTTCTCGAACGATTCTGCGGCGTTGAGCCGCTCAAGGATGCGGCGCTTGTCGTCGATACCGAACTCTTGATGACCAGCTTCGACTCGTTCTTGCACCCACCGCTGCTCGTCGGTGTCTTGGATATGCATGTACTCGACACCAACGGTTCGGCAATACGCGTCGCGGAGCACGCCCAGCATGTCACCGAGTTTCATCTTGTCGTTGCCGCCCACACCGTCGGTGAGGAACTGACGGTCGAGGTCCCAAATCGTGAGACCGTACGTTGCCGGGTCGAGTTCACGTGGGGTGTGCGGCTCGATCCAACGCAGCGGATCGAGGTCGGCAATGCGGTGACCGCGTACTCGGTGTACTCGAATCAGCTTGGCAATGGCCATCTGCTTACGAAGCATGGAGTCGTCGTAATCGCGCGGGTTTGTATCGGGGCGCCACTTGACGGCCTCGTACGGCAGGTCGAGCGACTGGAAGATCTCGTCGTAGAAATCATGATCGCCGAGCAACAACTCCTTGACGTATTTCAGGAACAGACCTGATTCAGCACCTTGGATGATGCGGTGGTCGTACGTGGACGTCACCGTGACGACCTTGGACAGGCCCATATCGGCCAGGCTCTGTCGGTCGGCACCTTCGAACTCTGCGGGAAAGTCGATCGAACCGACACCCACGATGAGACCCTGGCCAGGCATCAGGCGGGGCACGGACTGAACGGTGCCGATGGTGCCGGGGTTGGTGAGCGAAACATTTGCGCCCATGAAATCGTCGACGGTGAGCTTGTTGCCCTTGACCTTACGAATCAGCTCGTTGTACGACGCGAGAAACCCGGCGAAATCAAGGGTGTCGGCGTCGCGGATGATCGGAGTGAGCAGAGTGCGGCTGCCGTCCTTCTTCTCAACATCGACGGCAAGCGCCATACTCACGTGCTCGTTCACAACCAAGCGCGGCTTGCCGTCTGCGCCTTCGAGGTAGCCGTTTTTCATCGCTGGCACGGCGTCAGCGATAGCTCGCACCACAGCCCAGCCAATGAGGTGTGTGAAGCTAATTTTTCCTTGGCCAGAACGGCCACGGAAACCGTTGATGACCTTGCGGTTCACCTCCAGCAGCTTTGCGGGGACGTTGCGGAAACTGGTAGCGGTGGGGACCGTAAGGCTCGCTTCCATGTTCCGCACGATCGCGGCGCCTGCGCCACGAATCGGCTTGCCGGACTCCTCGCCGTCGGCAGGTGAGGCAGCCGGTGCCGGCTTGGGGGCCGGTGCCGCAGTCGCTGCAGGAGCAGGTGCGGGGAGATCTTCAGCAGGAGGCAGGTGCGCGGCCACGGCCGCCTTCACCTCAGCCGACGATGCAGCGGCGGCGGCGACCGACGGCGCCTCCGACTTGTAATCGGCAAAAAACTCCTGCCACTGCTCACCTACCGACGATGGATCACGTACGAACTGTTCGTACATTTCTTCGACGAGCCAGGAGTTTGCACCGAAATCGGCGCCCGCCCCCCCTGTTGTGTTGTTGTCTTGCGTGGCCACGGGCCACAGAGTATCCACGCGACGCGCGTCCGGACGGACGCATCACCGTCCATTCCAGGAAATCGACGATAGGCACGCTGGGTGGCTTTCTCTCCGGTCGACTCTGCGACACCCACCAGGGTGAAACGGTCGGCGTGGATCGTGCTCGGACTGGCAACGCTGTCTGCAGGCTTAACCGGGCCGGGTCAAACGATCGGCGTTTCGGTCTTCGTGGACCGATTCATCGAAGACCTGTCGCTGAGCCGAGACCAAGTCAGCGCCGCCTACCTTGTCGGAACCTTGTCCGGAGCCGCCTTGCTTCCGTGGGTCGGCCGCCAAATCGATCGGCGCGGTGTTCGCATTGCTCAGATGATCATCGGGGCCTTGTTCGCTCTCGCTCTGGTCAACATGTCGCTCGTCAACGGCATCGTCTGGCTGGCCGTGGGCTTCGCGGGCATCCGATTCCTCGGTCAAGGATCTCTCACACTCGTTTCCACAGTGACCGTCTCGCTCGCATTCCCGAGACGCCGTGGCACTGCGCTCGGAATCTTCGCCACCGCAACGTCGGGGCTGATGGCACTCGTTCCGGTCGGGTTGTCATTCGCCATCGATGGCTTCGGATGGCGACAAGCGTGGCTGGTATCCGCCGCGATCGTCGCCACGGCTGTTGTACCCATCGCGTTCTTTGGGTACCGCGGCATGCCGAGGGGCACCGATGCCAAGAACCGTGCCGATTCCGATGGGAGCGGATCGACGCAGGCACTGTTTGACGACGGCTCATCGGCGTCAGACTTCGAACGCGGCGAAGCGATGCGCACACGATCATTCTGGATGATCGCCGCAGTCAGCGGGTCGACCGGAATGCTCTCGACGGCGCTGAACTTCCACCAAATCGATCTCATGGGCGAGTCAGGCATTAGCGAAACCGCAGCGGCTGCGCTCTTTCTGCCGCAGGTCATAGGGTCCACGATTGCGGGGCTTGTCGTTGGTTTCCTCGCTGACCGACTGGGCCTGCGGTATCTCCCAGCAGCCGGTATGGCACTGCTGATCGCTGCTCATCTCCTGGGATCCATCATCACCCCTGGGGCCGTGGTGATCGTCTATTCGATCGTTCTCGGAGCGACCGGCGGCGCCGTCCGTACCGCATCTGCCACGTTGCTACCGGGCTGGTTCGGCACCAGCCATTTGGGCTCGATCCAAGGGGCACTCACGTTCTTCAACGTTGCGGCGTCGGCCATCGGACCCGTTGTGTTGTCGATCGCTCAGGGAGCATTCGGGGACTATTCGCCGGCGATTCTCGTGCTTGCGGTGATCCCTGCCGCTGCCTTGGTCTTCTCGCTCCTCGACGACCCGAAGCGACGAGCGCTCTGACCTGCTCGTTGAGCGTCTCGTTCGACAATTCTGTGGACCACCACAAACGTGTGACCGCCGTGCGACAAACGGCAACAACAGGCCTCTGAACGCGGGTTTCTTGACGAAAGCTTGACCTCTCGACCTTGCTTGCCCAGGGTTTTCCCGAACTACCTTGAGTGATGTTGCAAGGGCACCAACGATCACAGCATTCGTGCGAGACCTAAGGCAGGCCACATGGACATCACCAAGCTGAGCACCGGAGCGATGTTGTCGGGGGACGACATCGATGCAACCGCCAACCGCGAATCGGCACGTCAACGCCGACTTCGCCGCAAGATATTTCTCTTGCTGCCGATCTTCACCTGGCTGATGTACCGCCTCGTCACAAGCAACCCAATTCGGCTTGGGGTTCCGAGCTTCGTCAGTGCGAACCCACACCTACTGATCGCTGTTGGCCTGATATCGGTCCTCGGCATCGCAATCCTCGGACCGATGCTCAGCAACGGTCGATCTCCGCACACGGTGCTGCGCGCAGAGGACTCCGACGTTCGACTCGACGATGTCGTCGGCGCCGAACAGACCAAGCGGGAGGCAATCGACAGCATGAACCTGTTCCTCGCTTCTGAGACGTTTGAAAAAGTCATGGGCGGCAAACCCCGCCGCGGTGTGCTGTTCGATGGTCCTCCCGGAACCGGCAAGACCTACCTCGCCAAGGCAATGGCCGCGGAAGCTGGCGTGCCGTTCCACTTCGTATCGGCGTCTGAGTTCCAATCGATGTACTACGGAGCAACCAACAAGAAGATTCGTTCATTCTTCAAGAAGCTCCGCAAAGCCGCCCGCGAAGAGGGCGGGGCAATCGGCTATATCGAAGAGTTCGACGCCATCGGCCAGGCCCGCGCCGGTATGGGACGCTCTGGCGGCATGTCCGAGGGCTCCGCTGGCATCGTCAACGAACTGCTCGTGCAAATGCAGAGCTTCGACATGCCCGCACCGGCCGACAAGTTCAAAGCCAAGTTCATCGACTGGGCCAACTTGCACCTGCCGCAACACCGCCGCATTAAGCACCCCCGTTCACCGATGGCAAACATCCTCATCGTTGCTTCCACCAACCGCGCTGCCGACCTCGACCCTGCACTGCTGCGTCCCGGCCGTTTCGACCGCACGATCGGTTTCACGCTTCCTGCACGGAGCGACCGTCACGCAATCGCTCAGTACTACCTCGATCGCAAGAGCCATGGAGACGACGTCACAGCCGCCCTCATCGCCGATCTCAGCGCCGGGTACACGCCGGTCCGGATCGAGAAACTGCTTGACGAGGCACTCATCGTTGCACTGCGCGAAGGCCGAATCGAAATGATCCTGACCGACGTCCTCTCGGCCCAACTGATCACCGAGGTCGGCGTTGCCCACGACATGGGCTACCACCCAGACGAACGCCGCCGCATCGCCATCCATGAAGCCGGTCACGCCCTCACCGCCGTGCTGACGCGCCGTGACGTGAAGGTCGCTTCGATCCTGCGCCGCGCATCGGCGCTCGGCCTTGTTGCACACGGAGATGCCGAAGAGCGTTTCCTCAAGACACCGACCGACGCAAGAGACCTGATTTGTGTCGCCCTTGCTGGCCGGGCCGCAGAGCAACTCGAGTACGGGGAGGCCAGTAGCGGCATCAGCTCAGATCTCGCTATGGCCACCACGATCGCCTCGCAGCTGGTGGGTCAGCTTGGTAACGGCCCCGGCTTGTTGAGCCTCGACGCCGCCGCTATTCCGACCGCCGCCAACCTCGTCGCCAAGGTGTTGTCCGACGAGCCCAGCAGAGCGGCCGCCGAGGCGTACATGGTCGAGGCCGCTGGACGCGCCGCGCTGATGGTCGAGAAATACCGCGCCGCACTCCACGAAATTGCCGATCTTCTGTGCGAGCACGACGAAGTGCCCGGCAAACGGATCGCCAACGTCGTGGCCCAATACACCGATATCTCTGAGCGCCGCGGGCCAATCCGCATCAAGACATCTCTCGGACAGCGGGTGTCTGACACCCAATGTTGGACAACGGGTGTCTGACACCCAATGTTGGACAACGGGTGCCAGACGTGGATACGGCGGGTCCGTGTTGGGAGCGTGAGCGCTTCTTTAGCTTTTGACGCTGATCGCCTACAGTGACCCCGTGAGCGGCACCGATACGACTGCACCCGTCTCTCCGGGCGCCTCGTCGAAGTACGGAACGCTCCCCTGGCGCGGTCTGGTTATCGGTGCCGGAGCAGGTTTTCTCAGCGGTTTGTTCGGTATCGGCGGTGGCATCGTGATCGTTCCGGCGTTGCTGGCACTGATGTCGATGGAACGCAAGATGGCTCACGGCACATCGTTGGCAGCAACACTACCGATGGCCGCCGCCAGCTTGGTCACCTACGCGATCGGTGGCAACGTCGATTGGCCGGTCGCTGCATGTCTCGCCGCTGGCGCAATATTCGGAGCGGTCGTCGGGACACAGCTCCTTCAAATCATCCCGAAGAAACCGCTCACCATCATTTTCATCGTGGTCATCCTGGTCACCGCCATCCGACTTGTCGTCGCGAGCGACACCATGGGCCGAGATGACCTCACGCTCGTCGGCGCGATTTCGCTTGTCGTGATTGGCTTCATCACCGGCACGCTGTCAGGGCTTCTCGGAATCGGCGGCGGCGTCGTAATGGTTCCTGCGATGGTCGTCTTATTCATGATGGTTCCCGTCGTCGCCAAGGGAACGTCGGTCGCCGTCATCGTTCCATCGGCATTGGTCGGCACGGTCCGCAACCGCAAAAACCGCAACGTCGATCTGAGGATTGCAGGTGCAATTGGAGTTGCCGGCATCGGGAGCGCCGTAATCGGAAGCCTGATCTCTGGCTCGATCGACGACTCGGTATCCAATGCGTTGTTCGCCATTCTCCTCGTGACCGTCGCGTTCCTCCAGGCGCGCACGCTCCGACCGCCCGGCCCCCCATCCGAGCTCCCCGTTCCGCTCACCGACTGAACCTCATGCACGTCGCCGTTGTACTCGCTCACCCCTCGCCGGACAGTTTCGCCCACGAGCTCGCTGCTCGGGCCGTCTCAGGCCTCAGAGCTGGCGGCCATGATGTCGAGCTGGTCGATCTGTATGCGGTTGGATTCCGTGCGGCGATGTCGACCGATGAACGTCGGGCCTACCACGGCGATACGCCGATCCTTGACCCCCTCGTCCAGGCCCAGGCTGACCTGCTGCAATCGATCGACACGCTTGTTGTGGTCTACCCCACCTGGTGGAGCGGACTCCCGGCGATCCTGAAGGGCTGGCTTGAACGAGTACTCGTTCCCGGCGTCGGGTTCCGCTTCGACGACAAGTCCGGCAAGATCCGTCCTGGGCTCAACAACATTGGTCACCTCATCGGGATCTCGACATATGGCTCGCCTCGCTCCTACGTCCGGGCCGTCAACGACAACGGTCGCCGGACGCTGATGCGGGCGCTCCGCCTCTCGTGCGGATGGCGTACATCGCGCACGTGGCTCGGTTTGTATGCGATCGACACGAGAACCCACACCGAACGCCAGGAATTCGCAGCGCACGTCGAACGAACCATGAGCGAGCTGCGATGAGTAAGCAGTCCACGCAAGGTTCGTCACGTCGCGTCTTGGTGGTATTTTGTCATCCGCTCTCTGACGGATTCATCCCCGAAGCCATGCACCGTGTACAGGCTGGCCTCGCCAACTCAGGCGCCGACGTCCGCGTTCATGACCTGTATGGCGAGGGCTTCGTCCCCGAACTTTCCGTCGGGGAATACCGCACCCATGTCGAACCGGGCGTCTCCGATGACATCGCGGTGCATGCCGACAACCTCATGTGGTGTGACACGTTGATCCTTGTCTATCCAACCTGGTGGTCTGGGCAGCCGGCGATGCTGAAGGGCTGGATAGACCGGGTGTGGGCGTCGGGTGTCGCTTGGGAGCTTCCCGAAGGCGCCAACCGTCTCAAACCAACGCTGCACAACGTCCGCCGCATCGTGGCGGTGACCTCTCACGGATCACCGAAGTACATCAACGCGCTACAGGGCGAGGGCGGCAAGCGAACGTTGTTCCGTTCATTGCGCACCATGTGCCACCCGCGGACGAAAACGTTCTGGTTTGCATATTACGGCATAGACGCCAATGACCTTAAACGTCAACATTCGTTTCTCGATGGGCTACCCGGCGCCATCGAAAAACTCGCGAGCTAGTCAGCCACCGGCGGCGATGGCCACGGCGATCTGCGCGGCCACACCCGCATTGTTCTCGGCAAGCGCAAGGTTGGCCGGAATGCTGCGGCCCTCCGTGGCTTCCCCAATCCGTCCGAGGACAAACGGAGTGACAGCGGCCCCGGTGATTCCTGCTGCGGCGCACTCGCGAAGGGCTTCGTCGAGCACCTCGTCGAGGTGCGCTGCATCGAGTTCGTCCGCTTCCGGGATTGGCACGGTGACGAGCAGCCCAGATTCCAAACGGGTGAGGTTCGCAAAGGTGCGCGCCACCTCGTCGGCTGTTTCCACACGGTGGGCAACCGGCAATCCGGATGACCGGGTGTAGAAGGCCGGAAACCAGTCATGCTGCCAGCCGAGCACAGGAACGCCTGCCGTCTCCAGGTACTCGAGTGTGCGTGGAAGGTCGAGGAACGCTTTGGCGCCAGCAGAAACGGACACCACACGGTGGCTCGCGAGCGCATCGAGGTCAGCCGACACGTCACCGGTGAGTTCAGCACCGCGGTGTACTCCGCCGAGCCCACCGGTCGCAAACACAGCAACACCCGCCGCAGCGGAGATGGCAACCGAGGCCGACACGGTGGTTGCCCCGAACTCCCAGCGTTGAGCGACAGCGACCGGAACATCGCGCTCTGCAGCCTTTCGAGCCGACCCGAGGATTCGCTCATGCTCGGATTCTTCAAGACCGACGCGAACGACCCCGTCGAGCACCGCGGTCACCGCTGGCACCGCCCCATGGGCCCGGACCGCAGCAATACACCGTTCGAGAGCCTCACGATTGGCAGGCGCTGGCAAGCCGAGATTCGAATAGATCGTCGACTCCATCGCGACGATGGCAACTCCGTCGGCCTGAGCATCATTGACTTCTTCGGAGCGCTGTACCTCGATCACATGGCGAAGCGTAGAGGGCCAGACTTCAGGCGAGGCGGAGCGGTTACTTCAAGGTGCCCACGAAGGCACCTTCAGGATTGCCATCGCTGATGACCCCAGGAAATTGTTCGATCGTGACGGCGAGCGCGGTGACGCCACCCTCGACGGTGAAGGTTTCGAGTTCAGGGTTCGGACCGAGGATGCCGAGCGATACGACGTCGCCGTTCGACTCAAGGACGCCCCAAAGCTGATAAGTCAAGCCGGCATCGAGGGTCGGCAACGTGCCGGCATCGAGATACCCGTGACCGTCTTGATCAACGACACCGGTAGCCGAGGCGTCAAACCCGTCGGCAACCAACTCAGCTTTCGTCGAATCACGATCTTCGAGCGCCATCTCAAGCGCATCAGCGATCGGGTTGTTCGATGCGATATCTCGAGCACCAGTTACGGCGATGCCCGCCACGGCAATCGCTACCGCAGCTGCGGCCCCGAGGACCCAGGTACTCGTATTGCGACGTTTGCGCTGGTCGCCGGGAGCCACCAGGCTTTCCCTCGCAGGCGACTCGAAGGCGAAGACCCTGGCGAGCTCGGGACCAGGTGCTGGCGCCTCGGACTCGATCTGGTCGGTGATCCGTGACCACACGTCAGCTGGCGCATCCATGCCCGTGAATGCCAGCATCGTGGCGACCTCGCGGTGCTCGTGCACCTCGGCTGCTGCCCGGGGATTCACACGGAGATAGTCCTCGACGCGGGCCCGTTCGTCAGCATCGACGGCGTCGAGGGCATAGGCGCCGAGAAGACCGTCCAGCTCGTACACGTCGGCCGAATCGTGTGGCGGTGTCGTATTCTCACTCATGAGGCGCCTGTTCCAATTGTGATTCCCGAGTCAACCAGTTCAGAGCGGAGCTTCTTGAGACCCGACCTGATTCTGCTCTTCACTGTTCCCTCAGCATCGCCCAGCTGAGTTGCCACTTCTTTATATGTCAACCCACCAAAGTAGGCGAGTTCAATTGCTGAACGCTCTCCGTCGCCAAGCACGTGCATAGCGTCGCGCACATGGCTCGCCAACGCCATATCCCATACTTCGTGGGCAATATCGTATCCGGCCTCGGCGGTCTCGACGGCTTCGCGTTCCTCGCGACGGCGCCGCGAAACATCGGAACGAATCAGGTCCACAGACCGTCCGTGAGCGTTCGCCAGGAGAAAACTTCGCAACGTTCCGCGCTCAGGATCGAATCGGGTCGGCTCGTTCCACAGGCGAACGAACACCTCCTGGACGATCTCTTCAGCTCGTGCATTGTCGCTCAACAGACGGCGAGCAAGCCCAAACACGGCGCCAGCATGGCGACGGTACGCCTCAGCCAGCGCATCTTGTTGAAATCGTCCGATGAGCACGACGAGCGCGCTATCGGATGCATCGGAGATATCTCTTTGCACATCAACCGTTCGGAGCTGTTCGCTCCCCCAGATGACATTTTCGGGAGAATTTTCCACCAACGTTGGGTCACCCCTTCACAAAGCGGGTCACGCACTCGACGTGCGGCGTCTGTGGAAAGAGATCGAGCACTTCGACAGTTTCCATTCGGTAGCCCTCATCAGCGAGCAACCGGGCGTCGCGCGCCAGCGACACGGGGTCGCAGCTAACTAACACCATCACCGGTGCATTCATTCGTGCCATCGCTGCCGTTCCTGGCTTGGCAAGTCCCGGACGAGCCGGGTCGGCTACGACGACGTCGACGGGGTCCATGTCCTCACCAGGCTTCCAGTCACCCACATCACCACGAACGATGTCGACACTCTTCGAGCCGGTGCCCGACCGGTTCTTCAGGTTCTCTTTCGCATCGAAGCACGATGAACGGGCCGACTCAATCAGCGTGACGTGGCGAACGTCTTCCATCACCGTCGCTGCAAACAATCCACCGCCGCCGTAGGCATCGATCGCATGCTTTGCTGTGGCAAGTTCGGGCGCCGCACGACCAACAGCGTCGACGAGCATTTCGGCTGCAGCCGGGCCCGACTGGAAGAACGACGGGGCCGACACTTGGAAGTTCTTTCCCGCAACTCGCTCGACGAGGAATGATCGGTCACCAATGTGCACCCAGGCTGGCAGCCCGCTGACCGATTCTCCTGGCGACGCGTTGGTGTGGCGCTTTTCATTGCGGCGTTGGCGATCTTCGGGCCGCGTCCAACGGGCTGTCACGGCTCCGGTGGACGCTGACGTGCGTAACGTCAGCTCGACGCCCTGCGACACTTCGATGTTGCGCAAAACGGCCGACAGGTTCTGATGTGCGACCTGGCAGTGATCGATCTGGACGACTTCGTCACTGCGCTCTTCGCGGAAACCAACGCCCCCGCCTGGCGTACCGACCAGCCGGATCGTGGTGCGATATCCGTAGGGGTCAACCGCTCCACCAATCTCGATCATCGCCTCGATCTCCGCATCGTCGAAATGCCCAACGCGGCGAAGAGACTCGGCAACAATTTCGGCTTTGGCCGCCAACTGCGCTGCGGGGTCGAAGTGCATCCAGCCACAGCCGCCACATCCGGCGCGACGATGAGGACACTCGGGGACCACGCGCTGCGGTGATGCTTCGATCACTTCGGTGACGACAAGCTTGGCAAAGTCTTTGCGATCGTTGCGCACCGCTGTCTCAACCTCTTCGCCCGGCAACGCGCCAGTCACAAACGCAACACGTCCATCGACAAGGTGGGCCATTGCGTCGCCGCCGGCGACCATGCGTTCGGCGCGAACGGTGACGGGCCCGGTGAGCGGTTCCCGGGCCGGGGTTGGAGTGGACTCGGGGATGGTCATCTCTCCATCGTACGGAGCGCGCCAGACTCTCACCATGACCACCGATTCAGACGACCAGACGTGGTATTGGGATCTCACCAAAAATCACGCCGTTCCCGCCGCCGAACGAGGCAAGGGCGACAACACGCTCGGACCCTATTCTTCCAAGAGCGAAGCCGAGAACTGGCGGTCCAAAGTCGAATCTCGCAACGATGAGTGGGACGATTCGAACGACGACGGGACCGTCCCCGTCGGCGAGTGATGGGCTGGCTCTCTTCTCAGTCGTTTCATTCCACCAGTTCCGCCCATTAATGTGCTCGGCGATGAGCCGCCCAGTCATGATCTCCCCGTCCGTGTTGCCCGCCGATTTCTCAAAGCTCGGCGACGAAGTCGCCGCTCTCGAAGCGGCTGGCGTCGACCTCATTCAGTGGGACGTTATGGACGGCCAGTTCGTACCGAACCTCACGTTCGGTCCCAGCGTGATCAAGTCCGCCAGGCAGCACTGCTCCGTCCCGTTTGAGGCCCACCTGATGGTCTACACACCGGACGTCATGGCCAAGGACTACATCGATGCCGGGTGTTCGCGTCTCATCGTCCACGCCGAGGCGTGCACACATCTCCATCGCACCTGTGGCAACATTAATGAACTCGGTGCCACCGCAGCCGTCGCGCTCAACCCCGGCACCCCGGCGTCAGCGATCGAGCACGTTCTCGACCTGATCGACATGGTGCTCGTCATGACCGTCAATCCGGGCTTCGGTGGCCAGGCGTACATTCCGACGATGGAGCCCAAGATCGCCGAGGTACAGCGAATGCTCGTGGCCGCCGGCCGAGCTGATGACGTCCACATCGAGGTCGATGGCGGCATCGGTCCCGACACGATCGCTGGAGCTGCAGCTGCTGGAGCGAACGTACTCATCGCTGGCAGCGCGCTGTACCGCGACCCCGAGGGTCTCGAGCACGCCGTGAGCGACCTGCGGGCTCGGGCCGAAGCCGCTCGCGCTTAACCGTCTCGGACGGGGTCAGGCACACTCCGAGGTCAGGCTCGGACGGGGTCAGGCACACTCCGAGACAACGTCCCCAGTCACCAACGTGGGCGCGGGTCGCGCATCATGCCCCACATGTGAGGACCCACCTCGATCGCTGGGTCATTGCCAAACGACGAGAACCGATGTCGATGCGGTCCGGTCGGAATGTCAAACTCGGCATGAACGTCAAACCCGCTCCGCCGGTAGTACCCGACGTTCACCAACGTCTCGGTTTCAAGGTGGAACGGCAAGCCATCTCGATCAGAATCTTCGAATTTTGCAGCCATCAGTGCGGCACCCAGCCCTTGGCGCTGCCAGTCAGGGTGTGTCGCGAGGAGCTGCAGATACCAGTACTGCTCGGTGGGGGCGTTCTCCGCCATCAGCAGACCGATAATTGAAAACCGATCCAGCAGTTCCGGCGATGGCAGCGGCGCGGACGGATCAGACCGCTCGGGCACTTCCGGTCGCTCCGGCTGAATCCACACTGCGAGAGCGGCGACATCGTCGGTGCACCAGACCTCGTTGAACTCGACCCAGTCGGCCATTGCGGGCCGCAGAATCTCTCCTCCCGGAGCGAGGTACTCGTCATCGTCTGGGTACAGCCATCGCATGACCGGGTCTTCGGCAAATGCATGCACCGCAGTGATGCACAGCTGTCGAAGGTCGCGTGTGGTCGCTCGCCGGATCTTCATGGGCCAACCGTAGACGTCAAGGAGGCCAAGATCCGGTCCCGATGCTCCCGCAGCAGACCTCGGCGCAGAAGATCGGCGCCACCGTCAGGACGTTGCGTCAACAAACTCGTCGTCAGCGTGAGTTTCGCCGGCATCGGTGAGGCCATCGGGGTCATCTGCAGGACCCAACTCCAAGTGATCAACGGCGCGTTCCAACAGGTGATGGCGAACCCGGGCAGCTCGATGATCAGGGCTCGGTGAGACTGCCGAACGGCCGAGCGCGAAGATTCCACGGAAACCAGCGTCAAGTACCCGGCGAAGCAGCACCAGGCCGATAAGCACCGCCCCGACGATGGCCGCTGGCACGCCGATGGTGGCAAGCAGAAGCGTTCGGTCAGCAAAGAATGGCATGAGGAGCCCAGAGTCCACCGGCGTGCCGTCGAGGTTGATCGTCTGAATCGGGTCGTCGAGGGCCGGGCATTCAACTTCGGTGTCTTCGAGGCCAACGACTGCGTCGCCGCCGAACAACGGCGCCTCAGGCGACACCTTCGAAGCGAGCACCCCAATCCGATCGTCAACCGCTGCGGACACGAGGTAGCGCTCGTCAACCTCTAGATACTGCGAATCAGGTCCGTATCTGACGTCGACAACACCATTGACTGCAAACGGTGCGGCGCTTCCCGCTCGCAATTGGTCAATTTGATACCGAACGGTCCCTTTTTCGACGAACTCATCCTTGGCAAGGACCGTTCCAACGAAGGCAACGTCAGCTGGCTCAGGGGCCGGGCAGCCTGCTGGAACCAGGATCAGGTCAAGCGGTTCGGAGATCGCCTCAGGCAACGGTGGCACGACGATGGGCTCGACGCCTGCGCTCGCCGGAGCCGCAACGACGAGTAGCGCAGCGAGGGCACCCAGCATCACCTTCCACCAGTTCCGAATCACGAGGAGAGGCTAACGAAACCGTTCCCTCCCGTGACGGCACTCCGTCAGATCCGTTTCTGACGTTTGATCAACGCGTCGAACCCATGGCTCACGCCCAATCGGCAGCACCTGACCGTGTGGTCATCGTCCTTGGAAGTTCGGTGGTCGCTTCTCTACGAATGCCCGCATTGCTTCGGCTGTGTCGGCAGTGCTGAAGTTCACGGTCTGCGACAGACCTTCGTCGTCAAGCGCCTCCTCGAGCGTCACGTTCATCGAGTTGTTGAGCAACCGTTTGGTCATCGCCAGGGCGATCGGCGGGCCGGCGGCGAGCCGGGTCGCCCAGTCATCGACAAAGGCGTCAAGATCCCCAGCCGGAAGCACCCTGTTCACAAGGCCAATAGCGTCGGCCTCCTTGGCATCGAGAATGTCGGCCAGCAGCGCCATCTCTTTGGCCTTGTGAAGGCCGATACGTCGAGGGAGGAGGAACGACCCACCAAAGTCGACGCTCAGGCCGCGCCGAGCGAAAATCTCCGAGAATCGAGCGGTGTCGTCTGCGACGACGAGGTCACACGACAGTGCCATGTTGAGTCCCGCGCCGACCGCCACGCCACGTACTTTGGCAATCGTCGGTTGTGCCAATCGATTCAACGTCAGGCAGATCTCCGTAATTCGCCGCATCGCCATCAGCTGATGCTTGGGCGGTCCAACATCGTCGGCCGGTGCAACCTGATTGGCCGACTCGTCCATTCCGCTCACGTCAGCGCCCGAGCAGAAATCGCCCCCGGCCCCGGTGAGCACCAGCACACGGTCGGTCGTGCTATCGCCGATTTCACGAAACACCGCCAGAAGCTCTTCCCACATTGTGCCGCTCGCGGCGTTCTTGCGGTGTGGACGATTCATCGTGACGGTCACGATTCCGTCCGCTCGCTCGACGATCAAGGTCTGATAGGTGTCACTCGCCATATCGCGGACGATACTGACGCCATGGGCTTCAACCCGTATCGGAAGTTCAAAGCCAAGCCAGCCGACATCGTGTCCGTGGTGGTCGCCATCGCCGTTTCGATCGCGCTCGTGGCCTGGGCCTTCTTTGGCTGAGGAGCGTTAGAACGCTGACTCGATCAGCACGATCCGCACGCCCGTGATCGCCACGACGTCGAATCGAATACCTGACCTCACAACGTCGTGCGTGTCGAGCCACTCGACGGCGAGTTGACGGATCTTGCGCTGCTTGGCGACGCCGACAGCTGCTGCGGCTGGGCCGTATCGATCAGTGCGCCTCGCTTTGACCTCACTGAAGACGACAACCTGACCCAGCCTGACCACAAGGTCGAGCTCGCCCGTCGATGATCGCCAGTTGCGATCAAGGATCTGATAGCCGAGTCGCCGATAGTGAGCGGCCGCGCAGTCTTCGCCCCATCTCCCACGTGCGATATTCGACTGGTCTCCGCCGGGCGGAGCGGGCACGGAACAGCGGCGCCCCAAAGAGTCGGATGAATAAAAGCGCATAGTTGACCTCCGTCATGTCATGAAGACGAGGACCAAACGGCCGAATGAGGCGCTCAACAGCGCCGAGTGATCGGGTGCGCCGAAGCGCACCAGCGAATCAGAAGTCGCGCTTCTCGCGGATCTTGGCTGCCTTGCCCTTGCGATCCCGCAGGTAGTACAGCTTGGCGCGACGCACGTCGCCCCGCTTGACGACTTCGATCTTCTGAACCGTCGGAGCGTGGATCGGGAACGTCCGCTCCACTCCGACGCCGTAGCTGAGCTTGCGGACCGTGTAGGTCTCCTGCAAGCCGCCGCCCTGGCGAGCGATGACATCGCCCTGGAACACCTGGATGCGCTCTTTGCCGCCCTCGACGACACGCACGTGTACCTTGAGCTCGTCACCCGCCTGGAATACCGGAATGTCGTCGCGAAGCGAGTCTGAGTCAATGAAGTCAGTGGATTGCATGGCGTCTACCTGCTGGGTGTCGAATTTGGGCCCGCAACCGTCGGGTCGCTGGCGTGGCGCTCTCCACTCGGGAGAAGCCGCTCAATGATACGGGTCAGAAGGGAACTCTTCCAACAGACGTGTTTCGTCGGCCGTCACACCACCCCGATCCTCAATGAGGTCCGGGCGCTCGCGAATCGTCCGATGCAGGCGCTGCGCCTGGCGATAGCGCTCAATTTTGGCGTGGTCACCGCTCCGCAGAACGTCAGGAATCGTCCAGTCCCGAAACTCAGCCGGTCGCGTGTATTGAGGCTCTTCGAGTAGACCGGAGACACCAAAGCTCTCGGTCACGGTACTCACGGCATTCCCCATCGCTCCGCCGCGGAGACGAGTAACCGCCTCAATGATCAGGCAAGCGGCGACCTCTCCCCCGCTGAGCACAACATCGCCGACGCTCAGTTCTTCGTCAACGAGATGGCGAACCACGCGATGGTCAACGCCTTCGTAGCGTCCGCACAGCAAGCTGAATCCACCCGATGTTTCGGCAAGGGCGGCGAGCTCCTGAGCAACCGATTGATCAAACGTGCGCCCACCCGGACTCAGCAGCAGCAATGGCCGAGGAGGTTGGACGGCCTCGACCGCTGCGAAGATCGGCTCGGGCTTCATCACCATTCCGGCACCGCCGCCAAATGGTGAGTCGTCGACCGTCCGATGCGTGTCGGCGGCCTGGTGACGAATGTCGTGACAGCGAAGGTCAAGCAATCCGGAAGAGCGGGCTTTGCCGAGCAAGCTTTCTGCGCAGAACCCATCGACGAGTCCTGGAAAAATCGTAAACACATCGATCCGCAAGGAGTTCGCTGCCGGAGTATCGGCGCTGTCAGGCACGATCAAGCGTCGTTCAGCTCGAAGAGCCCCTCGGGAACTTCAACCGAGATGACGCCGTCGGAGACTGACACGATGAAGTTCGATGGCACGAGGGAGCCCGAATCGAGTTCAAGAATCTCTGCAGCCGGGTTCGCCAAAATCATGACGCATTCGCCACGCACGATCCCGCGCTGATCGACCACTTGCTGACCGATGAGATCATGAACCCACAGGGCATTCGGGTCATCGATTGGAGCAGCAAACAACTCAACGTTGGTCCAGCGTTCGGCCTCGGTGCGATCGTCAATATTCTCGAACCGAGCAACGACTCGCCCCTTGCCCGCTACGCGGCTCGACACGACCTTCAGCATCACGCCGCGGCCGAACATTTCGGAGCCGGGTTCGACACGATCACGGCGATCCGTGGTCAGTTGGACGAAGATGTCGCCTTTTAGACCATGCGGGCGCCGGAGGTGCCCAACCGCCAACCAGCCATCTGGTGGAGCCTGTGCGCGGCCAGTGGGCCTCATCGGTTGTTCAGTCGAGGAATTCGATGTCGATTTCGACATCGTCTTTGCTGGCAGCCGCACGGGTAACGGTGCGAATACTGGCAGCGGTGCGGCCCCGACGACCGATGACACGCCCAAGGTCGCCTTCGCCCACACGAACGTTCAGTGCGGCGCGCTGGCCCGACTCGTCAACTTCGACGGTGACGGCCTCGGGGTCGTCAACGATCGACTTGACAATGTGCTCGAGAACAGCAACAGCGGTCGGAGCAAACTCGTTGCTCACTTCGAAGCCTTGGAAGCTTCGAACTGCTCCTGGGCGCCCGAGATCTTAATGATCTTGGCAACGCGCTCGGTCGGCTGGGCACCTTCGGCGAGCCACTTGACGATCTTGTCGTTGTCGACATTGATCAGCGAGGGCTCCTCGCGGGGGTTGTACTGGCCCAGAATCTCAATGAAACGGCCGTCGCGGGGCGAACGAGCGTCCGCCGCAACGATGCGGTATTGAGGTTGTTTGGTTTTGCCCACACGCGTGAGTCGCAGCTTGACAGCCATCTTTGATCGTCGCTCCTGGATCGATTTGAGAACGTGTGAAGGTTAGCGTCGGGGAGCCATTTCCCCTCCGCATACACGCAGGTAGTCGGCGCCATAAGTCACCCGGCGGCATCTCGACCACTCACGGCGCGACGAACACGTTCTTTCGCACCGTCAAGATCGGCGACAGATCGCTCAACCGCTTTGCCCTTCATACAAAAGACGAAGCGGCAGTCCACGACGGGAAGCCCCGTGGTGGTTTCAAGGGCAACCGCATAGGTAGCTC
>JBLFZD010000027.1:0-18833 GCA_047610085.1 Ilumatobacter sp. | reverse complement strand
GATTGATAGGTCGTTCCAGTGTCGACCGCAAGCTTGGCAACAACGGTCACCTCGTAGCTGTGAGTCGAGCCGGCAGCGATTGGCTCAGCGATGACGATGGTTCCCGATGTCGGGAACGAGGGGGGGGCGACGCTGATCGAGCCTGACGTTATATTTGCGACGGATTGTGATTTGATCGTGACACCACGGCTCAACGATGCCTGATCAGCGAGGTCGTATGCAGCGGGTCCGGCAATGGTCCGCAGGCATGGTCGCTCGAGGGTGGTCCGGTGTTCGAGGTGACGGTGGTGGCGTTGAACGTTGCGTCGCCCGGTCCGGGATCCTGACCGCAGACGCGGTCTGCCGGGCCGACGGAGTTCGTTGCAGCGAAGGTGACGACGACCTCAACGAGATGGCGCTCGTCGGGACCGATTGCAATACCTGTTGCGATCGACGTGTTGGCGAGTGCGGTGTTGAAGTCGCCATTCATTGGCACGTCGGTGCTGGTGGAGTGGTGGTCGGTGATGGTGAGACCGGTAGCGAATCCAGGGTTATCGGCGAGGTCATACGTTCCGTGCCTGTCGCCAACGTTGTCGATCTGTAGCTCGTACGTCGCTGTCCAGATGGAACTGCCGGGGGCGGTTACCGTCGGTCCGTCTGTCAAGGTCTTGATGATGTTGATCTGTGGCGTCGGAATGGGCGAACTGTCGGGTCCGCTGTCCGGGTCGCCGATGTTGTTTGTGTTGCCGTCGGTGAAGAGGACAACGAGGGGTGCGCCGATTCCGCCGGGTGCTGTTGAGCCTGGTGTTTTGGAGGCCTCGATTCCGGCTTGCCAGTTGGTGTAGTTCTGGCCCTGGCCGGGGTCATAGCCGGTGGGTTCTGGGGCGTTTTGGTTCGGGGTGGTGAGATAGGTCTGGACTGCGGTGTTAAAGCTGGCGTCGACTGGATGGAAGGCGGTGGTGCCTCCGATCAATGCGTCACGTCCGTTGTTTGAGAATTCGGTGATTCGCATTTTTGAGCCGGGACCGTCGAGGCCGTCAACGAATGCGGTGACGGCGGATTCGACAGAGGTGATGAAGCTTGGGTCGCCGCCGTCGTTGTCGATCGAGCCGGACTCGTCGAGGACCAAGCCGACGTCGGTGCCGCAGGCTGCCGCAAAGTCGGGGTTCGGCACCGGATTGTCGATGCCCAGGTCATTGATTTCTATGGAATCGCTTACGCTCCAGTTGTCTGGTCCGGTTCGGATGCGGAGTTCAGCATTTGTGCGGATCATTGCGGGAGTAGGGACAAAGCTGTAGCGGATGCCGTCGGGGGCGTTGGCGGCGGACCGAGCGATCTCGGTAAAGGTGCCGCCTCCTCCCGTGCGGAATTCGAATCGGAGTTGTTCGTCGCCGGACTCGGATGTGAGGGTGTACGAGAATACAGCGCCTTGAGTGAACGTGCTCAGGTCAAGAGTTCGACTGATTGAATCGTCTTCAAGGTCTTCGAATCGAAGGTTGCTGCTGTTGATTTCGATCGTTCCGGACCCTGAAGAGTTGTTGTCACCGCTCTCGTCCCAGTCGTCGTTCCAGCCGGTGCCGCCGTTGTAGCCCGACGAGAAGTCCTCGGTGACCGGTGTTCCCGCAGCGAGTGTGGTCGGGGCGGCGATGAGTCCACTCGTGGTCACCAGGGTCACGCTAAGCAGGCTGGCGGTAAGCCCGAGCCGCAGCATTCGTTTCCCTGAGTTCGCCAGCAGGCCCAAGCTGTTCTCCCGTTTTTAGTGTTGTCGATGCGGCTCTCAGCGCCAATCGATGTATCAAACATAGGCTCGAATGCTTAAATTTTGCAATGAAAAAGTCACTGGCAGCGAATATATTCCCTAAAATATTACTGAAGGTGGTCACAGCGGTCCGAGGGGAGGGTTTGCATATGGTTGCCTTCAGTGTTTTTGACGGAGCAGCGGCCGCGACGCTGCGGCGATCACCGGGGCGTGTGCCGACACGAGGGGCATCGCCGATAACGTTCCAAACTCGACTCACAGGAACTGCATGATGGAAAATCAGAAGCTCACACCTCTCCAAGAATCCGAAGCTCGGCGAATCGCCGCTGCTCAAGCGAAGGTCAACAAGGTCTCGCGTGTCTTCAGCGACGAGCAAAAAGCGACGCGAAAAGAGCGGGTCGAAAAAGCCAAGGATGCGCTTGCACGTTCGGTCGGGGTCAAGGGCGAGCACGTCGCCGGTGCCCGAGCAGGACTCAAGCGGTTTCTCCGCGAAATGAACGAGCCCAATCAGCCCGATGACGCTCGCTTTGAAATGCTTATCGAGGCGCCGTTCAAGGCGCCGCCGAAGAAGCGCGACAACAACCGCGGATTCTGAGTCGGCGGTCTCTTGGGGCCGCCGTCGCCGTCAGGGGTTCCTCAGGACGCTGAATGATCGGCGATGAGTGGGAGAAGTTCAGGGGCGAGTCGTCGAGCGGTGAGAATCCCGAGCGACGTCGCGGCATCAAGTTCCTCAGCCGTTGTCGG
The DNA here is from genome assembly GCA_047610085.1 of Ilumatobacter sp. Classification (GTDB taxonomy): domain Bacteria; phylum Actinomycetota; class Acidimicrobiia; order Acidimicrobiales; family Ilumatobacteraceae; genus Ilumatobacter_A. Next base: position 16,351 of record JBLFZD010000027.1, on the reverse strand, counting down.
CTTGGCAGCAGCGATTGCGGTCAAATCCCGATCGGTGAGCAACTGTGTGGGGACAACTCGGACCTTCATTGCCGAATCGGCACGCCACTCCTTGAGTCGTTCCAGCGTCGGGTCGATTGTTGCTCGGCGCCGTAGTGCGAGGGGTGGAGGCATCGGGGCTGGTTCGCTGAGATCAAGGTCGGCAATCAGTGGACTGATTTTACGGGCATATCCGCCGCGCCGCTCGGCATAAGCGAGCGTCAAAACATCGGTGGCCCGAGTCGTGGCGACGTAGAGGAGCCGCGCCTCCTCAGCCTTTTGCGCGGAGGTCGTGGCGGACTTGTGCGGCATCAGGCTCGTTTCGACGCCGGCCACAAAAACGGTGTGCCACTCGCGGCCCTTTGATGCGTGCAAGCTCAGGAGCTCCACGCCATCGGTTGAGCGATCATCGAACGGGTTGGTCGTGGCGACCCATGCACGGAACTCGGCGCCGTCGCTCCGCGGCTGATCGCGAAGGAATTCGAGCAATGAGGTTGCCACCTGCCGTTCGGCTTCAACCAGTCCCAGTGTCGCCGTCGCTTCGGCGATTTGCGAGGCGTGAGGGGCGACAGCCCGAAGCGGTGATGGGCCCCCGGAGGTGTTCGCGGCGGCCTTGGTTCGACGCTCGAGATCCTCGACGTTGTTGTGCGCTGATTCGAGTGCACCGATGTCATCGAGGGTGTCGTGTGCCCAGGCTCGCAACGCAGATGACGAGGACAACGACGAAGCTTCACGCATTGCTGCCTGCAGCGGCGACCCAGTGGCGTTGGCTGACCGTCGGACGGCCACGCCTTTGGCAGCGAGAGCAGACTCAAAGGCAGTGAGTTGCGCATTGGTCCGAGTCAGGATCGCGACGTTGCCGGCGCGCACCAGGTTCGGGTCGCCCTGAGCGATGCGGCTTGAAACGATGTCAGCTTCCAAGGTCTCGTCGGTGGCCTGAATCAAACAGACCTGGGGGCCGTCGTTGCGTGCGGATCGAACCTTGGACGGTTGATCGCCTTCGCTGAGAACGTGAGCACCAGCGCTCACGATCTGTGGCGTGCAGCGGTGGTTGACCGGGAGTCGGATCACTTCGATGCCGGGAAACCGTTGTTCGACGTCCACGAGGAGAGACGGGTCGGCGCCATTGAATCCATAGACGGCCTGGGCGGGATCGCCGACCAGGAACAGATCATCGCGGCCGCGGCGGAGGAGATCGACCAGCCGATGCTGGACGGGATTGAGGTCCTGCGCCTCATCGACAAGAAGGTGGCGGAACCGCCAGCGCAACGCATCGCCGAACTCGCCATCTCGTTCGGCATCATTGAGAACGTCGAGGAGGACGTCATCGAAATCAATGACGCCGCGCTTGCGCTTGGTGGACATGTAGCTCTGAAAAATTCGGACCATGTCGTCGACCCCCCCCGCAGGTCGGCGACCGGCTCGCCGAGCGAGTGCTGCGTATTGATCGGGAGTGATCCCCCGGGCCATCGCCCATGAGACTTCATCGTTTGCGGTCTCGATGATTTGTCGGCCGCGGCCAAAGCTGTCGGCCTTCTGCGCGTCCTGGAGGAGTCGGCGTCGGTCGGCAACCACGGTTTTGGGCCGACGGTCGGTGTCGGCCCACCGCTGCCGTAGGACTCGCAGCATTACCGAGTGAAACGTGCCCGCTTCGACATGATCTCTCAAACCGAGCCGGATGAGACGGCGTCGCAGCTCACCGGCAGCTTCTCGGGTGAAGGTCAGCGCCAGGGTGTGGCGGGGATCGGCGTCCCCGGTGGCGACACGATGCGCGATCCGGCGAGTGAGTACACGGGTCTTGCCGGACCCAGCACCCGCCACAACGGCGACGAGGCGTGATTCAGAGGTGACCGCGGCGCGTTGGTCGGGGTCCAGATCCGCGATGAGTGCGTCGGCGTCCACCGTTGCATCGTAGAGCGACAGCTGAGCCACGCCGACTGCTTGCCCATTCCATCGTGATCGACGAGTGCGGCGGACTACGTTGACATGATGCCTTACCCGAAGAAACTACTCAACCCGCACGAGGAAGTGGCGGTAGATCTGCATCCGCACTGGTGGTACTACTCCGGGCCGACGGCACTTCTCGTCGGAGCGATCGCGTTGGGCATCGCCACATTGGCGTTGACCGACGGAGACACTTTGCCACGGTCCTTCATGACGTGGGTGTCGCTCATCCTTCTCGTCGTTGCGATTGTGTTGCTCATTGTCCGCTACCTGAAGTGGGCGACCACGAACTTCGTGATCACGAGCGACCGTCTGATCTTCCGTGCTGGGGTCATTGCCAAGACCGGTGTCGAAATTCCGCTCGAACGTGTCAACACGGTGCACTTCAGCCAGTCGATCTTCGAACGCATGGTCGGCGCAGGCGATCTTGTGATCGAATCTGGTGGCGAAGACGGCCAGCAACGATTCACCGACATTCGCAATCCCGATCGAGTGCAACGCGAAATCCACTCGCAGATGGAAGAAAATGAGCAGCGGCGCTTCAACATCGGCGGCCCGCGGGGCGAAGCGGATGTGGCGAGCCAACTCGAGAAGCTTGAGGGGATGCTCGAGCGTGGCACGCTCACCCGCGATGAGTTCGAGTCCCAGAAAGACAAGTTGCTTGGGGCCTGAGCGAGTACGTGTTGTCAGCCTGGTTCCGTCGAGCACCGAAACTCTGTTATCGCTCGGCGCTGACGTCGTGGCCTGCACTCGGTTCTGTGAACAGCCGTCGTTGCGCCACGTCGGTGGTACCAAAAACCCTGAGATCGACGAGATCGTTGGGCTCGCCCCGGATCTCGTCGTGCTCGACCGTGAAGAGAACCGAATTGAAGATCACGATGCGCTCGTTGCTGCAGGCCTCAACGTCTTTGTGTCGGACGTGAGAACCGTGCAAGCTGGCCTCGCTGTGGTGCATCAACTTGCGGACGCGGTCGGGGCCCCTACGCAGCGGTCCACGTTGGGTATCGATGGTGCAGCAGTCCAACGCTCGGCCTTCGTGCCGATCTGGCGGCGACCGTGGATGTCGATCTCGTCCGCGACGTACGGGGCGTCGCTCTTGGCGCACCTCGGTATTGGACTCGTGCAGGTTGATTCCGACGACGCGTATCCGACGGTCGAACTCGCCGAGATCGCTCTGGCTGCGCCGGACCTGGTGCTGGTGCCGAGCGAACCCTATGAATTCAAGCCAGCGCACCTTGGCGAGCTTCACGAGGCGCTGCCAATGGCGGAGATTATCGAGATCGACGGTCAGGATCTGTTCTGGTGGGGGAGTCGGACACCATCGGCGGTCAGTCGTCTGCAGGCAGCACTCGCGCCCCAGTCGACGCGGTAACCGACCAGCCATCGCGCACTGCACCCGGCTCGCACATGGCCACGAGGCACCCGCCGAATCCGCCACCGGTCATACGTGCGCCAAAAACACCATCGGTCGCGTTGAGTTCGTCGACAGCGGCATCCATCTGTATGGTCGAGGTGTCGTAGTCGTCACGGAGGCTCGCGTGGCATTCGGTCATCAGGCGGCCAGCTTTGGCGTAATCGGCGCGACGAAGTGCTGCCGAGAAATCGAGCACTCGCTGGTTTTCGTTCACGACGTGCCGGGCGCGCCGGTGAACAACATCATCGGTGATTCGTGCGACATCGTCGAGTGAGGCGGTTCGGAGCGGCCCGATCACCGCTTCGGCCTGGGCACATTCGTCGACCCGATCGGCGTAGGCCGAGCCGAGGAGCGTTCGGTGTGCGACAAATCGGACAACGATGTCGATTTCGTCGGGGATGGGCACCTGCTCGATCGACAGGTTGTGGCAATCGATGAGCGTCGCGTGTCCTTGGGTGGCAGCGGCAATGCAGTACTGGTCCATGATCCCGGTCGGGACGCCTGTTGCTGAGTGCTCAGCTCGCCGTGCCGCTTGAGCAAGTTCGAGCGGGGTGCCGTCGAAGCCGAGTGCCAGGCCGATGACACACTCGAGTGCTGCACTCGAAGACAGCCCGGCACCGGCGGGAATATTCGATGTGAGGTGACCGCGGAAACCAGAGGTCACCCCAAGTTGTTTGGCCATTCCTGCGACGAACGAACCCCACTGGGGTGTTATCTCGGATGGGTTGCCCTCGAACGGAAGCGGGATGTCGAGTCGACCTTCGGCATCGGCCGAGGTCAACTGGATGGCGTTGTCGTTGCGGGTTGCTGTGAGCGTGGTGCCGCGATCGATCGCCATCGGAAAGACAAGCCCACCGGTGTAGTCGGTGTGCTCACCGATCAGATTGACGCGACCAGGGGCATGAACTTGCAGGGCGGGAGCACGTTCGATCACGACCAAAACGTACCTGATCGTGCAGTCCGTAGTTCGTGGACAGGTGAGGCAGTTCGTGGACAGTTGGGGTCGGGCCCCAATTGTCGGCGAACTGCGGGTGGGGCGGCTTGGAGTCGAGGGCGGGGGTTCTGACATGATCGTGAAATGCCACGCGCTGTATTGCCCTCGGGGATCGAGTTGGAATACGCAACTCATGGGAATTCTGAAGATCCGACCCTGCTTCTGGTCTGCGGATACACATCACAGATCGACGGATGGGACCCGGGCCTCGCCGAGGCGTTCGTCGCTCAGGGACTGCACGTTGTGCGCTATGACAATCGTGACGTCGGGCTTTCGAGCAAGCTGGTCGGCGTCATCAATCCAATGACGGTGATCCAAGCGGTGATCGCCGGTGGACCAGCCCCGGAGGTTCCGTACACGTTGACCGACATGGCTGCTGACGGGATCGGACTGCTCGATCACCTCGGCATCGAGCGGGCACATATTGCCGGTATGTCGATGGGCGGGATGATCGTGCAAACAATGGCAATCGAACATCCCGACCGCGTGATCAGCCTCACGTCGGTGATGTCCACCACGGGCAACCCCAAGGTTGGGCAAGCCGCTGACGAAGCGCGCGACGCGCTGCTCGCTGCGGCGCCAATGGACCGAGTCGCGTTCATCGAAGCGGCCTCTCGATACGCCGTCTGGGCGTCGAAGCGTTACCTTGACCTGGATTCGATGAAAGAGCGAGCGGCCAGCGACTTTGACCGATCCTTCTACCCACAAGGCTCCACCCGTCAGCTCGCAGCGATCTACGCAAGCGGAGACCGAACTGCCGGTTTGGCGAAACTTGACGTTCCGACGCTGGTGATCCACGGTCGAGACGACACGCTCATCACGCCGTCGGGCGGCGAAGCCACTGCTGCAGCCATCAGCGGATCCCAGTATTTACTTCTTGCCGACATGGGCCACGACATACCTGTGCCGCTTTGGCCGATCTTCGCCGAGGCGATCGGCGGCCACGTTCGCGTCGCTGAATCCGCCTAACCGTTCGCTGGCTCGCTCGATCACAAGGGCCAGCGACGTTCACCTCATTCGCAAGCAATTCGCACTCACCAAGGAGCCGTCATGGCTGGACCACTCACAGGACAACGCATCATCGAAATCGCCGGGATTGGCCCGGGTCCGTTTGCCGCCATGTTGCTGGCCGACATGGGCGCCGAAGTTATCCGCGTCGAACGTGCCGGAGCGGTGAAAGGCCCAGCTCCCGAGCAACCGCATGGTGACATTTTGCTGCGAGGTCGTCGCAATATTGCGATTGATCTCAAGCATCCCGACGGCGTTGCCACACTGCTTGACCTCGTCGAAGGCGCTGACGCCCTCATCGAGGGCTTTCGTCCCGGCGTGATGGAACGGCTCGGAATTGGGCCCGACGAATGTATGGCGCGCAACCCAAAGCTGGTCTTTGGGCGCATGACCGGTTGGGGCCAGACCGGCCCGTATAGCCAAGCCGCCGGCCACGACATCAACTATATTTCGCTCGCTGGCGCTCTTGCCCACTTCGGACGTAAGGACGAAGCTCCGGTTCCCCCGCTGAACATGGTCGGCGACTTCGGTGGCGGTGGCATGTTCCTTGCCCTCGGCGTCGTCGCTGCACTGTTGGAAGCTAACGGCAGCGGAACAGGGCAGGTCGTCGACACCGCCATGGTCGATGGTTCGGCCGTGTTGATGACTATGTTCTGGGCGTTTAAAAACATGGGACTTTTCGACGAGAACTCACGTGGCACGAACCTGCTCGACACCGGAGCTCACTTCTACGACGTCTATCAGTGCAGCGACGGGGAATACATTTCGCTCGGCTCGATCGAGCCTCAGTTCTACGCCGAACTGCTCCGCCTCACCGGGCTCGATACCGACGAGCAGTTCGCCAAGCAGATGGACTCCACGGAGTGGGGTCCGCTCAAGGAACGCCTCACCGAGGTCTTCGCATCGAAGACTCGCGACGAATGGTGCGAGATCATGGAGCACACCGATGTCTGCTTCGCTCCGGTGCTCACGATGAGTGAAGCGAAAGCGCACCCGCACAATGTCGAGCGTGAGACGTTCATCGAAGTTGGCGGCGTGACGCAGCCCGCACCGGCGCCGCGCTTCAGCCGCACCAGCTCAGAAGTGGTGTCGACCCCTGCTTGGCCCGGCCAGCACACACGCGATGTGCTCGCTGATTGGGGAGTGGCCGAGGATCGCATTGCGTCGTTGCTCGAGTCGGGCGCCGTTCGCCACGCCGATTGAGGGCCGCTACTTCACCGAATCTGGTGGAGTTTTCACCGCTGCTGTCAGACTGCGCCGATGGGAACACTGGTTTGTTTGCACGCCCACCCCGACGATGAGTGCATCGTCACCGGAGGAACAATGGCGCGTGCCGCCGCCGAAGGCCACCGTGTCGTTCTGATCGTTGCAACGAATGGCGATTTTGGCGAAACGCCCGACGATCTTGCAGACGGCGAAACGCTGTCTAACCGGCGTCGCGCCGAAACCGATGCGTCAGCAGCGGTGCTGGGCGTCTCGAAAGTGGAATGGCTCGGATTCAAAGACTCGGGTATGACCGGGTGGGAACAGAACGCCGATCCGGCGTCTTTTCATCAGGCCGACGTCGAACAAGCAGCGCAACAAGTCGCTGACATTCTCGCCGACGAGTCTGCCGACGTCTTCACGATCTATGACTGGCACGGAAACTACGGGCACCCCGACCACGTCAAGGTGCACACGGTCGGGATGCGAGCGGCAGAACTTGTCGAGCACCCGATGCGAACGCTGCAGGCGACCTCGAACCGCAACTCGTTCGTCGAGATGATCGCAGCGGCCAAGGAGTTGGGTGTCGATATGAATGGGCCCGACAGCAACGACGAAGACGGATTCGACCCGTCAGGTCCCGCCGATGATGGCAATCCGTTTGGCGAGCCTGAGGAGGCGCTGACCCTCTGTGTCGATGCAACCGATTTCGCGTCGATCAAGCGCAACTCGATGAAGTGCCACGCAAGTCAGATCAGTGACTCGTCCTTTTTCCTCGAGATGCCCGAAGAGGTGTTTGCGATGGCATTCGGTTGCGAGTGGTTCATCGAGAACGACCGGACACCGCCCCATCGCACCGGTTGGATCTTCGACTGAGACGTGGCGTCGTTCACATGGCAGGTGTCCCCAAATCAGGCGCTGTTCTGATGCAAGATGAGTAGATGCAACCCCGATTTATCGCAGCCATCGCATCGGCAGCACTCATTGTCGCTTCGTGTGGTTCGGGGGAGTCGGGTGGATCCGACGCGACCGCACCCGATATCACACTGATCGCTACGACCACGCAGGCCTTGCCTCCCACCGAGGCCGATCTGGTCGAAACCGACGCGGTGGCGACAACACCGGCGCCGATCGACTCGACCGCTTCGGAACCCGTCGTGACACAAGCCGCTCCCGTGGAGACCGAGCCAGTCCCGATTGACACAGGGGGCTCGGCAACGGAACCAGGTCCTGAGGCGGAGCCCGAAACGACGAGCCAGCCGGCCGCCGGTCTGTTTACGCTTGAGACCAGTGGCCTCGGCTCGACGTCGTTTGGCGCCGACCCGGATGGCACGGTGACGTTCGTGAGTAACTTCTTGGGTGCTCCGACGCTCGATACCGGTTGGGTTGATCCGTTCACGATCGGTCCGTGCGGAGGCACGCAGCTGCGTCAGGTCAGTTGGAACAATTTGCAACTTGAGTTCGGTGACTCGTCAGCGGTGACCGAAGGACGCCCGCACTTCTACTCCTATACCTACGGACTCGAAGGGTCGGGCGGCACCGTCACGCCAGCTGGGCTTGCAACGGCGAAGCAGATCACGGTCGGGTCGCCGGTTGCCGCTCTGATCACGGCCTACCCCAGTGTGCAGTTGCGTTCGGCCGACGAGTTCATTGCCCCGAACTTCTTCATCAATGACAACCTCACTGGCCGGATGAGCGGTCTAGCTGACACCGATGTCGTCGAATTGATCATTGGCGGGATCCCATGCGACGGTTGACGCCGGGCGCTCTGCAACGACGATGACAACACTGAACAGCGCTCATGAATTGAGTGCATGGTTTCTGATCGCGTCGAACGCCGCCGTCGGTGTTTGGGCGCTCCTCGCCCAACAGTTCCCGGCTGTTCGCCATCGAGTGCTCTGGTGGGCAACCGGGGTCGCTCAGTTGTCGACGATGGTTGTCGCTGTGATCGGTGCCCTCATCGTGAACCAACAGAACATTGAACTCGACTCGTACCATGCGCTCTACGGGTTCAGCACGATCTTTGCTGTTGCGATCCTCTACAGCTACCGGAACAGTCCATTCATCTCCGACAAGCTGCATCTGCTTTATGGATTCGGCGGCTTGTTTATCATGGGGCTTGGTATCCGCGCCCTCTTCCTTGGTACCTAATTACGTCTGGCACCGGTTGTCCGACATCGGGTGTCAGGAGTCGGGTTAGGTGACGGCGGTGGGGAGCTTCGAGGGATCCCAGTTGAGCTCGACGATGCCTCGTTCGCAGGCGAATCGGTCGGTCATGCCCGCCACGTAAGCCACCGCAGCGCGAACCGCCTCGGTCGAACCGGCCTCGATCAAGGCGATCGGTGTGCCGAGAGGGAGAACAGCCTGAACCGTTGACTCGGGAATCACATGGGGTCGATCGGCGTAATGCTCGACGAGTGCGCGAAGCAAGGAGATCACAGCGTCGGCCTGATGCTTGCTGGCCGGACGAAGGTAAATGTTCTCGTAGTTGAACTTGCGAAAAGCGGTCAGTGCTTCGGCAACGTCAGGCGTCATGCCGATCTTGCCGGTTTGCATCGTGGCAGTGACCATTGCTCGCACAAACGATCCGAGCTGACCCGACCGGTCGGTGCCACACCGGTCGGCGACGAGACGCGGGAGCATGTCGTGCGAGATGATGCCGGATGCAACGGCGTCTTCGAAGTCGTGACACACGTAGGCAATGCGGTCCGCCCAGGAGACGACTTCGCCCTCGGGGGTCTGCGGTGCGGGGAGGCTCCATGAGTGATTTCGGATGCCGTCGAGGGTTTGGGTGCACAGGTTCAACGGCCGCAGAGTGACATTGGCCCCCCATGGCGCGTGATCGAAACCTTCTTCAAGGAAGGGAGAGAGCGCGTCTTCGCTGGCGTGGCCGCCGGGGCCGTGGCCACAATCATGCCCGATCGCCATTGCCTCGACGAGGGGCACATTCAGGCTGAGCGCCTGGGCCACAGAGCGCGCAACCTGGGTCACTTCGAGCGCGTGGGTCATCCGATTTCGTTGATGGTCGCCGGGGAAGACGAACACCTGTGTTTTGCCCGCGAGGCGACGGAACGCAGAGTCGTGCAGGATTCGGTCGCGATCTCTTTCGAAGCATGTTCGGTACGGGTCGGGAACTTCTTCTGACGCTCGGTCTCCGGCCCCATCGGAGCGGGTGGCGTGGGAGGCAAGTAGAAGTTCCTCGCGTTCCTCTCGGGCCTCGCGAGTCATGATCTGCGCGTCGCCAACCGTCGCTGTGGAGTCGGCGTGGGCGACCACGATTTCCTCGTCGCCGTGGCCGGCCATCGACGCAGCCCAGCGCTCCGCTCGCTCTACGGAATCATCGACGAAAGGCAGATCATCCACAGCGGCCAGGCTAGGCCGTTACCCTGCTTGCAATGTCCCAGTTCGTCGACGAGTGCCAACTCAATGTCAAGGGCGGTGATGGCGGCGCCGGCTGCATCAGCTTCCGTCGAGAAGGCCCCGAAGCCATGGGCGGACCAAACGGTGGTGACGGCGGCAACGGTGGAGACATCTGGCTCGTTGCCGACCACAACGTGGCGTCCCTGCTGGCGTTCAAAGATCACCCGCACCGGAGGGCCGAACGCGGCATCCACGGCAAGGGCAAAGACATGCACGGCCGCCGGGGTGAATCGATCATCATCAAGGTCCCGATTGGTACCAAGGCAGGTGATCTCTACACCGGCGAGGTGTACGCCGAGCTGAACAACCAGGGAGATCGCTGGCTCGCTTCTGCAGGTGGGCGTGGTGGACGTGGCAACGCCAAGTTCCTGTCGAACAAGCGCCGTGCTCCCAGCTTTGCTGAGCAGGGTGAACATGGTGAAGAACGCTGGCTCAAGCTCGAACTGCGGCTTATGGCTGATGTCGCACTCGTTGGGTTTCCGAATGTTGGCAAATCCACACTGATCAGCGTCATCTCGAAGGCCAAGCCAAAGATCGCGAATTATCCCTTCACCACCCTTGAACCGAACCTCGGCGTCGTGAGTCTCGATGACGACACGGAATTCGTCGTTGCCGACATCCCGGGTCTGATCGAAGGGGCAAGCGAAGGGAAGGGGCTCGGTCATCAGTTCCTGCGCCATGTCGAGCGAGCCCGCGTCCTGCTGCTGATGATCGACCTGGCACCGCTCGATGGCGTGTGGCCCAACGACCAGGTGCGGATCTTGCTGAACGAGTTGGGCAATTATCAGCCCGACCTCCTCGAGCGGCCGCGGCTCATCATTGGAACCAAGGCCGACATGGTCCAAGAGGGCGACCTCGAGATCATGGAGTGGGATGGCGACGTGGTGTCATCGATCACCGGCGATGGCGTGTCGAAACTGGTTGGTCGAATGGCGAGCCTGGTTCATGATGCCCGCCAGGCAATCGTCTACAAGGACGGCCTCATCGTGATTCGACCTGAGGCCAGCGGTGCGATTGTCGAGCGCATGGACAGCGGCGAGTTCCGTCTCGTCGGTCGTGACGTGGAACGTGTGGTCGCCCTGAACGACGTGACCACGCCAGAAGCGTTGGGCTACATCGACTACCGCCTCGAGCGCCTCGGTGTCCCCAAGATGCTGGCCAAGGCGGGTGCGGTCACCGGTGATGTCATTTGGATTGGTGACTTCTGTTTCGATTACGTACCCGATAACTGACCTCTCGGACGCGAGACTCTCTGAATGCGCATCGTGGCCAAGATTGGGACGGCGTCGATTACCGACGACCGCGGGGTGATCGACACCCGTGCGATCGCGCGTCTCGCCGACGAAGTGGCAAGTTTGCGTGTGGCAGGTAATGAAGTGCTGATCGTGTCGTCAGGTGCCGTGGCTGCAGGTGTGGCCGCGATCGGTATGGACGCTCGTCCCTCCGACATGCGCACGCTCCAGGCCGTGTCTGCCGTTGGGCAGAGCCGCCTGATCGAGGCCTACAACATCGAATTTGCCCGTCATGACCTGGTCGGGGCGCAGCTGCTTGTTGACCCGTTGGACTTCGTGCAACGCCAGCAGTACCTTCATCTGCGCTCAACTATTGAGCGGCTTCTTGAACTTGGTGCCGTTCCTGTGGTGAATGAAAACGACGCCATTGCCAATGATGAGCTGCGATACGGAGACAACGATCGCATTGCTGCACTGATTGCTAACAGCGTCGGCGCCGACGTCCTTGTTCTCCTCACCGACATGGACGGCGTTTTCACCGCTGACCCACGTCGAGATTCGACTGCAACGCTGATCCCGCTCGTGAGGGCCGACGATCCGCTCCTGGCGATTTCTGCCGATGGTGGGGGAAGTGGACGAGGGAGTGGCGGCATGGCCAGCAAGCTCATCGCCGCGAAGATGGCATCGTGGTCGGGTATCCGCAGCGTCATCGCCCGAGCGTCGCGACCTGGCGTGCTCGCCGGTTCGGCATCCAACGAGTTGGTGGGCACAACGTTCGAAGCTCACGAACGAGCGTTGTCAGCTCGCAAGCTATGGATCGCGTTCGCTGCCGAGGTGAGTGGAACCCTCACGGTCGACGACGGAGCTCATCAAGCCTTGGCGAACCGTCCGAACAGCTTGTTGCCAGCCGGTGTGGTATCGGTATCTGGCGACTTCGTGCCGGGACAGGTCGTTGAAATCATTGGTCCGTCTGGAGTGGCATTCGCCCGCGGTATTACCGCAATGTCGAGCGAGAGTGCCGCAGCTGTGGTTGGCAAGCAGACCGTCGACCTGCCCGATGGCACGTCCCACATGGTCCACCGCGACGACCTCGTGATCCTCTGAGCCGGGTATTTCAGAGCGACAAGGATTGAGTTGGGTATTTCAGCGCGGTATGTGCGCGCTGAAATACCCGTCGCAACGGAAATACCCGTCACAAAATTGGGTGGGATGGTGCTCGGAGGTTCAGGCGGTGCCGGTGGAGGTTTCGCCGGACTCGACGGGGGTTGCCTGCGTCCCGGAGTCGAGGCCGAGCTCGGCGCGAAGCTCAGACAGACGGCCCTGTGCCTGCACGTTGGCGGTGGCCTGTTCGATCTCGAGCACGCGGCTCTCAACCGACACTTCCTGGAGTTCAGCGGAAGCCTTCGCCTTGGCGTAGCGAGCTTCGATCTTTTCCTGCACTTCGTTGAACGTCGGCACGTCGTCACCAACGGTCTCGGTGAGCGATGTCATGGCGGAGTTCATCTCCTCCTGCATCTGGGCTTGATCGAGCTGGCTCATCAGCTTCGACTTCTCTGCGATCTTTTCCTGCAGCAGTCGTGAGTTCTGCTTGACGGCAGCCTTGGCCTGATCGGATGCTTGCGTGGATTCGAGCACCATCGATTTGAGTGACTCCACGTCGCCTTCAACCGAGATCAACTTGTCCGCGATGGTCTCGGCGGCATGGGTGTACTCCGTTGCCTTCTCGACGTTGCCGGCCTTGTCGGCGTCGCTGGCCATGATCAGTGCCTGGCGAGCGTTGCTGTTGAGCTTGCCGAGTTCCTCCATCTTCTTGTTCAGACGGATCTCAGACTGCTTTTGATTTGCAATGACGTTTGCCGCTTGCTCTTTGAGGCGCTTGTGCTGGCTGTGCGCCTCACCGATTGCTTGCTCGAGTTGCACCTTCGGGTCGGCGTTTGCTTCTGCCTTGCCACTGATCTTTGCGACGAAGTACTTCCATTGCCTTTTGATGTACTTGAACATCATCGCATTCTAGTCGGCTGGTTGGAGAGCGGGCCCCGGAATGCATTGCGGGACGTCGATCGTCGATCACCCGCTGCATCAGTCGGTGACCGCCGCGTCGGGTCGAGGCGTTCGAGAGGCTCCGGGTAGACGCCTGCGCAGGGCATCGAGTTCGGGGGCGCCCATCGTGGTGAGGAGGGCTCCATAGACCGCCACGCCAACAATCGTGCCAACGATCAAGCGGCCGAACGCTCCGCCGCCGGAATTCGCGCCGATATTGCGGGTAATGAACCACACCGACTCGCCCATTAAGGCCGAAGCGACGAGGATGCGGAAAAGGCTGAGGTAGATCTCTCGGAGTTCAAAACCGGGAACCTTGTAGCTGAGAATTTGTAGCGCCCAGATTGTTGCGACGACATGCGCAATTGCCAAGGCAGCGCCCAGGCCCAGCACACCGAACGAACCCACAAGGATGAGCCCGAGCACGATGTTGACGAGGCTTTGGACCAGATGGATTTTGAACGCCGTTTTGGTGTCTTGATGTGCGTAAAACCCGCGAAGCACGAATCGATAGATCGAGTACCCCCCGAGCCCTAAGGCAAGTCCTGCCAGTGCCCGCGAGGCGGTCAAAGCATCCTCAGCGGTGAAGTCTTGATATTCGAGCGCTGCTCCGATGAGGGGGCGACGCAATACGAACAGCCCGAATCCGGCAGGAATCGTGACGAGCGCAGTCATGCGGATTCCGAGCGATGCCGACTTGATAAACGACTCCTTGTCGTGCTTGGCCACCGCCCTCGCCATTTCGGGTTGGAACGTCGTGGCGATCGATACGCCAAGCAGGCCATGAGGCAGGATGAAGAAGGTGAATGCGGCGATGTACGCCGTTGCATTCGACGAGCCAGGCTCGGTGAGGTTGCGGATCACGATCAACGCCACGATGTTTGAAGCGACGAAGCCGAGCGTCCAGAACGACAACGTCATGAGTTTCTTCACCGCCGGGTGGCGGAGATTCCACACAAATTTTGGGCGAAGACCTGCGGCGTAAACGGCCGGTACCAGCGTCAAGGCCATGGCGCCGATCCCGAGGGTGGCGCCGAGTCCAAGCGTGAGCCGTAGTCGGGAGTCGTTAAGAATGTCGCTGAGTACGAACCCGTCGGCTGCTGGCTCGGGAATGGACAGCAGTGTGGCGATGATGATGAGGTTCGGGAGGACCGGGCTCCATGCCGCAGCAAAAAAGCGACGCTTCGAGTTGAGGTATGCGTTGGCGATACTGGTGATGCCGTAGAACAGGATCTGTACCAGGAAGATTCGGGCGAGTGTCGTGCCGACAGAACGGAAGAGATCCGGGTCGACGTCCGGGTCGATGTTCTGCGAGAACACCCGGAACACCAGCGGAGCGACGGCGACCGCCGCAAGGGTGACAACCACGATGAGTGCGAGCGCAGTGGTCAAAACGACGTTGCGGGACTCGTCATCATCATTGGCGTCGAACGAGGTGAACAGCGGCACGAGCGTGGCGGAAAGGACGCCGCCCACCAGCAACTCATAGACGAGGTTCGGTGTCTCGTTCGCCAGCAAGTACGCATCGCTGAGAGCCGTGCCGCCGAGTACCGCGGTCAAAACAGCAAAACGCAGCAGACCGGTCACGCGGGAGAGCGCGGTGCCAACCGCAACGATCATGTTGTTCTTGAAGAGCCCGCTCATGCGGTGACCGCACGTGCCGGTGCGCCAAATTGAACGCGCAGGACGCTCATGCCCAGTTGGTCTCTTCGACGGCTTGGCGCAGTGCTTCCAACTCGATGACCAAGTCGTCAACGTCATGCTCGTAACGGTCGGTGTCGCCGGCACCAATGCTCACCTCGGCGGCTCGTGAGACGATTTCGTCGAGACGGGTCTGGGCAAGGCGCAGCGTGTCTGCTGCTCGGGCGGACTGGGCCGTGAGCCGGTCGGTCGATGCCAGCTGCTTTTCGACCGAGGTGACCGCAGCCTCAAGGTCAGGAGTCGGCGTGGCGTTCCGGCGGGTAGTGAGCGACGCGTGCTTCGACCGAAGCGCGGTCGGGTCGAGTCGGCGAACCGTCTCGTCGATCTGGTCACCTCGCTTTGCGATCCGCCATGTCTCTTGGAGACCGGTGTCGGATCGTTCGACGATGGCGAGCATGCGGTTCCGCAACGGGCCCTCGTCGGCAGCATCAACCGTAGTGTGAAGCTTGGTTCCTGCACGTTGAGCACCCAACACGAAGTGACGCCACGGCTCGCTCACGCCAAACGGATCAATGTTGGCTGGTGAGTCGCGACGAATCGAGCGAAGCAGGCTGATGCCGACAAGAACAGCCAGAACAACAACGACGATGATCAGGAACAACCACATGACGAGGCAACGCTAGTTCCACGCACGACCCATCTGGGGAAACAAGCGCTTAGTGGACGGGGCGGATGTCGTCGCCGGTGAGCGTGGTCAGCTGCTCGTCGGTGAGTTCTTCGGTCTCGGCGAGCCGGAGTGCATGGTGGCCAACGGCTGCCTCAAACACGTTGCGGACAAAGCGGCCATTGCCGAACCCGCGGCCTCGAGACTCAGCATCGATCACCTCAGCGAGCTTGGCCTCTCCGGGTTCGTCGAGGTGATATTCCCGACTTCCAGCAATGAGCTCAAAGATGGCGATGAGCTCCTTTGTGTCATAGTCAGGAAAATGAATCGTCCTCGTGAAACGGCTCTTGAGCCCGGGGTTCGAATCGATCAGTTCTTGCATTTCGGCCGGGTAGCCGGCGGCGACGACCGACAGGTCATTGCGATGGTCCTCCATGAACTTGACGATGGTGTCGACCGCCTCAAGCCCGAAGTCATTCTCGCCACCTCGGGCGAGGGCGTAGGCCTCATCGATGAGCAATGAGCCGCCGAGTGCAGATGTGAGTACCTTGCGCGTCTGGGTGGCGGTCTGGCCGACAAAGCCAGCGACGAGGCCTGATCGGTCGGTCTCGACGAGGTGTCCCTTTGTGACGACACCGAGTGACCGGAAGATCTGGGAGAGCAGCCGGGCCACCGTGGTTTTGCCCGTGCCAGGGTTGCCGCTGAACACGAGGTGCTTCGACGTTTCGATTGTTGGGAGACCGCGCTCGGCGCGCATCTCCTGGATACGGAGC
>JBLFZD010000026.1:0-20123 GCA_047610085.1 Ilumatobacter sp. | reverse complement strand
GGCGAGCGAGCAACATCGCCACCATGGCAGCGCTGAAGACAGCGGGAATCAACGCCCACATGACCAATCGACGGTCGTGGGCATCGATGAACATCGTCTGCGCTGCGACCGCAATCATCATCATCGCAACACCGAGAACGGCAAGGTTTGCGCCGAGGAATCGACGCCCCAGCCGGTTCATCCCGTGAGCTCTGTGTTGAAGGGCTTTGTGGTCGTTCATCTGCGGGCCGTTTCAGGAGTCGTCACGTTGGGTTCAGGGCTCGAAGCGGTAGCCAACACCCCACACCGTGGTGATCCACCGCGGCTTCTCGGGATCGGCTTCGATCTTGTTGCGGATACGGCGCACGTGCACCGTGACCGTTGCAGGGTCCTGCCAGTCAGGCGACGACTGCCAGACCTGCTCAAGGAGTTGCGCTCGCGAGAAAACCTGCCGAGGCGAGTTCGCAAGAAAGGCGAGCACATCGAACTCCTTGGGAGTCATATCGACGATTCCATCATGGAGACGCACTTCACGTGCAAGCGGGTCAACGGTGAGTCCGTCGAACACGATCGGCGTGGGTGCGCTGGTTTCACGATCGCCACTACGACGCAGAACGCCGTTCACACGGGCGGCGAGCTCGCGGGGCGAAAAGGGCTTCACCACATAGTCATCGGCACCGAGTTCGAGACCAGCGACGCGGTCGGACTCCTCGGCTCGCGCGGTCAGCATGATGACCGGGATATTGCTCGTCGAGCGGACATGGCGAAGAATGTCGAGACCATTCACGCCGGGCAACATCATGTCGAGAACAATCAGATCGGGTGTCTCGACTTCGAGCATCTTAAGAGCGGTCGTGCCATCGGCAGCCTCGGCGACTTCATGCCCGTCGCGCCGCAGATACCCCACGACCACCTCCCGCACGGTTGGCTCATCATCGACGACCAAGATTCTTGTTCCCGTCATAATGTCATCCTCACCGCTCTCAGGAACAAGTTCAACCCAAAGTGTTTCCTGTTTCCGGTTTGGCTTCACCCGGGTCTCCTTCGGCAACCTTCAGGAGACCACCCGTTAGGGAGCCAACCGTTCGATGACCCAGGCGGCGTCCTGATTGCCATCTCGATAGCGCAGCCGATCATGGAGTCGGCTCGGTTGGCCCTGCCAGAACTCCCACTCAGTAGGGATCAACCTCCAGCCACCCCAGAATCCAGGACGATGAACTTCACCATCGCCGAACTCTGCTTCGACTGCGGCCACCCGATCTTCAAGCACCGAGCGATCGCTGATGACCTCACTCTGCGGGGAGGCCCACGCTCCGAGTTGGCTTGAGCGCGGACGAGAGTCGAAATAGTCGTCGGACTCGGCAGCCGTTGTGCGTTCGACATGCCCACGAACCCGGACCTGGCGGTGCAGGTCAAGCCAGGCGAAGACCGCCGAAGCAAGCGGACGAGCCTCAAGTTGCTGACTTTTTGCGCCCGAATAGTTCGTATAGAACGCAAAGCCTTGGGCGTCTGCACCCCGAGCGAGCACGATACGTGCGTCGGGCCCTCCGTCTGCTGCGATCGTCGACAGCGTCATCGCGTTGGGCTCAGCAAGACCAGCTTCGTGCGCGTCGTCGTGCCACCGCTGCCACTGCATCATCGGGTCGACATACACGTCGTCGATGTCAAGACCGGCCGCCTCGTACTGCACCCGACGGCTTCGCACCGATTCACTCACGTCGTACTTGTCCATGGGCCCAGCCTTTCACCATCAGGTGGGTCGACGCTTCCTAGATCGATCAGGTTTTTCAGTTTCTTCGCGCTCCCGATCGATGGATTCGAGCGCAACGAGCGTCAGGTCAATGAGTGTCGATAACGGTAAGGCCGCGCATGTAGGGATGTAGAACGTCGGGGATCGTGACGCTGCCGTCTTCGTTGCGGTAGTTCTCGACGATCGCGGCCCACACTCGGGGCACAGCAAGTGCCGAGCCGTTCAATGTGTGAACGAAGTGGCTGCCCTTAATTGCCTTGCCATCATCGCCGTGGCGACGGAAGCGGGTGTTACCACGCCGCGCTTGATAATCACCGAACCATGACACCGATGACACTTCGAGCCAGGTGTCGACGCCGGGGGCGTAGACCTCCACGTCGAACGTGCGGTGGTGGCTCTGGCCCATGTCACCCGTACAAATTTCGATGACACGGTAGGGCAAGCCCAAGTCCGCCATTGCCGAAGCTGCTCGGTCAACCATGTCGTCGAGGAGTTCGGGTGCCTGTTCGGGCGTCGCGAAGGCGAGCATCTCGACCTTGTCGAATTCGTGAGCACGCAGCATCCCGCGTGTGTCACGTCCAGCCGACCCGGCCTCGCGACGGAACGACGGACTGAACGCCATCACGCGAATGGGTAGCTCGGTATCGTCAAGGATCTCGTCGCTGAACAGCGAGGTGAGTGACGCCTCCGCAGTCGGCACACACCACAGGTCATCACGGTCAATCGAGTACGCATCGTCGGCGAACTTCGGTAACTGACCGGTCGCCGTAAGCGTGGCGGTCGTCACGAGCGAAGGCGGCCGGATTTCTTCGTGGACATCAGCGTTCCGATCAAGGCCAAACTGCGTGAGCGCACGGGCCAACGTGGCGCCTGCGCCACGCTGCATGGTGAACATCGCACCCGAAATCTTGGTGGCGCGCTCGTTGTCGAGGATGCCAAGCGCCTCGCCAGTTTCCCAGTGCGGCACGCGCTGCCACTCAGGGAATGTTTCGTTGAGAGCAATCGGACCTGCGATGACCGGGTTGTCGTCTTCATTAACACCGTCCGGTGCGTCCGGATGCGGCAAATTTGGGAGACCGAGCAGAAGTTCGTTCAGCGCGGCCGACACTTCGTCATGCTCGCCGGCGAGGGACTTCTCGGTGGCACCCAATTCACGGCTTTCGGCCTGAAGCGCCTCGGCTTCGTCGACCTTGCCGTCACGACGCAACATGCCCACATCCTTCGACAGCGTGTTGACCTGCGCTCTGATGTCGTCACGCTCGCGGCCAATGTCGAGCAACCTGGCATCAAGCCGTGCCGCGTGGTCGATGTCGATGAGCAGTTTTGGCTGCGCCCGCCGGGATAGTGCAACCTTCACACCATCGAGGTCGGTCCGCAGAAGCCGTTGTTCGATCACGACATGCGAGGTTACTGGCGAGGCCCGATGACGACCGATTCAATTATGAGACCAAAGTTCATACAGGCCGTCAATATCTGGAAGGCCCCGGAGAATACGCAGGACATTCCGGGCGGAGTGCACCTGATCTTGCGGAAACGTAGGAATCCGCGGCATCGGGCAAGGACGCCCGTCGAGCTGCGCCATTTTGCGTGAGACCCAGTCAGCGACGCCCCAAGAGCCGAGCTCTTTCTGGTGGACCCCATCTTCGTCATTGAACCAATGAAACGCGGTGCGGGTATCACCGGTGAGATCCCAGAGCTGCAGTACCGAGTGCTCGTCTTGTGCGGCGAGGAGATAGAGCTCCTCGTTCACGACCTCGTGATTCGCGACCTCAACGTTCTGATCAAGAAGCAAGAGATAATCGACGCTCACTCGGTACGTCACCCACGCGATCGTCTCGTCACCCGTGGCAAGAGCAGCATCAAGGACCTCTCGGGCTGAGACGGCGACTTCAACGTCAAGATCGTTGTACCCGCTTGCGATGATGAGGACTTCTCGGGCGTCAGGCCTCGGCAAGAGCCCGATCCATACCAGCAAAGTATTTGGGCAGCGACCTTCTCGACCTTGGCACGAAGCGACGACGAGACGCCGACACGATTCGAGTCGGTCGCCGACTTCAAAGCCCTGCAACCCGCCGAGCGCACCGTTCCAGCGAATACCCGCCGACGCTGAGTCGCTCATAATTGTTGCTCGACGCTGCAGCGGCTTTGACCTCTCGGCTTGGTCGCTCACCGACACACCACGATCGCCGTCAACCACGTTCGGCTCAAGCCCGATGACGTCTCCGACGGTGTCGACCACGTCGACGCTAACGAGCGCCGTGAATACCAATCGAAATCCATTCACGCAAATGAACCCGAGTGACGTCGGCACAACCGTGGCCACCGACTAGAGCGAGCACGAATCAGTCCTCTGTAGGTGCCCGGCTACTTGCGAATTCCTTTTCGACGTCCTCCGTGGTCATCAGCGCGTCGGTCGTAGATATGACTTCATCGGCGGGCATGACATTGCCAGCACGAGGCCGATAGTCATGCTCCTTCTCGTACCCCGTCGCAAATCGTGTGAAGAAGATGTACACAACGATCGCCCACAAGAAGATGCCGCCACCAAGCTTCATGATCGCGCCGGCGAGTTGTTGGTCGGTGGTGACATCCCAACCAAACACACGCACGGGGATGTCATAACTGCGATAGACCACGCCTTCGGCGAATGTGAGCCACGCAGCGGGCACCGTCGGCACAACCGACTGCAGGAAAAGATAGATGCATTTACCGAGCGGGCCAATTCGCAGCTCCGCAAGCGGCCCAACGACCGGCATCCACATCAGCAACGACAGCATCACGACGGCGAAATGAAGCGTGTAGTGCAGCGGCCCCGAGGCAATTGAGGCGTCTACCACCTGCGGAATGTGCGTCACCATGATGACCAAGTTGAACAGTACGCCCGCGATAACCGGCTTCGTCATGAACTTGACAACGTTATAAAACTTGCCATCGCCAACGAGGACCCGCATGAGCCAGGTCGGTGTCGCCAAAAGCGCCAATGGCGGAAGAAAGTAGCTCAGCATCATGTGCTGCAACATGTGAGCCGAGTACAGGTACTCCTCGGCGATGTCGTGCATCGGCCAATCCGACGCCAACCACAACATGAGCATCGCTGCACCGAAGGAGACTTTGTTCAGCGTCGTGACGGAGCTAACCCCGTCAGGAACCGCCTTGGGACCAATGACTCGAACCATGTACGCGTATGCGCCAACCAAAAACACGACCAGCACCCACACCTCGGGATGCCACTGAAACCGCCAAGGAGCAATGGTGTCAGAAAGAGCTTGAGCAAACACAAGCAAAGCTTAGACGCGAGAAGAATACGTGTCTCGGCCAGAGGTACGAAGCAAAAGCGTTAACCGTCACAGATGACGATGGGACTGCCAGACCCCTGAACACGACGCATGGCACCGTTGTTATCGGCGCCCCTCGCAAACTTCGAAGTCCGGTAGAAGAAGCGGGCGGGGGCGGAATTAGGAATTCCAGAACCGGAACGTCGACAGCGCAGCGATGTAAACAAAGAGTGCCATGAACAATCCGATATAAAACATGAAGCTGAAGACCTTGTGATCAAACCGCAGGTGCATGAAGAAGCTGACGACAACGTAAAACTTGAACGCCATCATAAACAGCAACAGCGGAATGAACGCTGGGCCCAATTCGATGTAGCTCGCCGCCACCTCAGCAGCCGTGACGATCGCAAGAATCGCTGCAATCACGATGTAGCGATTGTCGCTCAGGGCTTCGTGAGCGCCGTGGCCGCCGGAATCTGAACCAGTGAGGCCAGCAGCGGCGTCGACGTCGGAGTGGACAACATCGATCTCGGGGGTTTGGGGTGCGTCAACTTCCATATTCAGCTCCAAGTCATGCCGGAATCAGGTACACGAGCGTGAAGATAATAATCCACACAACGTCGACGAAGTGCCAGTACAAACCGACCATTTCAACCGATTCGGCCTTGTCTCCGACGATCTTATTCTTGGCGATCATGCCCATCGTTGCGATCAGCATGATGATGCCGATCGAAACGTGAACTCCGTGGAAGCCGGTCAGCGTGTAGAAGCTCGAAGCGAACAAGCTCTCGGTGTAACCGAGCCCTTCACGGTAGAAGGTGGTGAATTCATACACTTGACCGGCGACAAAAAGTCCACCAAGGGTGGCGGTCACGATGAGCCACAGTTTGGTGTTGCGGTCATCCTTACGCTGCGCCGAAGAAACCGCCAACACCATCGTGAGCGACGACATCAGGAGGACAAAGCTTGATGCCGACGTGAAGGGAATGTCCCACAATTGGTCAGGACCCGGTCCGGTACCTTGGCGGTTCCGATACAGCATGTAGGTGGAGATCAGCCCGCCAAACAGCAGGCACTCGGAACCGAGGAACAGCCACATAGCCAATTTCGTGTTCGAGAGCCCCAACGAGGTCGGGTCTCCGCCACCGTGAGCGTCGTGACCGTGATCATCGTGAGCCGACTCGACAGCGACATCAGGCCCGTCGCCGGTCGGCTGATCGATCATGGTTTCAGACATTCGCCAACTCTTTACTTGTTTCGCTATCGGTCGCCGGCGGGTCGAAGTCAGACGGCTCAGCATCGGCCGGCTCAAGTGCCCAACCGAACATCGCCCCCGCAGCAATCGCCGCACCAAGGACAATCAGCCACGTCGTATAGATGACACCATACGCCATGACCGGAAGGGCAAAAGCGAGCACGATGGGCCAGTACGACGGCGCAGGCAAGTGGATGTGGGCGTCGGCATTGGCCTCTTCTTCGGCCAACAATTCTTCGGCCGTAGCAACCTGCACGTAGTTGTGGGAGGCCGTCTCGTCGTTCGGGTCGGCTTGATCCTCATACTTGCGGTGGAAGAACTCATCGAGGTGCGACACCGTAGGAGTCCGGTCGAAGTTGTGCTCCTTGGGCGGACTCGTTGTGAGCCACTCGAGCGAGCGAGCATCCCACGGATCGAGCGGTGCGATCGGTTGCTTGCGATGGATGAAGATCGCATTGATGAAGAACAACAGAATGCCGACGCCGAGGATGAATGTTCCGATGGTGGCCACCAAGTTCCAGGTGGCGATGTTGAACATGCCTTCTCCCGCTCGGTTCTCGGTCCACTGATACATTCGTCGCGGCTGGCCTTGGAGACCAACGATGTGCATTGGACCGAACGTCAGGTTCATTCCAATAATCATCAGCCAGAAATTCCACTTGCCCCAAGTCTCGTTCAGCAGCTTGCCAAAGATCTTTGGCCACCAGTAGTAGAGACCAGAGAAGAGCCCCAGCACGCCGCCACCGAAGATGACGTAGTGGAAGTGAGCAACGATGTAGTAGGTATCGGTCTGTTGCGTGTCGGACGGTGCCACCGCGTGGGTCACGCCGGACAGCCCGCCAATGGTGAACTGCACAATCAGGCCGATGGCAAACAGCATGGCGGTGGTGAACTTCAGCTTGCCACCCCACATGGTGAGGGTCCAGTTGATGATCTTGACGCCAGTCGGCACCGCAATCGCCATGGTCGACACGGAGAACACCGCAACCGAGACGGGCCCGAGACCCGAAGCAAACATGTGGTGGGCCCACACGCCCCAACCCACGAAGCCAATGGCTGCACCCGAGAACACCACGAACGGGTACCCGAACAACGGCTTCTTCGAGAAGACCGGGAGGACCTCGGAAATGATGCCGAAGCTCGGCAACACGATGATGTACACCTCAGGGTGACCAAAGATCCAGAACAAGTGCTGCCAGAGCAGCGGGTCAGCACCCTCTTCAACGGAGAAGAAGGTTGCGTCGTAGGACCGCTGGAACATCAGGAGGAACAGCGCCACCGTGATGATCGGAATGGCAAAGAGGAGAAGCATCTGGGTGACGAAGGCCATCCAGGTGAAGATCGGCATCTTCATGAGCGACATGCCCGGTGCACGCATGTTCAGCACCGTGGTGATCAGGTTGATCGCTCCAACCAGTGATGCGATACCCACGATCTGCAAGCCGAGGCCCCAGAAGTCGACACCGTTGCTCGGCGAGAACGGTACGTCCGAGTTCGGGGCGTACATGAACCAGCCGCCGTCGGCGCCGCCGCCGAGGAGCCACGAACTGTTCAAGAAGACGCCACCGAAGATGAACACCCAGAACGACAGTGCGTTCAGTCGGGGGAACGCCACGTCCCTGGCACCGATCTGAAGGGGAATGAAATAGTTGGCAAACGCTGCAGCCATCGGCATCACGAAGAGGAAGATCATCGTGGTGCCGTGCATCGTGAACATCTGGTTGTACTTGTCAGCCGAGAGGATATTTCCTTCTGGGCTGGCGAGCTGCAGGCGGATGAGACCAGCCTCAAGGCCACCAATCACGAAGAACAGCATGGCCGTGACGCCGTACATGATGCCAATCTTTTTGTGGTCGACGGTAAACGCCCACGATCGCCACCCTTCGGTTTCGACGGGGCGACGCAAGTATCCATACGACGACGTGGCGGTAACTGCTGCCGCGTCGGCGTCAGGGTAGGTCGGGACTTTGTCAACCGGCCGTTCAATGATTGCCATGGCTATCGCTCTCCCATGTTCTGAGTCAGGTCGTTCACGTTGATCACTTTCGCTCAAGCAAGTAGGCGAGCAGTTGGTCAATCTGGTCTTCGCTCAAGGCGAGATACGGCATGCCTCGGTAGAGGCCATCGGTCGCTTCGAGTTCTTCGGGATCGGCGTACGACGGCTTCTTGGCCGGAGCATTACGAAGCCATTCGCGGAGGTCGACCTCGTTGAAATTCTCGTCGCTCACACCATCGAGGTACAGCGCACCGAATTCGTCAGGGCTCGCGCCCCAAACCGTGTCGCGGTACGAGTCGTTAATAAGATCCCATGACGCACCGGCAAAGGTGTTGCGGGTCATCAGGTTGGTGAGGTTCGGCGACGCACCCGAATACACCTGGAGGTCAGGACGAGCGACGATGGGGTTGCCCTCGTCATCTTTCATCCCATTGATCTGGTGGCATCGCGCACAGTTGGCGATGAAGGTCTGCTCGCCGACGGCGGCAAGCGAACCAACCGCCGGGGACGTGTAATCCTCAAGCTGGTTTGCCTTCCAGGTTTCGAAGTCACCATCACTGAGTGCGGCCACTTCCATGCGCATGTTGGCGTGCGACAGGCCACAAAATTCAGCGCACTGACCGGCGTAAATCCCGGGTTCGTATGCTTGCATACGCAACGTGTGAATGCGTCCCGGGACCATGTCACGCTTACCGTTGAGAGCGGGGATCCAGAACGAGTGGATTACATCGCGGCTCGTGCCACGGATGAGAACGTTGGTGTCAGCCGGGATGACCATCTGGCCCGAGGTAATGATCGGGGCCTCGATACCACCGCAACCGTCTTGCACGGGGTAGTCGAATTCCCACCACCACTGCTGACCGGTGACATTGACGATGCACTCGGTGTCGTCGGATTCGTCGAGCGCCATGATGACACCGACTGTGGGAATGGCCACACCGATCAAGATGAGCGCTGGGAGAATCGTGAGCGCAATCTCCAGGGCAGGCTTGCCGTGGGTTTGCTCAGGAATTGCTTGCCCACGATCGCGGTAGCGGAAAAGGACCCAACCAATGACACCAAAGACAACGACACCGACGACGCCAGCGATGTAAAACACCGGCCGTGCCAGGTCGTCGATCATCTGAGAGTTTGAGCCCTTGGGCTGGAACGTGTCCTGGGGGGCGTTCTGTGCACAGCTGGCCATGAAGGCTCCGGCCGTGGCCACCCCCGCGATCTGCATCGCACGGAGACCAGAACTCAACGTCGGCTGCTTCACCTTGATCACGTTAGTTCCAGTCTCTGATTCGCGCCGTTTCGTTCGTTCGTGATTTTGAAACATCACGGCACGATCACTTGCAGCGTCGCGGCTTCGATCCCCGGAACGAAGAAGTAGAACCCGTCTCCGCCGTCACCATTAGGGTTTTCGACGTCAGCAAAGGCGAAGCTCGGCTGGTCAACCTCGAGGGTGAAAATTTGTGCTGCACCCGGCTCGATGAGGGTGGTACATACCTGATTACGGGCTTCGATACCGATGGTCTCTTCGCCTTCTTCGACTTCAAACGTCTCGGTTCCAAGGTCGAGGGTGAGTCGGGCCTCTTCGTTCGACTCGTTGCGGAAGATCACGTTGGATGGGTTGGACCGGATCAACGTGATGGCATCGCTGCCCTCGGGTAAGTTGCCGGGCACGTCGTAGTCAAGTGAGCCGTTCTCACGCAGGAAGACCTGGAATGTTCCGGACTTCGCCGCAACGGTCTGGCTTGCTTTCTTGTCAGCCTCAGGGAACGCCTCGGGGCTCTCGCAGATGAGGTCTGCAGGATGCTTGCCCTTTTCGGCTCCTTCCGCATACTTCTCGGCATGCAGAATGCCCTCCTCTTGCCAGATCGCCGTGGTCTCGAACACAGGAATGTCACGCTCGCCGTCGAGGCCGGTCAGGG
This sequence comes from Ilumatobacter sp., assembly GCA_047610085.1. Classification (GTDB taxonomy): domain Bacteria; phylum Actinomycetota; class Acidimicrobiia; order Acidimicrobiales; family Ilumatobacteraceae; genus Ilumatobacter_A. Next base: position 9,952 of record JBLFZD010000026.1, on the reverse strand, counting down.
TGCCAGCAGCAATCATGGCGATGGCGCCAACGGCCAGGATTCCGCCCATGGCCCCCGTCTTGATCGTGCGGCCGAAGCTGAGCACGAAGGCGACGGCAACCACGACCGTCGCGAGCACCGCGAAAGCAACGACGGTGTTGGTCTTGGATAGCCAGAGCATGACGCGGCTGAACCCATAGATGACGACGCCGGCCGCAATGATGCTTCCGACCGGGTACTCGAGCGGGTTCGACAAACGACTGCGTACCGCAGCGTTGTGCTCGACGTTGCCCGACGCCCGCTCAGACCATGCCTGAACTGTCCATTCGGTGCCGGCGGCGAGCAGTGCAATCAGACCGATCACGAGGATCGGCTGGTACGAAACGAGGCCAACCGCCATGACGACTGCGGCGAACGCGAAGCCAAGCGGCCAGACGCTCGCCGACGGTGCGTACTGCGCTGCAGCCGCCGACTCAACGGGTGCTTCATCGTCAGCAAAGAAGTTCGAGTCTCGAAGGAACAGGTTGAGCGTGGTGAGGCCAATGAGGCCAGCCGCAGCCGAGCTGAGGCCGACGGTGCCCATGACACCGCCTTGCCCGATGCCATAAACGACGGCAGAAAGCACGGCGACAACCGAGGCGCCAATGAGGAATTTTGATCCGGTGGTGAACATCAGAGGGTCGATCTCACTTCGTGACGTAGACGAGGTACCAGAGCGCCGTGTAGACGGCGGTCATGGCGTACCAGAAGATGGCGTGGGCGATAAGAATTTGGCGGTCGAGAGTCCGACCGGCGAGGTAACGAAAGGCGGTAACTGCAGTGAAGAGCAGACCCACGACCATGAGTGCGAGGAACGTGCCGGTGATGGCAAAGAACATTGAGCCGTATTCACCATCACTCACCCCGACATTCATTTGGGTGTAGACGAACGCTTGAGCGTTAACGATGAGGAGCGCAACGAACGCCGTCGATCCAAGCGCAAACACCGTGTTCGCTTTGTCATCGCGCCGAGACGACCACACCGCCCATTGGGCGAACGAGCACAGTGCCGGGAACGCGATGAGCATCACGTTGGTGGGCACTTCTGGGATCGTGACGCCACTTGGTAGCCAGTTCTGGCCAGCCTCGATCGTGGCCGATCGCTTGACCGCCCAGATGGCGAGCATCGCGCCCGTCAGCATGGCCATCGCAACGGCGCCAAGCGTGGCGCCCACGACAATCTGGTTACGGGGCGCCGGCGCAGCACCGGCCGGAAGAGATTCCATCAGCTCGCACTCCCTGAGTCGTTGGCGGTTTTAAGGTCGAGTAGCGGCTCAGCCGACCCGACGGTGGGGACGTCATTGAAATTGCCGGCGGGAGCCGGTGACGTTGTTGCCCACTCGATCGTGTGCCCGTCAAACGGGTCGTCGACGCCGTCCTCGCTCGACGAGAACGCCATTTGAGCGAGCAGACCAACGAAGGCGAGCACGGTGAGAAGAACGAGACCGTGGCCCACGAGGACCAGAATGTTCCAGATCGCAAGGTCGGAGTCGCTGTACACGAGCCCACCGGGCTGGTTCAGGAAGCCGGCGATGTAGTGCGGAAAGCTGGCGAGCACGGTCCCGAGGACTCCGAGAAGTGCGAGCGGTGCGACCTTCTTAAAATCGAGCGTGCCACCCCACAACTTGGGGGCCCAATGAGCGATGCCACCCAGGATCCCGAGCGCAGCGCCGTAAGTGACGTACACAAGTGAAGCTTCACCGAACACGGTCCCGGCAAGCTCGAGGTCAGTGATCGGCTCGATTGCCGAGCCGTGCATGCCAACCAGCACCATCATGAACCCGAAGAGCGCGAACACGAACCCGCCAGTGATATTCGGCTTGATTGTGGTGCCCGACTCGTCTTTGCTCGGCTTGGCAAGGAATAACATCATCAGGAACAACACGCCGGCACCGACGATGGGCAGCAGGTGGAACAACGCCCAAGGAGCAACGTCGCCAAGCTTGTTGCCGAAGTCTTCGCCGTCGGCAATAAACAACTGCGAGCCACGCCATGGCACATCAAAGCGTGCCTGCTGAGTGACGGCGGCCAACGCTGAAACACCGACCAAGCTGAGGCCAGCAAACACGATGCCACGCATCGGGGTCCGCTTACGGAAGGAGGTAGGCAGCAATTCGGCGAACACGCCGAGTGCGGGGATGGCAAACAAGAAGCTCGTGGGCTGCGTGAACATCCATCCAATCCAGGTAGCGATGCCCTGGTTGCCGCCAAACGCTTCGCGGGCACCGCTGCGGTGATCGACGAACAGGTAGATCGCCGCTCCGAACAGCACCGGCATCACCAGCACAAGGCCGAGGCCGAACACAAGGGTGGAGAAGGCGAAGAAGGGAACACGGCGCATGGTCATGCCCGGAGCCCGCGTTGTGAGTACCGAGGTCACGAGCGAAACGCCCACAGCGGTGAATCCCAGCGCCATCAGACCAATCGATGCGAGGAACAGGTCCACCATGTTGGCGTCGCCGCCACCAAAGCCACCGTTGTTCACCAAGGAGAAGACCGAGAGAATGAATCCTCCGAGCCACAGGTACATGCCCGATGCGGCGAGGCGTGGGAACGCCAATGCCCGGGCACCGAGCTGGAGCGGTGTCACGGCGATGGCGAGGCCAGCAGTGAGCGGCAGCGCGATGCCGAAGATCAAGCCAACGCGCTGGCTACCGACAAGTTGCGTCCAAGAATCAGAATCGAGAGCAGCGGTTGCGCCGTCGATCCGTTCGAACGCGATGAACAGGTTGACGACGACGGTTCCGAGCATCGCAAGAAGGCCGGCGCCGATAAAGAGGCGGCCTATCTTCTTGTGATCACTGGAGGTGAGCCAGTCAACATTGGCCGCGAGGACGCGGCCAATTGCGGAGTCACCCACTACGTCAGGGTTGGAATCGATGGTGGTCATGTGATGTTGCGACTCACTTGGCTTGATCGTCCTACGCCGACAGGGATGCCGACGTCTGTTTCATTCATTTCGTCGCGCACAGCAATGCCAGACACGACGGCCCGAGACTACTTGCACGCGGACGATTCGCCAGAATTCCCCGACGAATTCATGGCCGGTTGGTGTCGCGCGGCACGTCACGATCGCGCAAGGTCGGGTCAGAGCGACAGTTTTAGATGATTTCGCCTGATTCGGTGCGAAATCAGCCGCGCTACCAGGCCCCGACCAGTGTCAGGAGACGCCGTACTCCACGAACACGTCAAGCATCATCGCGCCAAACAACACGCTGACGTAGGAAATCGAGAACCCAAATAGCCGCATGCTGGCGGATTTGGTTGGGTTCTTGCCGAGTGCAATCGCTCCGTACAGGAACATCACACCGAGAACAATCGCCGCGATGCCGTAAATCGGTCCGAGGCTGGCGACCGGCCACAGCAGCAGCGTCGCTGCCACGAGGCCAACGGTGTAGACGACCATTTGCTTCACCACTTCACTCATAGGAGCGACGGACGGAAGCATTGGGACATCGGCAGCGCTGTATTCATCGGCGTATTTCACGGCGAGCGCCCACGTATGCGGCGGGGTCCACAAGCAGATGGTCAAAAAGAGAACCAGGGGTTCCCAGCTGAGCGAGTTCGTGACCGCTGACCAGCCGACCAGAACCGGAACGGCCCCAGCAGCACCCCCGATCACGATGTTCTGACGGCTCGTGCGCTTCAACCAGATCGTGTAGATCCCGATGTAAAAGGCAGCCGCCGACAGGGCCAACACGGCTGACAGCAGGTTGGCACCCCACCACAGCACACCGAAGGCAAGGATTTGCAGCACAATCGCGAAGATCAACGCATTGCGTGGTTCGATGATGCCGATGACGAGCGGCCGATTCTGGGTGCGCTTCATCAGTGCATCGATGTCACGATCGACGTACATGTTCACGGCGCTCGCACCGCCCGCTGCGAGCGACCCGCCAATGAGGGTGACAATCAGCAGACGTGCTGGCGGCCACCCCTGATACGCAAGCACCATCGTGGGTACCGTTGTGATCAGCAACAGTTCGATGATACGCGGCTTCGTGAGCGCAATGTAGGCACCGACCACCGACGTCGGCTTGCGGCGCGGCCCATGGGCAGACAAGCCGCCGGGCGCAAGCCGGGAAGGCACGAGTGGACGAGAGCCGACAGCCATTACGTCGTCATGGTACGACCCCGGAAAGAAACTTGGCCAACGCTCCAGCCAACTCTCGCGTGATTTCCGTCCTACCTCAGCGGACGAGCGCCCGTCCACAGCACCAACGCAGCAATTAGAGTGGCAGAGTGCCCACGACACTCGAACCGGCCAAGGTCGAAGAACCCGACCTCTCCGTTGATGTCGCTGCCGACCGCCCGTGGGTCGTCCTCGTGTGGAACGACCCCATCAATCTAATGAGCTACGTCACCCACGTGCTCCAGAAGCTGTTTGGGTACTCGCTCGAAAAGGCCACCGTGTTGATGATGGACGTTCACGAAAAGGGTCGAGCCGTTGTCGCCTCAGGTACTCGAGAAGAGGCCGAGATGCATGTGTTTCATCTCCACGAGCACACGCTCTGGGCCACGATGGAGCATGACAAGTGAGTGGCGTTTCGTCCAAATGACCAAGCGCTTCAAGCCACCGATCTTCGCCACCACAAAGCGCGGTTCGACCGTGTGGTCGCTCAACATCGGCGAACAGGAGCGCCTGCTTCTCGCTCGTCTCCTCGACGAACTTCGCGGGCTCCTCACTTCAGATGACGACCCCGACACTCCCGTTTCCCCCGTACTTCAGCGCCTTTTTCCTGTCGCGTACCACGACGACGTGGAAAAGGAAGCTGAGTACCAGCGTTTGATGCGCGAGGAGCTGGTCGCGAGCCGCCTCTTTCAGATCGATGCGGTTGCCGGTTACCTCGGGCTCGACGACAAGCAAACGCTCAAGGAAGGTCAAGTGATCGCACTCATGCAGTCGATCAACGCCGTTCGGGTCGTGCTCGGCACGCTGCTTGACGTCGGCGAAGACGACGAGATCGGCGGTGTCGACGACGACGAGGACCTCGAAGCAGAGCGCCAGCTCTACGGGTTCTTGTCGTGGCTCCTCGAGTGGACGGTTCGATCACTCCAGACGTAGCCGGGCTGCGGCCAGGCATCGAGGAATCAGCGCATCGAGTCGGTGACCAAGTCAATATCGTCGATCCACGGGGGCCTGGCCGGCATCGACCGTCGGCTCAAGAATTCTGGCCGGCGGCCTGGAAACGAACGTCTTGGTTATCTCCGCTCCGCCGCACAGACCTCTTTACTCCCGAGTCAATGCACCGAGCGAGAGCTGCGTTGGTACCCGTTCACTCGGTTCGGACCCACGTGACGTTCGCTCAAAGACAAGCCGCAGCCGGGCTATGGTTGGCCGATGGGCAAGCGGTTCAGATGCTCACTGACGGTGACACTTGTTGCGCTTGGTCTTTCTCTCCTTTTCTCCAGCCCAACGGCTCAGCCGTCCGAACCTGTTACCGCACTCTTCGCTGCCGCCGACCACCCACCCCCAACGACCGCAACACCTTCAGATCACGCGGAGGTCGGGGATGTCCCGTCTGAACGGACCGTTCGCTCCACTTCCATCACGGTGCACGCCGCATCCTCGACCACCTCGACCACTCTCGTCACGGCACCGATCGAGGGTTTCGTGCGGCGGACGATCTTTGTGGGCGACTCGCTTTTGTTCGACGCGCGCGAACAGCCGGGTGGCCGACCAAACGACATCGTCAAACTGGTCGAGCAACAGATTGGATTGTCATGTGGAGGCGCTGCTCCGCGGATCGAGAACCAATCGAGGCCCGGGCTCGCAATAAAATACACGATGAATCCGAACGTCGAGACGCAGGACAACACGCTCGGTGTGGTTCTCCACCGAATCCTGAGCGCCGGACTTGGCGCAACCGACTTGGTGATCATCGAAGTGAGCGGGATCGACCTGAATGTTGCTTCGCATCGCGACATCTCTTTGCTTGGCCCCGAGCTGATCAGTGAACTCAAGCAATGGAGCACCTTGATCGACGCAACTGGAGCCCACGCCATTTTCATACCCGTTGCTGGAGTCAACGACGACATGTACGAGACCTTGCGCAAGCGCCTTGACCTCGATCGCTTACCCTTCACCTTGAGTCACCGGATAGCGGTGTTCAATACGATGCTCATCAACAGTGGTTTACCGCTCTTGATCAACGGCTTCGACCACCTGGACCCCGACAACGACAGCAATGTGAACGCTGCGTTCTTCGTCGACTACGACGTCCGGGAAGGTGGATGGCCCGACGATGGCATCCACCCGAACCGATCCGGTGAAGTCGCCTATGCACTCGATGTCGGTGAAACGCTCGCTCAGAGCATCAATCCAGATTGGTGCTCCGCCAGCATCAAACCTGAAGCTGCGGACGCTCGGTAGGGCACCGCCTCGAGACCGCTGCGCTTCACCGCTTCGAGCGGCGCGCTCGCCGTGTCGTCATTTGCCGCGCCCGTTCCGAGCACGACCATTGCCACGAGGTACATCGAGATCAGAACGATGCCCTCGCGATGACCAACGAAGCGTCCAATCAACGCAAGGAGGAATGCACTTGCGCACACGACAAGCATGAGACCATTCCCGAGGGTCGTGAGTCGATCGTCGCCGATCAGGCCGGGCCCGACGAGACCCATGCCACCGCCAACTGCGAGAGAGTTAAAGAGGTTGGATCCGAAGAGATTGCCAATGATCAGTTCGGTCTCACCTCGTCGAGCGCTGACAAAGGTGGTGACCAACTCGGGAAGCGACGTGCCCAAAGCAACCACCGAGAAGCCGACGAACCCTCCGGTCACACCCCACACCTCAGCCGTGCCGGTCGCACCGATCACGACCAACTGGGCACCAACCACAACACCGATGAGACCGCCGAACGTCCGGAGCGACTCGATCTTTTTGTTGACATCGACTCCATCTTCCTCTTCATGTTCGGCGAGGCCGGCGCGGATCAAGAAGACCACCGCAGCGACAAGGGCGACAACGAGGACGGCGCCTTCCCAACGCTCCACTCGCCCATCGAAGTACAGGACGGCAAACAGTGCAGTACCGGCGAGTGACAACGGGATCTCGCGGCGAAGTGTCGATGCTTTGATCGACATACGGGTGATCAGCGCAGCAACACCCAACACCAGACCGACGTTGGCGACGTTTGACCCCACGATGTTGCCAACCCCGAGGTCTCGGTCTCCCCCACCCGCAGCGATAATTGAGACGACCATCTCGGGCAGCGACGTACCGAAGCCGATCACCACCGCACCCACGACCACGCGGGGAATGTCGAGCACGGCGGCCACGCGGGAGGCGCCAAGAACAAAGTGGTCGGCTGCGAACACCAAGACCACGAGCCCGGCGGCCAACGCAAGCAGATTGACAATCATGGTGAAGTTCCTCCGCCGTGCGGTGGTCGTTGGGGAGCGATAACCCGTGTTCGTTGCTGGAAGTGCCCGCTCGTCGCAGGAGCTACGTGGAGGATGGCGGCGACATCACCAGATACCACCCCACCGCCAATGTTGACACCTGTATCTACGTCGTTCGAACGCCACTTCTCAATGAACCGATCACGCGTCGTCTGATTTGGTGGCGTTGCAACACGATTCTATGGACGTTGGCAAGGGTGTTCGATGAACCCTCACCTCAGCTGAGGAACGAGTTCGATCCTCATCAGTCTTCCTTCTCCTCGGCGGAGCTGATCAGGTCCATCGCCATTTCGAGGTGCGCGATCTGGTCAGCCGCGGTCCGACCGCTCGGCGCGATCCGGAGGCAGTTCACACCAGCCCAAGCCGAACAATGTCGACGTATTCACGAAGCCGGCCCAGCGGCTTGGCAAACGAGTCACCGTGCAGGCCCTCGGCAACCTGTGGCCCGCTCACCCCGAGCCCGAGGGTGAACCGATCACCAGAGATCTGCGCCATCGACAACGCGGTGAGCGCCGTGGTTGCCGAAGTGCGTGCAGAGATCTGCATGATCCCCGAGACCAGACGGATGCGGTCGGTGACCGCGGCGAGGTACCCGAGCGATGCCACAGCTTCCATGCTCCATGCTTCAGCCGACCAGCAGACTGGACGTACGCAACGACGTCGTCCCAGTTCTCACCGTCGGAGTAAGCACTGCCTACCGAAACCGAGACCCTCATGGCCTCACTCGCCCAGACCTGACTGACCACAAACGCCCAGGACTCGCCGAGTGACCACTCCGATTCGCGAGACTGAGCTCTGTGGCGCTGACACCCGGTCCGATGCAGGTCATCAAGCAAGCCTTCTCCACCAAGGAGGAGGCAATGGCCGACCTCACCAGGCTCGGGCTCTGGCCGACCACCTACGTCTCTGAACGGATGGACGAATTGCCGCTCCACTGGCATGACGTCGACAACTGCGGTTACGTCATCGAAGGGTCGAGCTATGTACTCGATGCCAAAGGCAAACGAATCGAACTCGAAGCCGGCGACAAGCTCGTGCTCCCTGCAGGCGCGGTGCACGCCGAAGGCGAGGTGCTCGAACGGATGGTCTACATCGTCGGCATCTCGGTCGACGAGAACCTGATGGATGCGTTGCTTCCGCTGCGCGACCCCGCAACCAGTCCGTTGCTCACGCCCTGACAGCGAGCGGCGCCGCTGGGCTGAATACGGTCGTGTTATGTCAAGCGAATCAATCAACTCGCATCTGGCGCACGCCAACGACCTCGAACCCTCCGCTGGTCATGCCCGCCTCCGCGAAGGCTGCCCGTTGCACACCGAAGAGTCTCACGATCCGCCGTTCCACGTCGTCGCTCGGCACGCGGATGTGTTCGATTTGGTGAAGCGGCCCGAGGAATGGCGGAACGGCGCTGGCGTCGGCATCAACGCACAGCCGCGTGGCGTGTTGGGAAGCTCCGACGACCCGGATCATCGTCGTCAACGACGTGTTTTGCAAGATTCGTTCCGCCCCGCCGCCATCGCTCGCCTCGATGCCGAGGTGGCGATCGCTGGTGACACTTTGTGGAATCGATCGTTCGGTCGCGACGGCGAGGGTGATTTTGTCCGGCTTTTCGCCTTCCCGTTCCCGGCCATCGTGATCGCCGTGCTGCTCGGCGTACCCCAAGATCGTCGAGATGACTTCGGTCGTTGGTCGAACGACATTGTCAACACCCTGGGAGGCGCTGACCCATCGCTGGCCGAGGCCGCTAATACAGCGATTTTTGCGCTCGTCGACGAACTGGTTGCTGACCGAATCGAGTTGCACGAACACGGCGAAGAGATGCCCGATGACGTGCTATCGGTCATGACGCGCGCCGAACTCGACGGAACATTGAGCCACCACGAAGTGCGGCGTCTCAGCCAGCAACTGTTGGTTGCTGGACACGAAACCACCGCCAGCCTGATCTCCCTGATGCTCTACCGAATCATCGAGGACCCATCGCTGCATCGTCGCCTACGCGATGAGCCCGACCTCATTGCATCCGCCGTCGAGGAGTTCTTGCGTTACGACTCCCCGGTCCAAGGACTGTTCCGGTCGAATCCGGAGCCGAGCACTGTTGCCGGTGAAGTGCTGCCGGCCGACTCGCGGGTGCAGGCCCTGTTCGCCTCGGCCAATCGGGATCCCGCCGTCTTTGATCGACCCGATGACATCGTTCTCGATCGTTTCGCTGGCAAAGCAACCACCCATCTGGCATTCGGCTGGGGCGTCCACCACTGCATTGGCGCATCACTCGCTCGCCGTGAAGGTGAACTCGCACTCCGCTGGATGGTCGATCGCTTCGAAACGGTCGAGCGGACCGGTGACGTCGAAGTAAACGAACCGTTCATCCTCCGCGGGCTCACGACACTGCCCATCCGGTGGACCGTACGAACCTGACGTCAGCGGGAGCGGGGAATCAGCTGGCGTTCTTCAGGCGCCGACCCACACGACGCAACGTTGCGGTGCGCTTCGAACCGCCAACTTTGCGTTTCGCAAGTTCCGAGCTCGGCCGCTT
>JBLFZD010000025.1:0-20897 GCA_047610085.1 Ilumatobacter sp. | reverse complement strand
CGGCTCCCTTGGGTCACCTTCGAATCGTTGCCGGTGGCCGCACAGCGCTGCTTCCAAGAATTTCTTCTACCGGCACCCACACAGCTTGACACAATTGGTCAAATATGTCAGCCTGTGATCCTGACGTTTTCGTGTGAAATCGTCAGGACCAAGTACTACGGACTCTCCCAGGAGCACTTCAATGACTCGACTCGGCTACCAAATCCCGAACTACACGTACCCCGGAATCGAGGGCGCCGACATCTTCAAGAACGTCGTTGCTCAAGCCCAGGCAGCCGAGGCCGCTGGATTCGACCGCGTGTTCGTCATGGACCACTTCTACCAACTGCCCGGCATCGGTGCACCCGAAGAGCCGATGTTCGAGTGCTACACGATGCTCTCCGCACTGGCACAGCACACCAAGACGGTTCGCCTCTCCGCGCTGGTGACCGGCAACACCTACCGCCACCCCACACTGCTCGCCAAGACGGTGACTGCCCTCGATCATGTTTCGGGCGGACGCGCAACGCTCGGTATCGGGGCCGGTTGGTTCGAACTCGAACACAACTCGCTGGGCTACGACTACGGGACCTTCACCGACCGCTTCGAGAAGCTCGAGGAAGCGCTCCAAATCATCGGACCGATGTTGCGCAACGAGAAGGTCAGCCTTGACGGCAAGCGCTACCAAGTCACCGATGCAATCAACTCCCCGGCTCCACTGTCAAAGGTCCCGATCATGATCGGTGGGTCTGGCGAGAAGAAGACGTTGCGTATGGTCGCCCAGTACGCCGATGAGTCGAACCTCGTAGGCGCAACAGCGGCCGACATCCCGCGCAAGCTCGCCGCCCTCGACGAGCACTGCGAGCGGCTCGGTCGTGACCGTTCCGAGATCGACGTCACATGCCTGCAGATGGTGGTCGTCGCGCCGACGATGGAAGAAGCCGAAGCGGACATACGCGAGATCGCTGCGGTCAAGGGGTGGAACGATGAGATCATCGAAATAGTCAAGTCAATGGTCGTGTTCGGCGACACCGACACGGTCGGCGAGCGCCTGCAAGCCGTCATGGACGCCGGCCTTGATGGCTTGACGGTCGACCTCCCGGTCAACGGCCATAACCCGGATCGCATTGCGCTGCTTGGCGAGATCGGTCTCGCTGCCACCGCGAAGTGATCAGGACCGGTGCTCGGCGGCACGCACCGGGTCGGTGACCGTGCCAGCCGACGGTGCGGGCGCCGGCACCGTGGTCGTCGTGCTTGCGATCGCCCGCACGGTCGTCGGTGTCGTCCTCTCCGGTGCCGTCGCCGTGGTGTCCAGCTGCGTGGGTTCCGGCTCCGGGGCGACCGGGGCCAGCGGCCGCGTCGGTTCGGGCTCCGCCGGACGCGTCGTTGGTGGCCGCGTCACCTCGGGTGGACGGGTCGACGGGGCGGTGCGACGCGGAGCGCTATCGGTCGCAATAGGCCGATCGTCGTTCGCCAGTGCTGTCGTCGTGACCTCCACCGGGCGAACCGGCTCATCGCCACGATCGATCCCATTTCCATCGGTTGGGGTATCGGCCACGACGGTCGTCGGGAGGACAGTCCCCTCCCTCCCCGGCGCACTGGTCGGCGCCGTCGCCCCCGTGTCGGCGGCGCGAGATGGCGCGAGCATGATCTGACCATCGGTCACCTCGTACGAACCGGGTCCGTACGTGACACCGTCGACCGTCACAAACCCAATCACCTCCACGCGCGATCCATCAGGCAATTCGGTGCCCGATCGACCGATCAGTTCCACTCCGTCGGGCAACTCCACAACCACGTCATCAGCAGCAGCGATCACCAGTCCATCATCATCCCCAACAAACAGGCCCACCGTGACGGCGGCGAATACGACCACACACGCGGCCGCAATGGCAAACGCAATCGACCGGAATCGACGCAACGGCGTCACCGACCCACCGGGTGCAGCGGTGAACATCGCCGCACCAACGGACCGGCGATCATCGCCGATCCCCGTGGTGACCCGTCGCCCGATGCCAGCGAGACGATCCTCGGTGACCATCACGTCGACCGCAGCAAGACGTCCGAGCACCGCCTCCAGAGAGTCATCGACCGGACCATTCTGGCCGAGCACCTCGTCCTCTTCGCTCATTGGGATGCCTCCGTTTCCGTGTCGAGTTGTGTGGCCAGTGCCGTGCGGAGCGCTGCCATCGCACGGTGTGTGCGAACGCCAGCGGCGCTCTTCTCCAGGTCGAGTGCCGCAGCCACCTCTTCCGGAGAGAGGTCCGCCATGTATCTCAGCATGATGATTTCGTGGTGATCAGTGGTGAGCCGACCCAGCGCATCCCGCAACTCATCGAGCGAGGCCTGCCCGAGGTCGGCCTCCGACTCCATCGCGACCACTCCAAGGGCAGCCTCGCCCGATGCCACTCTGGACTCCCGAGAGACGCGTCGTGAATCAGAGCGCTGAACGTCGATCAACTCGTTCGACGCGACTCGAAACAGCCACGGCCTCACCGCGATACCTCGGTCATCCAGTTCGTCAAGTGCCAACCACGCACGCTCAAACGCGACCGCCACAACGTCATCCGCGGTGGCCGACGATCCCGATCGCCGCTCAGCAAACCGAACGAGGTCAGCGCCGTGCCGGCGGAACAACACCGTGAACGCTTCGCCGTCGCCACGGCGCGCCGCAGCAACCAGGACTCGATCGTCCCGGTCATCACGACCTCGTCGGGTCAGAACGCGACGTACCGATCTCAGCGGGCGGTCTCCGCTTCAGAATTGGTTCGAACACGGTCCACCCGATTCGATCGAAGGCTCGACGGGCCGTCCGCCGGCAACGTGATGCGCTCCGGCTCCGCGTGATCGACGTCGGGCTCCGGCCGCTCGGAAGCCGCGACCTCCGGTATGCGTTCAGGCACCACCGGTTCGAGCGGTGCAGCCACGGGCACCTCGTCGGTGGCAACCGTTGTTGTCGTTGACACGAGCTCCGCTGGTTCCTTCACGACGACCTCGGAAGCAATCACATCAGGAATAACCACATCGGGTACCGACTCCTCGATCGGCGCTGTCTCAACCGGTCGCTGTTCAGACGCAGACACCTCGTTTGAAGGCATCTGTACGAGGTCAGCTCGCGACCTAGCGACGATCTCACCGGAACCATCGGTGGCGATGACCGCGTACACGACGCTGGACGTATTTGCCAGCACCGTGTCACCGTACGACGTCGCAAAGCGATGATCGAACGACGCCACTCGTTCCCGGACCGTTCCATCGACAGATCGCCACAACGTCAACGTTCGATCCGCAGTCTCCGGATTTGTCCAGCGGCAACGAACGACCGTGGAACCTGTTGCATTGCAGTCAAGGCGAAGTGCCTCGATGCCGTCATCGGCGGGCCGAACACCCGCCACCACGGGACGGCTTGCCGCAATTAGGTCGCCGCTCGAATCCACGGCTCGCACGGCGTACATGTACCGCACGCCGCGTCGTACCGGCGCGTCGACGAACGTGTTCATCAACGGATCATCCGTCCGATGCACAACAATGCGCCCTTCCCCCGAGCCAAGCGTGACCCGCACGACTCGCACGCCTGCTGCATCGGCCGGCACGGTCCACCGGCATCGCACCGAAGCGACATCTCGATCACGCCCTTCGCATGACAGTGACAGCGCGTCGAGTGGCGCATCGGCACCAGCATCGACAGCTCCAACCACCCCGACGGACACGACCGCCGATCCGATGGTCAATGCCGCTCCCACACGCCGTCTCCAGCGTCGTTGTCTGCTGACTTCACTCATGATCGTTCCTCCGTTCAGTGGCGAACGCTGCGTTCACCTTCACCCCTACGACGACACCGATCGCTGAGTGATTACCGAATTCTCGAAACTCATCGGCACACTCTGTGGCAATGCAACGGATCGCCCAACTCACGAAGCGCATTCAGCGCCTCCGAATCGTTCGCGAGATCAGCGAGGACGGTCTGTTCGATGCCGCGGCGGGGGTCGCCTTCTGGCTACTGCTCAGCATCCCTGCAGCCTTTCTCGTCGGCCTGTCATCGGTGTCGTTGCTCAGCGAGAGCCTCACCGACGATTTGCGGATCGCCCTGATTGATTTTCTCGAGCGCGTGTTCACGAGTGACGCCGAAACCCTGACCGACTCGGTCAACGGCCTGTTCGATCAGAGCCGGCCGGGCGTGCTCAGTGCTTCAATCGCTGTGGCCGTGTTTACATTGTCACGTGGTTTTGCCGGGCTCATCCGAGCACTCGACACGGTGTACGACATCCAATCCGTGCGGAATTTTGCTCATACCCGACTACTCGCCGTCGGGCTCGCAATCGGAACAATGTTCACCGTTGCGGTGACGACCGCACTCTGGTCGTATCAGGACAGCATCGGCGTTCCCGGTCTGGCGCGCTTTGTACTTCCCGGGATCGTCCTCATCGGCTGGTCATCCACGATCTTCCATATCGCTCCGAATCACCACACCCCATGGCGTTTTGATCTTCCCGGCGCCGTGTTTGCTGCTGTCGGTTGGCTGGCACTCTCACTCGGTTTTGGCTCGTACGTCCAATTGCTCGGGACCGGCAACGGCAACGACGTGATCGGAGCGACCGCCGCACTGCTGTTCGGACTCACCTGGCTCTGGGGTGCCTGCTCGGTGCTGCTCATCGGCGGTGAGATCAACGAGATTCTTGCTGCTCGCGCTGACGTCATCTCCGACAGCCGCACCGTGCTCGATCGGGTACGCAACGCCCGTGACAGCGAGTAGTTCTCGCGCTGCAGGCTTCGCTCTTTCTTCACCAACGTGCGGGTAACCCGAACGTGCAAGTTTGGAACATTCCTGTCACGATTTCGTTACGTCAGGTTGACAAGATTGGTTCACATCTTGAGGAGGTGTCAATCATGGAGTCCACCCGCCGCAAAGATTCAACCCCCGCCCAGAACAGCAACGACGCGACCATGATGGTCTCGATGTTCGACGAACAGCTCGTCATCTGTGCCCCAACCCACCTCGACCTTGAAATGACGAGGGTCCTGGTCATCGCTGCTGCATCTGCCTTGGCGTGCGGCACCACGGTCATGATTGACCTCGATCCCGAAACAGCAAGTGATGAACTCATTGCGCGGCGACCACTGAGCAACGTCGCCACCGAGTGCTTCATCCCCGATGACGGACCCGTCAACGTTCTCAGCGCCGGCTACGTCCAACTGACCACACGTGACGGTTACTGGACCATCGATTTGAGCCACGGCCGACTGTGCCGCTCCAACGACGCCATCGAACCCCATTTCGTCGGGCTTGACGACTGGGTCGAAGTCTCTGCACTCTGGGTGACACCGACCAGCGTCACAGCGCTCACCAGAGATGGAACGTACGTATCGGCCTTCGCTGCGTGGACCAGCGAACCACGATCTCAACGTCTGACGCCGGCCTAACCAACAGCATCGCCAGCGCAACAACGGTGTCCGTTTTCCGCATCTGGTCGTCGGCCAGCGTGTGAGGTTATGTCGCCCACGATGGTCGTGTACCAACGCTGCAGGAACCAAACCACGACGGGCTGGGCGTTGGATGGTGTCGAGCGCACGTCTGGGGCCAGTCAGAGGGCGCCACGATGGGGCCGAGGTGAAACTCCAGTCGGTCGCCTGATGCCTCTGGCTCCGTCGGGCTGAGGGGTCTCTTGGAGTCCCTCCTAAGTGTGAAGCTTTGTCAGGGGGCAATGAGCGCAGCACCGACGATGCCTGCGTTGTTCTCCATCGACGCCGCCACGATCTCGGTTGAGATCGACACCTGACCGAGCCACTTCCCCGTTCGCTTGCTGGCGCCTCCACCGATCACGAAGAGGTCAGGGCTGAACAGTCGTTCGACGTGGCCGAGGTAGCGATCAACCCGCTGTCCCCACTGGTCCCACGACAGGTCGTCGCGCTTTTTGGCGCTCGCCGCTGCCCGCGACTCGGCTCCGTACCCGTCGAGTTCAAGGTGACCAAGTTCTGTGTTCGGAACGAGCACCCCGTCGATGAACAATCCTGACCCGATGCCAGTTCCGAACGTCAGCATCATCACGACTCCTGCTCGATCACGGGCCACCCCGTAACGGACTTCGGCGAGGCCGGCTGCGTCAGCGTCATTAATCATGTGCACCTGGGCGCTGAGCGCCTCGGTGAACAGCTTGTCGGCGTCGACCTCGAGCCACGAGTCATCAATGTTGGCGGCTGAACCAACCACACCATTTCGCACCACCGCGGGGAAGGCGCAGCCAACCGTTCCCGTCCATTCATGATGTGCAACCAACTCCGCCACAACCTCGGCCATCGCTGCGGGGGTGGCCGGCTGCGGCGTGTCGATTCGGTATCTATCGCTCACAAGCTCACCGGTCGCAAGGTCGACGATTGCCGCCTTCATTCCACTGCCGCCGATGTCGATTCCGAAGGCGAGGCCATCTCGTTCGTTGGTCACGCCGGACAAGGTAGCGCCCGCTCGGGCCACCGATGACGTGCCGTGAGCAGGTGATCAACCGAGGTTGCGCTGAGCACCGCTCTGTCATACCGCGAGTTTTCGAGCCTCAGACCAGGTCATGCCACGCTCCACGTTGGGCTCGCGTGGGAGCCCAAGCACGTGCTCGGCAACGATGTTGCGCTGGACAGCGAAGGTCCCGCCTCCGAGCGTGAGCGCTGGGTGGAACAGGTAGCCGTAGTGCCAAATCGGATCAACCCCGGGGAACTCGCCGGCCGCAACTTTGAAATTGTTCTCGGTTGGGGCCCCCTGCATCGACGCGGGAACGTAGCCAACAGGACCTGAGCCCTCGAGCATCCCTCCCGCACCGGCTAAGGCCTTTGCAAGTGACAGCACGTGCTGCCCATGATCGTCGGCCATGATCTTTTGAATCGAGGCTTCAGGTCCGGGCGTTTTGCCCTGGAGCGTCGCGCTCAGGCTGCGGAACCGATTGAGCCGCAGGAGCTCGGCCTCGATGTGCACGTTGACCGCTTGTTGACGGAGGATCGGATCATCGAGACCGCCCTGCTCACGGATCAGGTTGATCAAGTGCTCGGCCGACGGCCCCACGCCCCACATGGAGCCCGCCGATGACAGCGATACCCGTTCGTTCGAAAGCGTGACTTTCGCCAATCGCCAGCCGTCACCCTCATCGCCAACACGCATCGAGACCGGGATGCGAACGTTGTCGAAGAACACCTGGTTAAACGAATGCGCTGTGGTCATGTCGACGATCGGGCTCATCGATAGCCCTTCTGCGTCCATCGGCATGACGAAGTACGAGATGCCCCGGTGCTTGGGTTGATCGGTGTCGGTACGAGCAATGAGGATCCCGAACTGCGCGTGGTGCGCCCCGCTCGACCAGATCTTTGAGCCGTTGATGACGTACTCGTCGCCATCGCGAACCGCGCGCGTGCCCAGATTTGCGAGGTCCGAGCCAGCCTCAGTTTCCGAGAACAGTTGACACCAGAACTCTTCGCCAGAGAAGATCTTGGGTAGGTAACGCTCCTGCAGCTCGGGGCTTCCCGCCAAGAGGATCGTCGGGGCCGCCCAACCGATTCCGATTTGGTTGCTGGGTCTGCGGATACCTGCCCGGCTCAGTTCGTCGTCGATGACCAGTTGATCGATCGGGTCGGCATTAAGCCCGTACGGCGCCGGCCAATGCGGCACCACGTAACCCGCTTCAGCCAGATCCTTGCCAGACGGTTTGGGATTGGCCGCGATCCATTCGCGGATCTTCAATCGCGTGGGGTGATCCTCTGGTGGCAGGTCGAAGTCCATCGCTCCGTATTCTTGTCTCCAAACCACTGTCACAAAGAAGCCGGGAGATGTGCTCGCCAACTCAGCCGGTTGGAGCCACGACCGGTTGGGATGACAGGCTCATCAACAATGACCACCCACCCCTCCCCCACGACACTCGACGTGTTGATCGTCGGTGCCGGTTTCGGCGGGATGTACGCGGTCTACAAGCTCGGCGGGATGGGCCTCAACGTGCGGTCTATCGAAGCGGGCGGCGACGTTGGCGGCACCTGGTACTGGAACCGATATCCCGGCGCTCGATGCGACGTCGAAAGCCTCGAGTACTCCTACGCCTTCGACCACGACCTCCAACAGGACTGGCAGTGGACCGAGCGGTACGCACCACAACCCGAAATTCTGCGTTACGCCGAGCACGTTGCGGACCGTTTCGATCTACGCGCAGACATCGAGTTTCACACTCGCGTCGTGAGTGCGGTCTTCGATGAATTGCGAGACCGGTGGAGGGTCATCACGCAGCGAGTCGTCGACCGAACTATCAGCGCCGATGTACTCGCCGACGACACCCACACCTGGGATGCCCAGTTCGTGGTGATGGCCACCGGCTGCTTGTCAAGTACCAACGTTCCCGACATCGATGGGCTCGACAGCTTCAGCGCAGCAGGCGGCCAACTGCTCCACACCGGAAGATGGCCCCATGATGGCGTCGACTTCTCGAGCCAACGCGTTGCCGTGATCGGCACCGGCTCATCGGGCGTGCAGGCCATCCCGATGATCGCGGAACAAGCCGATCACCTCACCGTGTTTCAGCGAACTGCCACCTATGCCGCCCCGGCATACAACGGTCCGCTCGACCCCGAGGTCGAGGTCGCCGTGAAAGCCGACTACACCAACTTTCGCGCCATGCTCCAGAAGCGGGCGACCGCCTTCGGCGCGAGCTACCCGCGGGCTCACGGCTCCGCCCTCGCCTTCAACGACGACGAACGAACGGCCATCCTCGAAGAACGATGGCAGCTCGGTGGGTTTGCTGTGTCAACAGCGTTCCATGATCTCCTCACCGACCCTGCCGCGAATGAATTGGTTGCCAACTTCGTCCAATCGAAGATTCGTAGCGTCGTCAACGATCCAGCCACAGCGGCGCTCCTCTCCCCCACCCACACCTTCGCCTGCAAACGAATGTGTGTCGACTCGGGCTACTACGAGGCATTCAACCAACCCAACGTGTCGCTGGTGAGCGTCGCCGACAACCCCATCGAACGACTCACGCCGACGGGCATTCAACTGACCGATAGGTCGCAGCATGAGGTTGATGCGATCGTTTTCGCCACCGGCTACGACGCAATGACCGGAAGTCTCCTGCGCATCGACATTCGCGGTCGCAACGACCTACCCCTCGGCGATGCGTGGGCAGGTGGGCCGCGCACGCTGCTCGGTCTTGGCGTACCCGACTTCCCGAACCTCTTCACGGTCACCGGGCCCGGCAGCCCGTCGGTGCTCGCCAACATGATCACCGCGATCGAGCAGCACGTCGAGTGGATCGCCGAGTGCATTGGGTGGGTGCGATCGCACGGCCATGTCACCATCGAGGCGACCAGCGATGCCGCAGATGACTGGGTCCTGCACGTAAACGCTCTGGCTGACTCGACGCTGTACCCGACCTGCAACTCCTGGTATCTCGGCGCCAACGTTCCCGGTAAACCTCGGGTCTTCATGCCCGTTCTCGGCTGGCCGCAATATGTCGCTCGGTGCAACGACGTTGCCACGTCCGGCTACGCCGGCTTCGCCGTGACCTGATCAGTTGCCGACGTACTTGTAGCCGAAGCGGCCTTTGATGCAGAGGTTGCCGTGTGTGACCGAGTGGTCGACCGGCGAGGTGACCTTCACGATCTCGTTGTCTTGCACGTGTAGTTCGAGGTTGCAACCGACACCGCAGTACGAGCACACCGTCTGGGTCACCGTCTGCTCCTCCTCGCGCCAGTTATTCTGCTCACGAAGGTCGAACTCGCTCTTGAATTGAATGGCGCCAGTCGGACAGACCGCCACACAGTTGCCGCAGTACACACATGCCGAGTCGGGCAGCGCCACGTCGAACTCGGTCGAGATCCGGTTGTCGAAACCACGACCGGCGACCGCGATCGCGAACGTGTGCTGCGCGTCATCACCACACGCAGAAACGCACTTGTAGCAGAGCACGCACTTGTCGTAGTCCCGGATGTACAACTCGTCCTGGATAAGAATCGGCTCGTCGATGACCTGGCGATTTTCGACGTAGCGCGACATGTCCGCCTCGTATCTGGCTGAGAACTCGTTGATCTCGGGAGCCTGGCTCAGGTCAACACCGGACCCGAGAAACTCGAGCACCATCTTTCGGCTGTGGCGCACTCGGTCGGAATCGGTTTCAACAACCATGCCCTCCTCGGCCGGACGCGAACACGACGGCACCAGTGTGCGGTTCCCTGCAACCTCCACCACGCACACTCGACACACGTTGACCGGCGTGAGGTTTTCGGCGTAACAGATGGTGGGGGTGTCGACGCCGTGAGCGTTGCATGCGTCGAGGATCGTGGCGCCCTCATCGACGGACACATCAGCACCGTCGATCTTCACGGTCACCTGGGTCACCGTCTCGGCGAATTCCCTGTCGGTGATGGGATCGATGGTGGTCATGAACGTCCTCCGATGAGTCCGAGGCGGATTGCTGACTGGACCGCACCCGCAGCGGTGTGGCCGAGGCCGCAGATCGATGCGTCAGCCATTGCCAGCGCCATGTCATCGATCAAGGTCTTTCGATCGTCGGTGAGCGAACCACGTTCGGACATTTCAACGAGCACCTCGTGCTGGCGAACGACACCAACTCGACAGGGCACGCACTGTCCACACGACTCGCTCTTGAAGAACTCGGCGATGCGCAACACCAGCGACTCGAAGTCGACAGTGTCATCGAACAGGGTGATCACACCCGACCCGAGCGTGACCCCCGCAGCCCGCGTGGCTTCGAGAGAGAGTTCAAGATCGAGCTGATCGGATCCGACGAACATGCCCGCAGCCCCACCGAGCAGGACCGCGCGGGTCGTGCCGGTCGGTCCACCAGCGAGTTCGATGAGGTCGCCGAGCACCATTCCAAACGGCACCTCGTAGAGACCCGGCACCGCAACGTGGCCGGACAGGCAGAACAGTCGGTGTCCGTTCGATCGCTCGGAGCCCAGCGTCTTGTACTGCTCGGCGCCGACTTCGAGGATGTCGAGCACGTTGAGCAACGTCTCGGGGTTGTTCACCGCTGTCGGCTCCCCGAAGAGGCCGTGCGTGGTAGGGAATGGTGGCTTGTTTCGTGGCTCGCCACGGAAACCTTCGATCGACTCCATCAATGCGGTCTCTTCGCCACAGATGTACGCGCCGGCACCGCGGCGCAATTCGATGTCGAAACCGAAGCCAGCACCCATCACGTCGGCTCCGAGTAGACCCGCTGTTCGCGCCTGCTCGATCGCGTTGTGTAGCCGGCTCGTTGCGAGCGGGTATTCACCGCGGATGTAGATCCAGCCGTTGTCGGCCCCGGTGGCAAAGCCGGCAATCGTGAGCGACTCGATCAGCGCAAACGGATCATTTTCCATCACGATGCGATCTTTGAAGGTGCCCGGCTCCGACTCGTCGGCGTTCGCAATCACATGCTTGGGACGGCCCTGCTCGGCCGCGACCGCTCGCCATTTGACCGCCGTTGGAAAAGCTGCGCCTCCGCGCCCGGACAGTTCGGCTGAACCGATCTCGTCGATCACCACATCCGGGCCAACGGCGATCGCGTGACGCAACATCGCGTATCCGCCGTTATCGCGGTAGGAATGCAGCGACAACGGATCGACGACTCCGATTCGGTGGAGCAGGCGAAGATCGCTTGAGCCGGCTTGGGGTAGCTGATATCCGGCCGGGTCCGAGATGGACGACGAATCAGCCGGTACGCGGTCGGGTTCGTTACGACCCTGCACAAACAATGCAGGGGGACGCTCACACTGCCCAAGGCACGGCCCGCGATGGACCTTGTTGCCCTCTGTTTCCAGGGCCTGCGCGAACTCTTCGGCGCCAGCGATGTGACAGGAGGTATCCATGCACACGTGGTGCACCGACTCGCCATGACCGGGGTCATCGGTTCGCAACAGCTCGTAGAAGCTCGCCACACCAAAACCTTCAGCCGGTGGAACCTGAAGAGCAGCGCACAAGTAATTCATCCCACCCGGGCTGATCCAGCCCGCTGTTGCCTGCAAAGCATGCAATCCGGGCAGCAGCAAATGCCGGCGCTCGCGACGCCGAGCCGTACCGCCGCGCACCAAGCGCTCCGTCTCGTGAATCACTGCATGCTCGGCAAGCGGAATGACCGCATCGACCGCAGCCCGTTCGGCGTCGGTCGAAGTATCGACCGACAACTTCAGATCCGCCACAGGTCAGTCCCCAACCGTTACGAGCTTGTCGATACGAATCGCTGCAGCCTTGAATTCCGACGTGCCGGAACGCTTGTCCCACGCATCATTGGTGAGCACGTTCACGTCGACGAGATCAGGAAAGTGGTAGGTCGTAAAGGTGAGACCGACGGGGATGTCCGGCTGGAACCGAACACCCATTTCGACCGAACCTCGTGGCGATGACACCTTGACCCGCTCACCGTCTTCCACATTCAACGCCACGCCATCAGCGGGGTTGATATCGAGGGCTTCGCCGTAACGAATTGGCGACGTGTAGCCATTCGACTGAACGCCCGTGTTGTACGAGTCGAGCGATCGTCCCGTCGTGAGCCGCAGGGGAAACTCTTCAGACAGCTGCTCCTTCGGGCCCTCATGTTCGACAACAGAGAACGGAGCTGGCTCACGACCTTCGAGGTCATCGGCCCACAACCATCCGTGAAGGAACTTCGAGCCTGGGTGATCAAGCGTCGGGCACGGCCACTGCAGGCCACCCTCATTCTCGATTCGTTCGTACGACATGCCGGCGTGAACCGGAGAGAGCGACCGCAACTCGTCCCACAATTCGTTCGGGTCGTTCGTTCCAAGGTTGACGTCGAGACGGTCTGCCAGGGCGACCATGATGTCGATGTCGTGGCGCGCCTCCCCGGGAGGTTTGACGGCGCCGCGCACCCGCTGGACACGACGCTCGGACGACGTGACGGTTCCGTCACTCTCGGCCCATGCCACCGACGCCGGAAACACCACATCAGCCATCTCGGCGGTGCGGGTCATGAAGATGTCTTGCACGACCAAACAGTCGAGCCCGGTGAGCAGCGCGCGAGCTTTCAAGATGTCGGCTTCGGAGTCGGCCGGGTTTTCGCCCACCACATAGGCCGTGGTCATCTCACCGCGCTCCATCGCTTCAAACATCAACGTGAGATGGATGCCGTCGACCGGATTCAGCTTCTTCCCATAGGCCGTCTCGAACTTCGCACGATGCTCCGGGTTCGTGATGTCTTGGAATCCCGGGAGCTTGTTCGGCAGGGCGCCCATGTCGCCGCCGCCCTGCACGTTGTTCTGCCCGCGCAGCGGAACCAGCCCTGATCCCCACCGCCCCACGTGGCCGGTGAGTAACGACAGGTTGCACAACGACAACACGTTGTCGACGGCGTTGTGATGTTCGGTGATGCCAAGCGTCCAAAGAATCTGGCTCTTGCCGCCCGTGGCGTACGCATGGGCCACCTCACGGATCGCTTCGGCCGGGACACCGGTGATCTCGGCTGCCAGGTCGAGCGTGTACGGCTCGACCGATGCAGCGAAATCCTCAAATCCTTGCGTGGAGTGAGCAATAAAGTCGGCGTCGGTGAGGCCAGCGTGAATGATCTCACGAGCCATCGCGTTGGCGAGTGCAATATCAGTTCCGACATCGATACCGAGCCACAGGTCGGCGAACTTCGACGACGATGTTCGCCGCGGGTCGACGCAGTACATCTTGGCCCCGTTGTCGAGACCCTTCATGAGGTGGTGAAAGAAGATCGGGTGCGCTTCACGCGCATTCGAACCCCACAGCAGAATCACATCAGCGTTCTCGATCTCTTCGTACGAGACCGTTCCGCCACCCGCTCCAAACACTGTCGCCAGACCGACGACCGAAGGAGCGTGTCAAGTTCGGTTACAGGAGTCGATGTTGTTCGACTCCATCACCATCCGAGCAAACTTCTGCCCGAGGTAGTTGACCTCGTTGGTGGCCTTCGAGCACGAGAACATGCCGAAGGCGTTCGGATTCGATCCGTCAGCGATCACGCTGCGGGCGCTGGCGAAACCTGCTGCGGCGCGATCGAGCGCTTCATCCCACGAAGCTGGCCGCAGCTCACCATCCTTCGTGTCACGCACCATGGGCGTGGTCAACCGGGGCAAGCTCGGAGCTGCCATTCGTTCGTGTTGCGGCTGCTTGGAGCGCTTGCTCATCCGGTCAAGTTAGCCGCCCTGACGGATCGGCATCACACCCTTCAGCAACCAAGTCGCTGCACCCGCCTAACTTTCGCACTCCAATCAAGTCGAAACAATCGCGAACCGCACTGCCCCGTCCACGTTCATTGGCTAGCATTTGTGTTCATGGATGAGGATTGTGTTGGGCAGCGCACGGCTGCGACAACACAGCGAGAACAATGGTCGAAGCCAGTCGACCAGCGGCGGCGCGAGGTATTCCTCGGGATCGCACTCGTTGGCGTCCTCGCCACCGCTGGGGTTGCTGCGTTCGTCACCTCCGGTAGCGACACCGACACGATCTCGACCACCGACGCCCAAGAGTCCGCCCTCAGCGACATCAACGCATCACTTGATGCGCAAACTGCCGCCGATACCGCAACGGCACCTGACGAGCCATTCGTCGAATTGATTGACGTTGAGCTCGCAGGGCTTGCCGATCCCGACCCAGCGGGCGAATCCGAAGCCCCCGACCAAGATCGAGCGGACGGTGGGTGCACCATCGCGTCACTCTCACTGCGGCTTGGCGCCGACGGCGACGGCGTGGCCTGTCTCCAAAACGCGCTCCTCGACGCCGGTTACTTCTCGGGAACCGCAGACGGCGAATTCAGCCAGTCCACCTTTGACGCCGTCATGAAATACCAGCTCGACGAAGACTTCTTCGTCGATGGCGTTGCTGGCCGCGAAACCGCAATCGGCCTGTCGATTTGGCCCGACGAAGAATCGCTCGTCAACCGCACACCTCGGCCCGCAGCTGGAGCAACCGACCTCTGGGGGGTCGAGCTCTCTCCCGTTGGTTCCGCAGGCGACGACGCTCCCCCACTCCCAGAGAACTCCGGCTCCGGTTACCGCGTCGTCTACGACCGTGCCGGCCAGCGCACCTGGGCCGTGGATGCCAACGAACGGATCATCCGCTCGTGGTTGGTGTCGGGCAGCACCTACGCGAACGAGGTCCCCGGCAACCACGAGGTGTACAGCCGCTCGGAGTTGTCCACTGCCTGGAACGGCAAGGCCTACCTTCCGAACATGATCCGCTGGCTCAAGACCGAACGTGGAGCCATCGGGTTCCACGGGATCCCCACAAAGGTCTCCACCGGCGAGGTGTACCAGACCAGCGATGAGCTCGGGACGCGCCTTTCAGGTGGTTGCCAGCGTCAGCACAACCTCGACGCAGCGTTCCTCTGGGGCTTCGCTCCCATCGGCACTCCCGTCATCGTCACCTGAGCACTCCAGGGCGCCCGATCTCGACGGCAGCTCTCAAAGCTCGCGGCCCAGAGGTAACTCGGGGCCATGCTTTCTTGGCTTCGGACGCCCTGAACCACTCAGGCATTCTCGATTTTTCCGAATCGGCAGCTTGTCACTCTTCCGCGGCGCTTGTCGCTCGACCATCGCCTTCGGGTGACCGAGTACCTCGCCTTTCAGATAGTCCAGCGGGATTCGGCGCCGGCGTGGCCGGTCCTGATGAGCCAAATCGTGGTGACGATGGCCGCCACTACGGTCAGCACACTCAAAATGGTCGCAACGACGTCCCGCTCGACGGCCCCCGCATCGGCGGACAACGCCTGAACTACAGGTCGCAGCGACATTCGATCGCGCACTGCGAGCCCAACCGTCACAAGGAGCCACACCAGCGCCAAAATGAATGTTGCCTCACCCAGGCTCTGATGGTCGGCAATCGCCTGCTGCGTGCCGAGCAGCAGGACGGCCCCGGGCTCTGCATTGAGCAGTGACTCACCCGACTCCTTCGCAACGAACAACATGACCACGTTGAACAGCACAACCGGCAACATCACCCACCAGGCACGTGCCCTCCATGCAGGACGAACCGCAAACACGACGGCTGCAATTGCCGCAATCGGGATCAGCACCACCGGTGCGTGAACAGCCAAGGGGTGCGTCGGCACCCCGAACAACTCGTCGAAGATTCCGGCGATCATGAGTCCTCAACGTAGTCGGGCCGGCCCCGATCTCTACGAAACCGCGATATCGAGCCGCTGCCCCTGGCCCGCATGGCTGTTGTTGCCACCACCGAGATTGCACACCAGCACATAGTTTCCAGGGGAAAGCGTGACCGTGAGGTTCTCAACGCTTCCTCCACCCAGGCGCGCCGTGCGTCCAATCAATGCACCGGTCGGCAAGTCGTCTTCGATGACCGCGCCCCCTTCGGTCAGCGGTAGCGCCTCGTAGCTCTCCGCCTGGATCACAGCAAACTCGTGGGGAAAGTTGCCGTTATTTGTGGCCGAAAACGTGACGTCTCCCGCTACGTACTCCGTCGGTGCCTCGATCGCCCACTCGACGAGTGATGCCACAATCACCGCACTCTCTTCAGCTGGCTCGGTCACCTGCGCAGCCTCAGTCGCCGGCGGAGCCTCGGTTGCCGGAGCAGCTTCGGTAGCCGGCGGAGCCTCGGAGACCGGCGCGGCCTCTTCCTCGGCTGGGGCCTCCGTCGTCTCGACGGATTCAACGACGTCAGTGGCGTCACCGTCCGACGAATCGGAGCCGCCGCAGGCAGCGATCGCGAAACCAAAAACAGCGAGAAGGGCAGCGGTGCGAAGAGATTTCGTCATAATTTTCGACGGTAGCGGAGGCAGAGCGCATCAGCGATCACCACGTTCGCACGTCACACGAGGAAAAGTCGATGGGCTCAAGCCGCTTTGGGTCGTGCGGCGGCGACATCCCGATCACCAGCCGATCAACACCTGCAGCAGCGAACGCCACAACATCCTCGGGGGCACCGACCACGTCATCGAATCCGACGAGCACACTGACTTCAAAGCGCTCGGGACGGACGTCTTCAACCCGCTTCAACAGCGCCGGCAGGTCCTTGGTGCGTCGGATATTTACGCCGTCGGCATGCTCGATCGCCACCGCAATCGTCGGCCAAGCCGATGCACCAACGATGATGCTCGGCTGGGGCGAACTATCAACGATCCCCGTGAGACCGTGGAACGACGTGTTGGCGTGGCCGGCATGGTCGGGGTCAGCAGCCCAGATTTTGCGCAGGGCCGCAATCGTGTCGATCAGGGTCGCTCGTCGTTCTCCCGCGGCTCCGAGTTGGGTTCCAATCGCGTCATGCTCGCTCGCGAATCTGGACCCGGGCGCAGCGCCGGAGCCGACGCCCAGCCGCACCCGTCCGCTCGCCACAGACTGCAGCGTGTTGACCGCTGCGGCGAGCTGTGCGGGGTGCCGGTTCATCATGTTCGCCACCAGGAGACCGATGTCGATCCCTGTCGTCATAGCGGCGATGGCGCCAAGGCAGACAAACGGATCACGCGACCAACGCTTGCCAACGATCGCGCCGCTGAAATGATCAGCGACCCATACAGCAGAGGCACCACGTTCGGCAGCTGCCTGCGCAAGCCGAATCATGTCCGGAAGCTCTGCGTCGAATGGGTTGATCGCCAGGTCGAGCTTCACCAGGCCAGGTTACGCAGCCGGTTCGGCTCGCCGGTCCACCCCTACGCTGCAAACGTGAACCGCATCGACGCCGACGCGTACCTGCAACGACTCGGACTGCGCCGACGCGATATTGGTCTCGAACTTGCCAGTCTGTCCATCCTGCAACACGCACACCTCGCAACGGTGCCGTTCGAGAACCTCGACATCGTCTTCTCTGGCGGCGTTGGCCACGACCAGGACATCGCTGCCGACAAGCTGGTCAACCAGACGCGTGGCGGCTGGTGCTTCGAGGTGAACGGAGCATTCGCGATACTCCTCGAGCACCTCGGCTTCCAGGTCAAACTCCTTGGAGCAGCGGTGCTTCTAGACGGTCCGAGTCGAGTGATCGAGCATCTTTCACTCGAAGTCAGCGCTCCCGACCTTGAGCCATACTTGGTCGACGTGGGCTTCGGCGACAGCGCCGACCGCCCCCTCGCACTCAACCGGAGCGGCCCACAGAACGGCGGATCAGGACAGTTTGAGTTCTACGCAAGCCCCGAGGGAACGACCCTGACGCAGATCGTCGATGGCGTTCCCGAGGCGCGCTTCCGCTTCAAGCGCGTTGCCCATCGATTCGACGACTTCGCGCCGGTTGCTACAGCGATGCAGGTCGACCCGAATTCGAGCTGGTCAAAGCAGCCATTCGCGACCAGGTTGATCGATGTCGATGGATACGATCGCGTCACACTCACCTCGGACCGGCTCGCCCTTCGACGCTCGGGAACTCGGACTGAACAACGGCTGGAGCGCGACGAGTGGGACGCCGCGCTCAAGGATTGGTTCGGAATGAAACGGCCGGGGCCCTGGCCAGGCGAATAGGCGTCAACGGGCGTCGACAAGCAGCGCCAATACAAGGCGTGACAACGCCTCTGCTGCCAGCTCATCGGCATCTCCGAATACGTAACGCATTGAGCACACTGAGTGCAGCCGGAACGTTGCACACAAAATCAGCGCCAGCTGTTCGTCATCACCTGATACGGCGAGCTCAGGAAAGAAAGCCTCACGCACTTCGATGTCGAGCAGGAACGTGCTCGCGCCCATCACCTCGAAAAAGGCCAACGGGTGAACGAGCCGTTCAAGGCGGATGCGTCGCAAGATCAACATGGCCACACGCTCGTTGAGCGGCATCGACCGGCCAAAGGACGGCTCGCTCTTGAACACTTCGATGGCCCGGTTACGTCGGTGGGTCACGGCGTCCGCGATCGCGGCGTCGGCGTCACCGAAGTACCGATAGACGCTCCGGGTCGCCAACCCTGCACGCTCGGCGATCTCACCAAGCGACGGACGAACCCCCTCGGAAAGCAGCTCGAGCGTCGCACTTCGCGCCACGGCAATGTTCCGCTCCCGGCGCAGCGTTCGACCGTCAGGCGCTCCTACCGGAGTGCCAGTAATTGTCGAAGATGGAGTGGGTTGAGTCATGGTGCCCTACACCAATACAACCACAGAAACTCAGCGGACCGCGACCGACGTTCCGGCCCGCTCCGCGAAATTCTCGTCGACTTCGTCGGGACACGCGTTGAACCCCACGTCACGACGTGGCGGGTACGGTCGTGGAGTGCCTCACCATGCTGCTGTCTCCCCAACAACTGCTGCACCATGACAACCATCGACACTCGCCCACCACTGGTTCGCCACCTTCCAGCCCAGGTTGACGGCGTTGTCGACGACGACGCCGTGTTCGATGGGTTCACCGCCTACACCACCGAGCTGGGCATCGAGATGTATCCAGCGCAGGAAGAGGCCGTGTTCGAGATACTGCTGGGCAATCACGTCATCGTGAACACACCCACAGGCTCGGGAAAATCGTTGGTAGCAACAGCGGCTCATTTCGCGGCGCTGGCCTCGGGTCGCCGGAGCTACTACACCGCACCGATCAAGGCGCTCGTCAGCGAAAAGTTCTTCGCTCTGTGTCGCGACTTCGGTTCAGACAACGTTGGCATGATCACCGGCGACGCCGCGGTCAACGCAAACGCGCCAATCATCTGCTGCACGGCCGAGATTCTGGCCAACCAGGCCTTACGTGACGGTGACCAGACCGATGTCGACGTGGTGATCGTCGACGAGTTCCACTACTACGGCGACCCGCAACGCGGGTGGGCGTGGCAGCTTCCACTCCTCCAACTCCCCCACGTCCAATTCGTGTTGATGTCGGCCACGCTCGGCGACGTCAACTTCTTCCAACGCGACCTCACCGCCCGTTCGGGACGCGACACGTCGATCGTCAAGTCGACGATTCGGCCCGTTCCCCTGCACTTCGAGTACCGAACGTCCACGCTGCACAACAGTGTCGAACAACTCCTCGAATCCGGCCGGGCACCGATCTACATTGTGCACTTCACTCAGAAGGACGCCACCGATGCGGCTCAGGGCTACATCGCGCTCGATCCGCTCACGAAGCCGGAGAAAGTGCTTGTCCGTGAGGCCATCGGTGCCTTCCGGTTCGACTCCCCGATCGGCAAGGACCTCAAGCGTTTCCTGACGGCGGGCATCGGCGTGCACCACGCCGGCCTGCTTCCGAAGTACCGACTGCTCGTCGAGAAGCTCGCGCAGAGTGGCTTGCTCAAAATCATCTGCGGAACCGACACGCTTGGAGTCGGCGTCAACGTACCGATCCGTTCGGTCTTGTTTACCCAACTCTGCAAGTACGACGGCACATCGGTCCGCATCTTGTCAAATAGAGAGTTCGCACAAATCGCTGGGCGGGCTGGCCGCAAGGGCTTCGATGATCGGGGCGACGTGTGGGTCCAGGCTCCTGAGCACGTCGTCGAGAATCTGCGTCTGGCTACGAAGGCGGTAGCAACCGGAAAGAAGAAGATCGTCAAGAAGAAGGCACCCGACCGCAACTTCGCCATGTGGGACCAGAACGTGTTCGACAAGCTAGTGAACGGCCAGCCCGAAGAGCTGCGCTCGCACTTCCAGGTCAACCACCAGATGGTGATGTCGATGCTTGACCGCCCCGTTCCAAACGGTGTTGACGGGTGCACGTCTTTGCGAGCAATGCTGCGCGACAACCATGAGACCCGCCGACGCCAACGTGGCCATATTCGCCGCACGATTGCGATCTATCGGTCACTCGTTGATGCCGGCATTCTCGAGTTCCTCGACGAGCCCGACGACCAAGGTCGGCTCGTACGAGTCACCGTCGACCTTCAGGATGAGTTTGCGCTCCACCAGCCACTTTCGCTCTGGGCGCTCCAAGCCATCGTTGAGCTCGAAGAACAAGACGCCCGCGGAACCGAAAGTACCGGAGGGGGTCAGGCACCCTCCGCTCCCGACGAAAGTACCGGAGGGGGTCAGGCACCCTCCGCTCCCGACGAAAGTACCGGAGGGGGTCA
>JBLFZD010000024.1:0-21518 GCA_047610085.1 Ilumatobacter sp. | reverse complement strand
CGGCGGCCAGGCCACCGAGAACGAATTGGTGCCCCCATCTCTTGTAGAAACTGAGGTAAAGCCATGAGTGAAGCAACGATCTTTGTCGTCGAAGATGAGCCAAGTTTCGTCGATGCGCTGACCATTGGTCTGACCCGCGAAGGATTCCGCGTTGAGTTCGCCACCGATGGTGCCGAGGCGCTCGCCCGATTCGACGAGGTCAATCCAGACCTTGTGCTCCTTGACGTCATGCTGCCCAAGATGAGTGGCATCGACGTGTGTCGCGAGCTTCGCAAGAAGACCCAAGTTCCAATCATCATGGTCACCGCGAAGAGCGCCGAGATCGACACCGTGGTGGGTCTCGAAGTCGGCGCCGACGACTATGTGACCAAGCCGTATCGGCTGCGCGAGTTGGTGGCCCGGATGCGGGCGGCGCTGCGTCGTGCCCCGGCCGCCGACGGAGCGGCAATGATGGGAGCCGAAGGTATCGAAGTCAATGGTGTTGCGCTTGACCCAGACCAGCATCTTGTTTCGGTCGATGGCGAAGAGCTCACCTTGCCGCTCAAGGAGTTCGAGTTGTTGCATCTGCTCCTGGCCAATGCTGGTCGAGTACTCCCGCGTGAGACTCTGATTGATCGTGTGTGGGGTCACGACTATGTCGGCGACACCAAGACGCTTGACGTCCACATCAAGCGACTGCGCGGCAAGATCGAAGCAGATCCGTCGCATCCGACGCGCATCACCACCATCCGTGGGCTGGGCTACAAGTATTCGAAACAGGCGACCTGATAGTGGGTCGACACGCTGATTACCCTCAGTCGCCGGTGTCGGTTGCGCCGTTGTCGAGGTAGCCGAGGGTGGGGAGCGGCTCGTTGACCGTGCGGACGATGCCGAGCAGGTTTGCCACGATGCGCTTCAAATAGCGGTAGTAAATCGCCCGTGGGACGACCTCGCGCCCAGGACGGTCGGAGTGCAGGTACCCCTCGATTTTGGCCTGGTGACTGTTGACCAATGCTCCGGCACGTACTGCGAGCGCTTCGATCCGATCGTCATTCGGTTCGGTCATCAGTTCGGCGGCCTCGCCGAACATCGTCGAGATGATCCCTCGCTCGGCCAGCATCGTGTCGGTGTCGTCCTCATGTGCAAGCTGCACGCCACTTTCGGCGAGGTCGAGCACGTTCTTTGCCTGGTCGCCGATTCGTTCGATCTTTTTGATCAGGAGGATCAAGCCGAGCACCGAACCGATCTCGGTCGACCCTTGCACCGTGACGTGCACCACGAGTTCGGCGCGGAGTTCCTGCTCGGTCTGGTTGATCCGCTGATCAGTCGTGAGGATGTCCGACTGCACCGCATTCCAATCGGTGTCGGTGAGGAGCGCGAGCGTTGCGAGGTCGAACGAGTGCCGTGCGTCGCCCAGCATGCCGACCGAGCGCGCCACGACGTGCTCGAGGCCGCCCGAACTCTTTTTGAAAAACGACATCACCATGTCAACCTGCTTTCCGGCTAACGCAAGAGCGCCAGACCGATGAGTGGGAGCACGATGAAAGCCCCCATGACGTATGCGACTGCCCAGAGCCGTTGCTTTACTGCGACATTGGCGAGACGTTCGGCGGCGAGGATCGGCCAGTCGCGCCACCACGGAGGGACGTACAGCGTGAGAATCGCCACAATGTTGAACGAGGTGTGCACGAGCGCCACGGTGAGCGCCTCGGGTACCGACGTGGCCAATGCGGCGAGGAGGGCGGTGATGGTGGTGCCGACGTTGGCGCCAAGCGTGACCGGGTAGGCGTTGCGCAGAGAAAGCACCCCGGCTGCAGAGAGCGGAATCAGAATCGAGGTTGTGATGCTCGACGATTGCACCGAGATGGTGATCAGCAATCCGAGCAGCATCGCCACCGAGCCGCGTCCCCTGCCGAGGACGGTATTGATCGAACGTTCCACACGGTCAGCGACGAGCTCGCGCATATTTTTCGTGATGAAGGTGAGGGCGAAGAGCACGATCAGTAAGCCCGAAATCATGACGATCGTGCCGAGCCAGTTGCCACTGAGGCCGAGTGCCTCCCAGCCGTCGACGATCCACTCGACCGGCTTCTTCACCCATTTCTTGATCGGGCTTTTCCACTCGGAACCGGCCGTGCCGACCAACCGGTCGCTGATGGCGGTGGCGATCTTCGACAGGAACCCTGTGGCGAGTTCGATCGGCAGGAAAATGAGGACCGCGAACACGTTGAAGAAGTCGTGCACCGTGGCGGCGGCGAAGGCCCTCCTGAACTCGTTTGACTGCCGGACGTGACCGAGCGAAACCAGCGTGTTGGTCACCGTGGTGCCGATGTTGGCGCCCATAATCATCGGTACGGCTTCGTCGACCGTTACGTTGCCGGTTGCGACCAGGCCGACGATGACCGCCGTCGATGCGGATGAGGACTGCACCAATACAGTTCCGAGGATGCCGATGCAGAGCCCAGCGATCGGGTTCGAGACACTCTCGAAGAGCCGTTCCTGGGTGTCGGACCCCATGATATTGATGCCCTTTTCGAGGGCCGATACGCCGACGAGGAAGAGGTAGATCAGCCCGCCGACAAGTAGTGCTCGCAATGGCGTTGGCAACGCGAACCGCGTTGGTTCCTCGGTGGCAAGCGCGGTGTCCATTCGGGCGATGACACTAGACGCCCGGACAATGGTCGGTCGACTGCGAGGTGGTTGGTGGTGCGCGGAGGGTCGTTTGGTCGACGGAGAGAACGGTGATTTAGTCGATGATGTTGGTGAGCGCAGCGAGCAACGTGGTCACGTTGCGCTGGCGCGCGGTGTGGCCCATCGACCCGATCCGCCACACCTTGCCAGCGACGGGGCCGAGGCCACCACCGATCTCGATGCCGTATTCGCTCAACAGACGTGATCGAACCTCTGCTTCGGTCTGTGCGCCGAGTCGGCCCTCGGGAATCACAATTGAACTGAGCGGTGCCAGGCGGTGCCGCTGCGCAGCGAAAAGCTCGAAGCCGAGGTCGACCATGCCGTTCTTCACCGCGTCGCCAGCAGCCTGGTGGCGGGCACGGACGTTGGCGAGGCCTTCGTCGAGCACGACGCCGAGCCCTGCGTGGAGCGACATGATCATCGAGACCGGAGCGGTGTGGTGATACGCCCGCACACCGCCACCGGTGACGTAGTTGGCGATCATGTTCAGATCGAGGTACCACGACTGCGGCTTGGGAAGAATGCGTTCGATCGCCCGGTCGGACACGGTGAGCGGAGCGAGACCCGGTGCGACTCCGAGACATTTTTGGGTCCCGGAGTAGGCGACGTCTACACCCCACTCGTCAATGCGGAGGTCGACACCGCCGAGCGAAGTGACGCAGTCGGCGAGGAGCAATGCATTGCCCTTGTTTGCTCCCATGGTCGCGAGGTCGCTCTCGACGCCCGTGGAGGTTTCCGCGTGCACCATTGCGTACATGGCGGGGGAGTCGTGGGCGTCGAGCATGCGTTGGACGTCGACCGGTTGGCCCCATTCATGGTCGACGGCAATCGCGGTGGCGCCAGTGCGCCCCACCACGTCGACCATGCGGCCGCCAAACACGCCGTTTACCCCGACGACCACGGTGTCGCCCGGCCCCACGAAGTTGACGAACGAGGCTTCCATGCCAGCCGAGCCGGTTGCTGATACAGGGAAGGTCAAGGCATTCGACGTGGCAAAGACGGTCCGCAGACGCTCATTGGTTTGGTCGAGCAACTCGATGAACTCCGGGTCGAGGTGACCGAGCATGGGCCGACCAAGGGCTTCGACAGCCTCGGGATAGGGGTTGCAAGGGCCAGGGCCCATCAGGATTCGATCGCTGAGCGTCACGACCTTGACTGTACGCGTCGCTGAGTGATCTCGTTGAGGTGCTCCTCACGTTGGATGTTGGGGTGTTCCTCTTGTTGGTGGCTGGTTGGGGTATCCGTTCGGTGGGTGTGGAGCGCAAGAAGTGGGCGGGTTACAGCGCCAACCCCAAAGGTCAAGCCGTGGCATGGCCACCGCGTCGTAAGATGCTCAAAGTGAACCGGACACTCCCAGGGGTCCCGACGGCGCCGAAGTCGAAATTCACCCGGCTCGCGATTACGCACGCATTGATGATGGCGGGCGACGCCGCGATGGTCGTTGCCCTCGCAGACTCGTTCTTCTTCAGTGTTGAGCTCGATGCAGCACGCACCCAGGTGTTGCTCTTCTTGGCGATCAGTTTCGCGCCGTTCCTGGTCGTCGCACCGCTGATCGGACCGCTGATTGACCGAGTCGCAGGCGGTCGGCGATTTGTCATCGCGCTCGTCGCAGCCCTCAGGTTCGCACTCCTGCTGCTGATGGCGCTCTACGTCGACACCGTCGCGCTTTTTCCGCTGGTGTTCGGCTCACTGGTGCTCCAGAAGACGTACGCCGTATCGAAATCGGCACTCGTGCCGTCGACCGTGCGGAGCGAGACCGAGCTGGTGGAGGCAAACTCGAAGCTTGGCCTGGTCAGCGGCCTCACTGGCATGGTTGCCGTCGTCCCAGCGGCCGTTCTTTTGACGACCATCGGGTCGCCCGCAGCGCTCGTCTACGGCTCGCTTCTCTTTGCCGGAGCATTCGCGTCCGCTTTGAGGTTGGCTCCTGAAGTTGTTGCCGCCACCGCGGCCGACGACGAAGAAGTCGTCGAATTACAGTCGCCGTCGCTGCGCCTTGGCTCAATTGCGATGACGGTCCTGCGTGCCAATGTCGGCTTTACATTCTTCCATCTCGCGTTCTGGTTGCGCTCGTTTGACGACGGCACGTTGCTGTTCGGTGCCGCCATTGGAGTCTCTGCGCTCGCCACGCTCTTGGGGAATGCGGTCGCACCGCGCGTGCGCCGGATGATGCGTGAGGAGACGATGCTTTCGGCAGCGTTGATCATCAGCGCCGTCGGTGGAATCGGACTGGCGGCGCTTGGCTCTCCGCTGGCGGGGGTCGCGCTCGCCGGCGTTGTCAACTTCGTGGCTGCACTCGGGCGGCTGGCCTTTGAGAGCATCGTGCAGCGCGACGCCCCTGAGGCCAATCAGGGCCGAGCCTTCGCCACGTTTGAGACGCGCTTTCAGTTCGCGTGGGCTGCTGCTGCGTTTATCGCCGTTGCTCTCCAGTTGCCTGGCGCAATCGGTTTGCTCGTGGTGGGGGTGGTCGCCGCCGCCGCGCTTGTCCAGCTTCAGATCCGAGATCGCCAACCTGCTCCCCGCCGCCCGCCTGCTCGCTCCAAACGTGGGAGCTCGGTGTCTCGGAAGCGAAGCCGTCCGCGAGGCGGTCGCCGAAAGGGTGGCTCGCGTCGTCAGGCAGGGAACGCCAACGGAGCTCGGCGCAGCAAGACCGATGGACAACGTTCCGGGAAACAGCAACCACCGAAGGCACGGCCTCGTCAGCGTCGGCCGGACGACATCACGCCGCCCACAGGGTTCAGGCGTTCTCCGGGGCCACCCGGGCCAGCCACAGGCCCGGGGCCTCAATCTCGTTCGGAGTCGGAACCGCCCCGGGATCACTGAACAGCGGCATCAAACCTGTTTCGCCAGCACGGTCAACGACGCCTTGAACAAACGCCTTACCACGCGCCGTTTGATCGGCTCCGAGACGAATCCCGAGCAACCGCTCAACGAAGAGGTCGTCGGGAGAGGTCTCGGCCCGGCGACGCCGAACCGCCTCAGCGATTTGCAGTGCATTGCCACCGATGGTGCGAACAGCGACGGCGTCGACAACCCAGTCGATCACACCGATTGCCGTGGCAACCGCTGCGTCGAGCGCTGGTTCCATGGTCAATTGCTCGTCGGAACGCACTGCTCCGAGCAAGACCTCGGGGTCACCGAATGCCTGCTGCATGGCCGCTATTGGGTCGCTCTGGTCCATCTCGAGCATGCCGAGCTTGTCGGTCACCGCTGAGGCGTCGGGCTTGAAAGCGCCCACGTGACGCTGCACGAGTCCACGAAGGTGATCGGCGAAGTGGGGGACCGAGAACAACGCCAGTCCAGCCATTTCATGAGCCAACACCCAGAGGCGCATCTCGTCGATGGCGATTTCCCATGCGTCGGCGAAGGCATCGATTGTCGGAGGGACCAGTACAAGCGCCGGCGTGGCACGGGGGATCGGCAGGTCGTACACGCCGAATGCCCGAGTCGCCAGGTTTCCGACCATCGAACCAACGGCCATCCCGAGCATTGCCGGGGCCATCATCTTCGACAGGCCCGCCATCATCTGGGCCATCGGGTCGCTGCCGGCGTCGATGTCGTCGCTTGACCCGAGCGAGGAAGCCATCTCGGTGAACAGGGGGCGGTACGCATCGAGGGTCTCGGCAGCCCACTGTTCTGGTGTGGCGACCGAGGGCTCTACCTCAGGAACGTCGATGCCCATCACGTCAGCGACGTGGGGGCGGGCGATGTTTGCCAACTCGACGTACTTGATTCGCACCGTGGGATCGATGTTGGGAGAAGCGACCGGGGTGCTACCAGCGAGGCCTCCCAATCCGCCGCCGCCCGACGCAGACATGATCGCAAATTGGCGCGCCGCATCCCAGTTCAGGGGACCCTGACCCGACAGCATCTTCGAGATGTCGCCAAACATCGGCATCCCTTCGAACGGATTGATGTTTTGATCGTCGCCAGAGTCGTCGGCCATGTACCAAGGCTACGAGCGATCCGACGCCGAGCGGTATCGTTTCGATGATGACGATCGCAGTGTTGACCGGAGCGCACAGCCCGCTCGGCGAACGCGTGTCACAACTCCTCGCCGATGATGGCGCCGACGTGTTCATCCTTGACGAGTCGGTACACCCGTCGTCTGCTGGCCCGATGACATGGCCTGATGCCGCTGACGTCGTGATCGACCTTGGTACCAGTGACTACGACCGGCGCGCCGAGCGCCGCGAAAGTGCGAGCGAGTTTGTGACGTCATCGCTTGCCGCCGCCGACCAGTTCTCCGCAGACCAGATCGTGTTTGTTTCCTCCGCACTCGTCTACGGGGCGGCACCCAACAACCCGAAACCGCTCACCGAGGATGCCGTGATTCGTCCGGACGTTGAGTTCGTCTTCGCCCGTCAGCTCGCCTCCGCCGAGGAATTGGTCGATCAGTGGCGTCGCGCCCGGGCCGGACGCGTCACCAGCGTGTTGCGCCCAGCACTCTCGTTAGCCGCTGGCGACAGCTCGCGGCTCGCCTCCGCCCTCGTGTCCGGACTCGGCAAGCGAGTCGCCCAAGCGGATCCGCCGAGCCAGTTCCTGCATCTCGACGACCTCGCTACGGCAATCGTCCTCGCCGTGCGTCGTCGGCTCGATGGTGTCTTCAACGTTGCGCCCGATGGATGGGTGGCCGGCGAACGAGTTCGAGCGTTGTCCGGGGAACGTCCGAGATTTCCGTTGCCCGAACGGCTGTCGGAGGTGATTGGGTCGTTGCGTTGGCGCTTTGAACGCGGTCCGCTCCCACCGGGGTTGCAGCCCTACACGCGTGAGCCATGGATCATTTCGAACGGTCGGCTTCGAGAGGCCGGTTGGGAACCCACGATCACCAACGAGCAGGCCTACGTCGAGGCGACGCAAGCTCCCTGGTGGACAATGGTGTCTCCGAAGCGACGCCAAGAACTCACCCTGGGGTTCGCGGTTCTTGGTTCGGCTGTTTTGACCGCCGTGGCAGCGAGCGTCGTTCGACGATGGCTGCGCCGCCGTCGACGGTAGCTACTCAGCGAGCAGGCGAAGCTCGCCGCTCACAAACGTCGCGACCAGCGCACCGTCGCGCGTCACCACGATTGAACCGTCAGGTGCAGCGATGCGATCGATATCGCTCCAAGCGATGCGGTAAGCGTGCGTAAGGGTGAGCACGATGACCCGCTCATCAGGCCGCGGGAGGGCGCTGGCGACGTCGAAGTCTCGAGCATCGCCGACCGGCGCTCCCGAGATTGCATTTGGGGCACCCACCAGAGCGAGTGCGTTGTTGCCCGTCATCGTGGTGCGTGCGATCTGAACGAGGCCCTGGGCCGGTTCGCTTGATGCGCCGATCTGGCTCGACGCGTTGTCCAGCTGGACGATGGCAGGCGGCAACGTGGTCGATCTGAGTGCGGTTGGCGAGTTCGCATGCCCCGGGCCCAAGGCCACGACCATCACGACGGCGATCAGTGCTGCAGCTGCGCCTGTGGCCAAAATGAGGACGCGTGCTCCCACCGGTGTGTCGACGTCGACATCGGCGGCAGTCGGAGCAAGCTCAGACGGATGACGCCACGGTCGTTCGTGCGGAGGTAGCGGCGCAGGTCCCACGATGGGGAGATGGTAGCCACCTCGATTGAGCGGTGGAGGTCGCGCGGGCAGCATGGCTTATGTGCACGTCTCAATGTGTCAGTTCGTGACCGCCGCCCACCGAATGTGTTGCGGTCTGGCGAAAATCGTGCACAGATGCCCATCGGCGCGACGAGCCGCTGTGAGCGCAGGGCTACTATCCTCAGCGTGAAGCCCCCTTTTGACGGAGACAACTGGCTCGGTTTAACCGACCAAGAACTCCCGATCGCTGGAGCGTATGGATGGGCGGTGTTGCCGAGTTGCGGGGCAGTCGTGCTGTTCAGCGGAACCGTTCGCGACCACGCTGAAGGTCGCTCCGACGTACAACATCTGACGTATGAGGCCTACGACGAGCAGGTTGAGCCCGTGTTCAAAACGATCGTCGATGAGCTTCGGAGCCGATGGCCCCAAACCGGTCGAGTCGTGTTGTTGCATCGAACGGGTCGGCTTGAACTCGAGGAATCGTCGGTGATCGCTGTTGTGTCTGCACCGCACCGTCCCGAAGCGTTTGAGGCTGGTCGCTTCGCGATCGATGCGTTGAAAGAGTCGGCACCAATCTGGAAGCACGAAGTGTGGGCCGATGGGTCCGACTGGGGAACGGGATCACATGACGTGTCCGACCCCCGTGACGTGGAGACCACTCAATGATCCCGTACCTCCTCGTCGCCCTGCTGGTCATCGCGACAGTCGTCGTTCTGGCCCGAATACTTCGTCCTAAACCAGATCCGGTCGACTCTTTCCGGCGACAGATCAATGCACTCTCACCCGAGGCTCGGCGCCCCACGATCGATCAGGTCCGCGATGCTGCAGAAGTTTCAGACGAGACTGAAACGGATGAATCCTGAGATCTGCGACTTCCTTGTGGTGCGGATTGCCTCGACCGCCGACATGATGGCTGTCATCCATGGCTCGTGACCTTGCAATCGATCTCGGGACGGCGAACACGCTCGTCTACATGAAGGGCCGCGGCATCGTCTTAAACGAGCCGTCGGTGATCGCTCTGAACCGTCAGACCGGTGAGGTGCTGGCAACAGGTCGTGAAGCGTGGCAGATGATCGGTCGCACTCCCGGCTACATCGTTGCGGTGCGTCCATTGCGTGGTGGTGCCATCACCGACTTTGAAATCACCGAGCGCATGATCCGGTTGCTACTGCAACGTGTCGGCGTCTCACGGTTCACCCGTCCGAAGGTCGTCATCTGTGTCCCGTCGGCGATCACCGAGGTTGAGCGACGGGCGGTCACCGATGCAGCCCGTCGTGCCGGCGCTGCTGAGGCCAGTCTCATCGAACAGCCGATGGCTGCAGCAATTGGTGCTGACCTGCCGATCGATGAGCCCGTTGGCAACATGGTGATCGATATCGGTGGCGGCACCTCGGAAACCGCAGTGATTTCGCTCGGTGGCATTGTTTCGATCGAAGCGGTCCGTGTGGGTTCATTTGACATCGACGCTGCGATCCAGAACCACGTTCGTCGCGAACATGGCATTGCGATCGGTGAGCGCACCGCTGAAGAGATCAAGGTCGCTATTGGCTCCGCGGACCCAACCCAAGACGAGAATCAGGCCGAAGTTCGTGGCCGCGACCTCATGACCGGCCTCCCCAAGACCGTGCTGCTCACTCCTGAAGAAGTTCGGTTTGCCATCGAGGACGTCATTTCGTCGATTGTGGCGTCGGTGATTCGGTGCTTATCCAAGGCGCCACCCGAACTGTCGCAAGACTTCCTGGTGCGAGGCATGTATCTCGTCGGAGGTGGCGGCCTCCTGCGCGGCCTGGCCGAGCGAATTGAACGCGAAACCCAAGTTCCCGTACGCATGTCGAACGTTCCGCTCGAAGCGGTTGTGCTCGGGGCCGGACATGTCATCGAGCACTATGAAGCGCTCAAAGGCATGTTCATGGGCGCCCGCCGCTGATTGAAGACACTCCCGGGGTTGGGTTCGGGAATGATGAATCTCGGTATGGCTGGCTATTTGTCGAGGATGGTGAAGCCGCCGTAATCGAGGGCGGCGGTGAAGTGGCGGTTTGCCATGTCGGCAATCAGTTCGAATCCGCGTTCGTTCGCGAGGTCGAGTGTGCCTCCGGCAAACACCGAGGTTGCAAGCCCACCGAGGAGGTGTCCATACACATAGTCATCCCAGGCTTGCTCGAGCGAAAAGTCGCTGACCCCGTTGGCGAGGAGCCGCTCGTGGTACACGGCCACCAGGTCACGCTCGTTCTCGCGGCGGAGCTCGATCGGCATCGACCCGCCGAGGATGTACGCAACGTCGTAGCACCCCGGGCCGCGCCCGAGTCCTTGCCAATCGATCACCGTGACCTCGTTCTTCGAGGCATCACCAAACATCATATTCTCGACCCGGAAGTCCTGATGCAACAGGGTCCAGGGCGAACGGGCTGCGAGCCCGCCCATCAACTCGAGGTAACGGTTACTCCAGTTCTCGCCCAACTCGGCTCCGCCTTCGGGCAGACGATTAGCAAATGCTCCGAGGAAGATCGGCCAGAGCTGTGGAAGGAGTCCGTTGACCATCTCGATTCGGGCACCGTCGAGCGATGGAATCCACTCAAGTTCGGGTGTTTGGACCTTGCCCCACCACGCAGCGTGTACATCGGCGAGCACACGCACAGCGGCCTGGGCCTGTTCGAGCGTCATGCCGGTTGATTGGTCAACCATCTCCATGTGGCTGAGGTCCTCCATCACAATCACGAAGTCAGCGGTGCCCGACTCGATGATGCTGAGGTGCACCTCCGGCAAGCCAGCGCCGGTCAGATCACCCATCTCGGCGTAGAAGCGACATTCGGCCTCGAACATCCCGAGCGCGACGCCTTGTTGGCGATTTGCTTCGACCATCGATGGGAGTTTCACCACCACCGAAGCCGGCCCCTCGCCCCCGACGTACTCGAGGGTGGCAACGTACAGCTCACCCATCAGGCCGACGCCTTGCCCGATTTGATGGGTCGATAGCGATGACACACTCGTGTCGGCGGGAATTGCTGTGGACCCACGTAGTACCTCGGTCATCCACTCGGCGGTGGCATCGGTAATCGTCGTCGGAATCGGGGGGGTCGTCATGATGGTTGACGCTAGAACGTGCGCTAGGGCCACCGTCGAGCCGGAGCCCGATCAGATCACCAGTGGCGAAGGTCGATGGCCCATCGTTCGACCACGTTCTCGCCATCGATGATCCACATTTGTTCGTGTTTCGCGACGGTCGGGTCGACGTGTGCCGGAAGGAGCCGGACGCGGTCGCCGACCTTCCAATCGCTAAACTGGCCGGGTTCCTTGGGAAGCAAGCTGACGTGCTCATCGGACATAAAGAAGATGTCACCGTGTTCCCAGGTGGGGTTGCCATGGTCCATGCCGTGCGACTTCAGGCCAGCATCAGCGATGATCCAGCCCTTCGGGCTGACCGAGATGACGGTGGCCAAGATGTTGATAGCAATGTTGAACGGCAGGTCGAGCTTCGCGTAGTCCGTGTCGAGGAGTGCGTAGCTGCCGGCCTGGATCTCGGTACACGACGTGTTTGTGTCGAACGTTCCGGTGCCGCCACCCGACACGATGTCGCCACCGACGTCGGCCCACGCCGCCAGGAGGAGCTCCATCGATGCTCCGACCTTGTCGATTCGCTGTGTCCGGTCTTCGATCATCATGAGGTGGCCCTCGTAGCCCATCACTCCGCGTACCTCGAGGCCGGCAGCCCGCGCCCGGTCGGCGAGGCGACCGGCGTCGGCGGGGTCGCACCCGCATCGAGGGAGGCCGACTTCCACATCGATCAACACCGAACGAACCCCGCCGGCGATCGCAGCGTCAAGCGTCGTGTCGGAATCGACGGCCACGGTGATCTGGGCCCGGTCGGCGAGGACTCCCAGTCGAGCAACGTCGAGCGACTCGTTGGCGAGGAGGAGGTCGTCGCCGAGGCCTGCGGCCACCATGCCCTCAACCTCACGCGGCGTCGCGCAGCAGAACCCTGTGTGGCCTGCTGCTGAGAGCTTCGACGCAAGCGCCGTCGACTTGAACGCCTTCACATGCGGCCGCAGCTTCGCCCCAGGATGAATCGCATCCATGGCAGCGGTGTTCGCGTCGAAGACCGACCGTTCGACGACCAGGGCCGGAGTAGGGATCTGGTCGATGGTGGTCGGTTCGCTACTTGGCATCCGATCAATCCAACTCTGTTCGGTGCCTGGGGTCAAGCCGGAAGCGCTGCTGTTGTATATGGTCGCAAGAGCGCCCGACGACGAGGCGATCGGGACCGGAGGGTTTTTGATGTCGAAGCGAACGTTCACAAACTGGGCGGGCAATCAGCGGTGTCTTCCCCAAGCGATCAGCGCCGTCCGGACGACGGGCGACGTGGCGAGAATCGTTCAGGATGCCTGTGCTCGCGGGAGTCGGGTGAAAGCGGTCGGCGCTGGGCATTCATTCACTGCCGCAGCGATGACCGATGGTGTTCTGGTTCGTCTCGATGGCCTCGACCAATTGGAGTCGATCGACGCCGACACCGGTGTGGTCACGGTCGGTGCGGGTATGCGGTTGCGCGATGTGAACCTGGCACTCGATGAGCACGGTCGAGCCCTCCCGAACCTCGGTGACATCGACGTGCAAACGATCGCCGGGGCGACGGCGACCGCAACTCACGGGACCGGAGTGATGCTCGGCAACCTCGCCACAGGCATCGTCGGATTCGAGTTGGTCACCGGCACCGGGGAGGTGCTGTGGTGTGATGCAACGACCAACACTGACGTGTGGAGTGCTGGGCGGGTCAGCGTCGGGGCATTCGGAATCATCACCAAGGTTGCGCTCGAAACCTTGCCAGCGTTCAACCTGTGCGCTGTTGAAGGCCCGGAACGACTCGATGACCTTCTCCGAGACTGGATGTCGTTCACGGCAAGCGCCCGTCATGCTGAGTTCTTCTGGTTGCCAG
This sequence comes from Ilumatobacter sp., assembly GCA_047610085.1. Classification (GTDB taxonomy): domain Bacteria; phylum Actinomycetota; class Acidimicrobiia; order Acidimicrobiales; family Ilumatobacteraceae; genus Ilumatobacter_A. Next base: position 8,353 of record JBLFZD010000024.1, on the reverse strand, counting down.
GCACTAACAAATGCTTCGTGAAGCGCAACGACATCAGTACCGATGTGGCCCGGGCGCATTCGAAGCGACAACACTTCGTCAATAAGATCCTGTTTGAGAACGTGGCCTTCGATGCTGCGATGCGCGTCAATCGACGTTTCCCGAACACTCGTGACCGGATCGGAGGACTCCTCGCTGGGTCCGTCGGGTCGGGGACTCGTGTGGATAAGAGCTTCCGTGTCTTCGCTTCGCCCCGTCACGTTCGGTTCATGGAGATGGAGTACGGCCTCCCCATCGAGGCGGTGCCCGAGGCGCTCGAGCGAGTCCGGAAACTCATTGGTTCGATGAACGCTCCTCCCTTGTTCCCCGTCGAGGTTCGCGTGTCGGCCGCCGATGACATTCCACTTTCCACCGCGTCGGGGCGTGATTCGGGGTGGATCGCTGTTCACCAGTACAAGGGCATGGCGTACGGGGACTATTTCCGTGGCGTCGAAGCGATCATGGACGACTACGAGGGCCGCCCGCACTGGGGCAAATTTCATTACCAGACAGCCGACACGCTTCGCAATCGTTACCCCCGGTGGGACGAGTTTCAAAGCGTGCGAGCAGTGGTCGACCCAACCGGCACGTTCCGCAACGAGTATCTCGATCGCGTCCTCGGGCCTATCGGGAACTGACCATCACTCGCATCTGACCGACGCGTCCTAGCATGCCGCCATGGCTCGGACCGGAAGACTGCTTCTCCCCGATGACACGATTGCGGACTTCCGTGAGGGGTTTGCACGGCTGCGAGCAGACTTCGACGTTCCGGGGGAGCATTCCAATGAAGTGAACGATGCTGCTGAAGTTGCAGCGTCTCGTCCGTTCGACGTCGTTGTTCCTGGAGCGGGAACACCGAATCGTTGGCAGCACGTCGATCGCACCGACATCGAGTTCCTCACACTTGATCCAGCCAGCAGCACCGACCTTGACCAGGCCTTTGCTGTGTCGTTGTCAGGCGACGACGTAATTTTGCATTACGCCATTGCCGATGTTGGCTGGTTCGTTCGTCACGGTGACGTGATTGACCGTGAAGCCTGGAAGCGCGGCAGCACGATCTACCTTCCGGACGGCCGCTCTGGATTGCATCCTGAGCGCATTGCCGAAGACGCCGGAAGCCTCCTTCCCGGGTCGCCGAAGCCGGCCATCATGTTCACGGTGCGTGTTGCTGCCGACGGTGGCGTCTCGCTCGACGGCGCCGAGCGCTCGATGATCCGCAATCGCGTCAAGCTCGCATATGCCACGGTCACCCCAGCCGACCTTCCCGACGCATTCCCCGAGTTGTCGCGTCGCATCGAGATCGCGGAACAGTCCCGCGGTGCCGACCGCATCCAGTGGCCTGAACAGGAAGTTGTTCGCGCCGACGGAGGGTTCACGCTCCGGTTCCGTCCCCGCAACCCGGCCGAGAATCAGAACGCCGCGATGTCACTCGCCACCAACATGGCAATCGCCGATGCGTTGTGGGAGGCAAAGACCGGGTTGTTCCGAACGATGCCGCCTGTCGACGAGCGGCACGTGGGGCGCCTGCGCTACACGGCACGCGCGTTTGGTCTCGACTGGCCCAAGGGGATGTCGTTGGGTGCCTTCGAGCATTCGCTACCGAATGACGATCCAAAGACCTCCGCATTCCAACTCGCAGTCCGTCGTGCCAGTGGTGGGGCCTCCTACACGCCGTATGGCCACTTCGAAGTCGAGGGTGGGCCAAAGGACGGCGGTATCAAGGACGGCAGGCCATGGCATGCAGCGCTGGCGGCGACCTACGTGCACGCAACGGCACCGCTGCGCCGACTCGCTGATCGATATGTGATCGAAGCGACGCTCGCTGTCGCGAATGGGCGAGAGGTTCCCGACGAGATTGCATCGGGGTTCGCGGAACTTCCTCAGGCGATGCGGAGAGGCACGACCCTTGCCAACCGAGTTGACCGTGCTGCTATCGATCTCGCCGAAGCGATCCTGCTGCAGGGGCATGAAGGCGAGGTGTTCGAGGCAGTCGTGACCGACGAAGACGACCGAGGCACTCGAATCCAGGTGTGTGACCCCGCTGTGGTGACCCGGACGGTGGCCCGCCGCGTGGACCCGGGTGATGACATCAAGGTCAAGCTCATCAGTGTCGATGTCGCCGAGCGCAAGATTGAGTTCGAACGCGTCGCCTGACGCGTTGCCAGCCGATTGGACCGTGGCGGCGATTCCTTGTATCTGTGCAGCGCTGATCCTGAGTACCGCAGCCCTCACCGGGGGGCAAGGAGCGGGTTCAGGGTCAGGCCGCTACGAGGCGTTGCATCGCGCCGTCGAGGCTCAGCGCATAAATATCACCGAATGGTCCTTCGACGATGGCGGTGAGTGCGGGAAGCGTCGCAATTTGAACGATGCGAGGTTCACCCACCGGACCGTCCGGAGAGGAGGTGACCGACGTCGTGTCGAGCGCCCAAATGGTGCCGGAGCAGAAGTCCCCGTAGACATACCAGCCGTTGAGATCTCGATATGACGAATCTCGAGCAACCACGCCACCACTCACCGAGCAGTTGCCGTTTTCGTGGGTGTAGCTGGCGATCGGGAGCGTGTGCCCATCAGCTGGCTGGTCATCGTTGAATCGCTCCGCGGCCTCGAACGCACTCCATCCGAAACTCACTCCGCGACCGGCGTCGACGCCGTCGACCGCTCCTGCGAGGTTGATCTCTTCGAGCAGATTCTGGCCGACGTCGGCAATCCAGAGGTCTCCCGTGAGTGAATCAAATGAGAATCGCCACGGGTTGCGCAAACCGAGCGCCCAGATTGTCGGGTCGGTCCCATCGACGCCAACGAAGGGATTGTCGCCGGGTACCGCAAACGGTGCGAACTCGGTTGCAAGCGGATCGATACGCAGGATCTTGCCGAGGCGCGATGACAGGTCAAGCGCTGCACGATTTGGGTCATCGGCCGAGCCACCGTCCCCGAGGCCTATATGGAGCATGCCGTCGGGTCCGAAGGCAAGCTCGCCGCCGTTGTGGTTGGTGAATGGCTGCTCAATGGTGATGACTTCGCGGAATGATGTCGGGTCAAAGTTGAACGTGAATGGATCGACAACGAACTCGGCAACGATCGTGTTGCCGTCGGCATTGTTGAAGTTCACATATGCGAGTGGTTCAGTTGGGTGGAACGCAAGCCCCAGCAGGCCCTGCTCTCCGCCCTCGGAGGTGAACGTGGTGTCGGTGACCGTGGAGATATCGAACACGATCAGGTTGGACTCGTCATCGACAGCGACGACTTGGCCGGTCTTCTGGACAACGAAGACGCGCTGATCGCCCGGCGCTCGGGTGGCCTCGACGGGTTCCTGGAACGTGGCAATGTCGATCAGCCGGACCGATGGCTCAGGGAGCGGGCCTGGTTGCGTGGTGACCGGGGTCGCCTCAACCTGAGACGGTGTCTGAGTTGGGAGGTCCGCACCAGGCGACGGAGTGATCGGAATCGTGGTGCCGGCCGGAGCGGCGACCTCGACGTCGGCCTGGCCTGCGTCGTCACCAACCGTGGTCGGAGGTTCGGGCACGGTGCCGAGCGTGATGGTTGGGCCATCGGCGGGCGAGGTCACGGAGTCACTGTCTGCGCACGCTGCGATCAGCAAAGCCGCTGCCGCTGCGCCAAACGCGATTCGCGATGCGCTGCGCCTCACTGTGTGAACCTCGCGAGACCCTCCTGGACGACACTGACCGCAAGCAGACCATCAGCGGTGAAGATCGCGCCGCTGGCGAGCCCCCGGGATGCTCCCGTCGAGATCGCTCGCTGCTGATACATCAGCCACTCGTCGACTCGGAATGGCCGGTGGAACCACATTGCATGGTCCAGGCTCGCCATCTGTAACCCCGGATGATCGAACGGAAGCCCGAACGGTAGGAGCGTGGTGTCGAGGAGCGTCATGTCGCTGGCGTAGGTGAGAATGCAGGCGTGCAACACCGGGTCGTCCGGAAGTGAACCGTTTGCCCTGAGCCATACGTGCTGGCCAAGGTTGGCTTCGCCCTGGCGGCTCATTGGGTCGCCGTCGACGTAGCGCAGATCGATCGGGCGGGGCCGGTGATACCAGTCTCCAATGCGTTCCTTGTGCGGCGCCATCCGGGTGTGGAAGTCGGGAAGATCCTCCGGATCGCCGAGGTTTCCGTCCATGGGGATTTGGTGATCGGGGCCGGTCTCTTCATCGTGGAAGCTGGTCTGCAGATTGAAGATCGCACGCCCGTGCTGGATTGCTACAACGCGACGGGTTGCAAAGCTTCGGCCATCACGAATTCGGTCGACCTCGTAAAGGATGGGTTGTTTGGGGTCGCCTGGGCGAAGGAAGTATGCATGCAGCGAATGCACGTGTCGCCCTGGTTCGTCGATGGTGCGAGCAGCAGCGATGAGGGCCTGGCCCGCGACCTGACCGCCGAAGACGCGCACTCGGTCTTCATCGGTGCTCTGCCCTCGAAAGATGTTGACCTCAATGGTCTCAAGGTCCAACAAGTGGACGAGATCGTTGAGTGCCCGCTGACCGTCTGCCGTCGTCGGTGCATCCGGATCGGGCGTTGTGGCGGCGAAAGTCATGCGAGGGCCATGTTGCCACGCTTTTCATCGATTTCGGTGGCCGACAACCGGTGAATTACGTGTCGGATGCTGTGGATGTCAGGTGACCGGGTCGATCGGTGCCCGACCGGGTCGTTGTCGCCAGAGCCGCGACGCGTAGTGTCCCCGCATGGCTCTGCTCGATCTCTCCAACGATGAACTACTCACCACGACGCGAGCGGTTCGCAAGCGTCTCGACTACTCCCGACCCGTCGACGATGATGACATCCGCGACTGTGTACGTATTGCAATGCAGTCGCCATCCGGGTCGAACGCCATGACGATGCAGTTCGTGGTCGTCAAGGACGCCGAAAAGCGGGCGGCGATCGGCGAGATCTACCGCCAGTGTTTCGACATCTACCGCTCGATGGACGGCGTCTACGCTGGCTCGATTGAGAAAGACACCGACATTGAGCAGGCCCAGCAAGATCGCGTTGCGACCTCGGCCGACTACCTCGGCGAAACAATGGGTCAGGCGCCAGCACTCGTTATTGCTTGCACCACGTCGGGCCGCCTTGAAGGAGTTCCGGCGATGACGTCCGCGTCGACGATGGGCAACCTCCTGCCCGCGATGTGGAGTTTCATGCTCGCCGCCAGGTCACGCGGCCTCGGAACCTGCTGGACCACCGTCGGGTTGATGATGGAGCAGCAGATCGCTGATGTCGTCGGCATCCCGTTCGACGACGTGCAGCAGGCGGTGCTGAGCCCACTCGCTCACACCGTTGGCACCGACTTCAAGCCCGCAATGCGCCCCGATCCCGACTCGATCATTCACTGGGACACCTGGTGATTGCTGCCTGACTGGCCGCCGTATCGTGGGAGCGGTGAGCCTCACCGAATTCCGTCGACGAATCGCCTTGCAGACCAAGGGGTTTATGCCCGAAGACGAAGGCGACGCGCTGTGGGATGCAGCGATGGGCGCTGCTTCTGCTGTTCCCGACGCCCCGATGCTTGAGGTCGGTTCGTACTGCGGCCGTTCGACGGTGTGGTTGGGTGACGCCGCAGAACGAACTGGACGTGTGCTGTTCGCTGTCGACCACCACCGCGGATCTGAAGAGAATCAGGCGGGTTGGGAGCATCACGACACCGATGTCGTCGACGGGCGAACCGGCAAGATGGACACCCTCCCGTTCTTTCGAACAGCGATGTTCGACGCCAACCTCGAAGCTTCGGTCATGGCGCTCGTCGGTCGGTCCCCGGCAGCTGCAGCGGTGTGGACAACCCCGCTGTCATTCCTGTTCATCGATGGGGGTCACGGCGACGAACCTGCTCGCCTTGATTACGAAGGCTGGACCCCGCACGTCGCTCCCGGCGGCACGCTCGCAATCCACGATGTGTTCCCGGACCCGGCCTACGGCGGCCGGCCACCGTACGAGCAGATCTACCTTCCAGCGATCGAGTTTGGCCGCTTCGAAGAAGTCTCGGCTGCTGGCAGCCTCCGCATCCTCCGTCGCTGCTGACCGGGCGCGGCACGCCCGCAAGCGGGCGCTTTTACTGGGAAAAGCGGTCACGCTCGACGTAGAGCAAGAGCGCGGCAGCCGACAACATGATCACACTTGCGGCGAGTCCCATCTTGGTGGTGGCGCCCGAGCCGATAAACGCACCACCGATGAGCGGGCCGGCGACGCGCCCGAGTGCCATCACCGCTTGAGCGTCACCGGCTCGCTCTTCGGGGAATCTTGATCGCGACGCCAGCAGCCCGAATGCTGCGGGAATCCCCATAAAGAACACGAAACCCCAGCTCACCAACGCGGTGATGAACACGATCGGTACGTGCACGGCTGGCACCACGAAGCTCAATGCGGCCGTGCCGCAGAACCAGAGGCCGGCCGGACCGCGTGGCCCTGACCATTTCGCTGCGGGTATGGAGACGAGTGCGTTCGCGCTGAAGACCAGTGACACGACGAACGGTGAAAGATCGTTGAATTCCGTGCCGATTGCGGCTGCATAGACGAACACCGACGAGCCAGCCATTGTGATCAGCGACAGCGAAAGGAGGATGGCGCGTGCTGCCCGAGTGGCCGCGTGTCGCGTTCGATGCGGGCGAAGCCGGTCGCGTGTTGGAACCTGGCCGACGAAGAGGAGTGGGGCTGCAGCAACCGCGGCAAGCACGAAGAACACGACCTGGATCCCGCCGATATCGAGAAGCGCGGCGATTCCCGGAGCGAGCACAACACCGACGAGGGGGCCGGTCACCGCGACATCCCCGGTCTTTTCTGAATCCCCGAATGCGTCTTGCCAGGCAAACCAGGCCGCGAGCCCAAGCGATACGCCGCTCAGCATGCGTGTTCCGGCAAGCGATGCGAGGTTGGGGGCAAACGCGGACAGCATGTTCGCGGTCAAACCAATCAGGCAGATCGCGACGAATATCGGTCGGACCGGGCGGAGGAGCCGCCCAGCGAGCCATGATGCCAGCACAAAGCCAGCGAGTTGGGACGTCGACGCCCAGCCGACGACGCCAAGCGAAACCTCGAATTCGGTAGCGATTGGGCGGAGCAGGAACGGTGTAGCAATGAACACCGCAGTGCTCGACGCAACCAGTACCAATAGCGCCGGACGAACCGACACGTGAGCTGCTTCGAGCAGGCGGATGGGGACCTGCAGGGTTAGCCCTGTTCACCGACGGGAACGACGTATCCGTGCTCGGCGCGGAGTTCATCGCGTGCCGCGCTCACCACGGACCGAACCCGGTCGCGCAGGGCCGGCAGGTCAGCCCTGGTCATACCGGTGGTCTCGATTGGCTCAAGTACTCGCACCTCCGCTGTGGCCTTACCCATCCGCCAATCATTGCTGCGCAAGCACCCGCGAGTGCCGTGGACCGCCATCGGCAAAATGGGATGGCCGCTTTCGATCGCCAACCTAAACGCGCCAGGCTTGAACGTATTGAGCTCGCCGCTTTTGGTCCGGCGGCCCTCAGGAAAGATCATCACCGAGACGTTCGAATCGAGTCGCTTCTTGCACTGCTCAATCGCCAACGCCGCCGAGTTGCGGTCTCCGCGGACGAGTGGAATGTCGCGAGCGCACTTCATCATCCAGCCGAGGAATGGAATCTTCATGATCTCGACCTTCGACAGCCACTTCATCTCGGTGGGCAGGTGAGAGATCAGCAACATGTCGACGAAGCTCTCGTGATTTGCAACCACGACGTAGGGGCGGCGCATGTCGTCGGGCAAGGTTCCCGATGTTGTGAACGACCACAACGGATTGAGCGCGCTTGGAAGCACGACGACCTTGCGGAAGATGTAGCCGGCGGCATAGGCACCTCGGTCGAACGGCATCGTGATGAGACGGACGAACGCGACCACGGGTGTGAACAAAAGCACCGACAACACCAACATGAGCCAGCCCCATGCGGAGAGCACCGTCCTGACGATTTTCGAATCCACCGACGCGACTCTAGTGATCAGCGAGCATGCGGTCGGCGAGCGAACCTTGGTCGTCTATTGCCTCGCACGATGACTAACGTTCGCCACGCATGGAGCACTCACACAACGAGCTTGGGCAACCCGTCGGCCACGCCGTCGAGGTCGACCTTCCCATTCCTGTTCCGACCCATGTCGAGATGATTGGCTCGTGGTGCCGCCTCGTTCCGCTCTCGGCGACGCATGCAGAGGGACTCTTCAATGCGTTCTCCGAGGCCCCGGATGACCGTGGGTGGACCTATCTGCCGTATGGGCCGTTCGCGAGCAGTGCTGAATTTCGTGAGTGGGTAGGAGCCAAGGAGGCCAGCACCGATCCGTTGTTCTACGCCGTTATCGATGACCAAGGA
>JBLFZD010000023.1:0-21694 GCA_047610085.1 Ilumatobacter sp. | reverse complement strand
CGATGCCCCAAGTGCGACGCTCTCCGAGTACGGCCTCGACGTCGGCTCGGCGTCAGTGGAGATTGTCACGGCGACGGCAGGTTCGGCATCGCTTGACGATCAAGTCGAACTGTGGGAGCAGGGCATCGCATCGGGCGCAGTGAAATTGTACGTACCCGACGTTCCGCAAGTAGAGACCAGCGAACTCTCTGACGACCAACTCGACAGCGTGGCAGGCGGCGACTCTTACTGCTGCTGCTGCTCGCCTTGCTGTACCTGCACCTGACAAGCAACCTGTGACTTCTCGAACCGAGAGCAGTGTTCTCGGTTCGAGAAGTCGGGTCCGCAACGATCGCCCCTCCCCCAAAAATGACCCAGAGATTGAGCAATGATTAGCCAGCCGCGCTTCAAGAACCATCTAGACGTTTCGGTCGTCGACGACGACAAGGTCTTCATTGGCGACGAGTCGTCGCACTTTCTCATGGAGGGTCGCGCACTCAACGAGGTCGCTCGCACGATCGATGGTGAACTCGAAACCGACGAACTTCTCGCCTCGGCTGCGGCCACGATCGATATTCCCTCCGTCATGGCTGCCATCAATAGGTTCGTCGCAGGTGGACATGTCGCAGACGGACCCGGGCTAGACGACCCCGCAGCCACCTCCTGGTGGGACGCACGTGGCCTCGACCCACATGGCGCCCACCAGCGGGTCACTACGGCAGTCGTTACGGTGATCGACCTCACCGACGACGGCGTTGCTGCCCTGGTGTCGAACCTCCGCGACGCGGGCCCTGAGGTCCATGAGATCACGATGACGTCGCTGAGCGAGCACCCGACCGGTCCCACCATCGTGGTCGTCACAGATCACCTTGATCCGCGCTTAGAACACATCGATGAGGTGATGCGGGCGGCCCAGACGCCGTGGATGGTCGTGCGGCCATCTGGTCAACAACTCCTGATCGGTCCGATCTTCCTCCCGGGTGCCACCGCCTGCTGGAACTGCATGACAATGAGGGTCAGCGGTAACCGTCAGCTCGACGCGTATCTCGAACGTAAGCGGGAAACGACCATCGCCCGGCCAGCCACGAAACCAGCGATCGGAGCAACCCGCTCGATCGCTGCTGGAGCTGCCGTTTCGGAATTCGTTGCATTCCTCGCTGGTGCGCAAGTCACCTCGTTGGGGGCGATCGTTTCGATCGACGCGGTGACCTTTGCAAGCGAGACTCACCATGTCACTCACCGTCCACAGTGCCAGGCCTGCGGCGATCCGTCCTTGGCGGCTACTCCGTCCAAGATCGTTCTCGAATCGGCGCTGAAGCGCTTCACCGCTGATGGCGGCCACCGTGTCGAGCGCCCCGAAGAAACCTACGAACGCCTGATCAAACACGTCAGCCCGTTGACCGGCGCCGTGAGTTCATTGAATCGCCAGACAATCAATGACGACGGCGTCACCTATAGCTACGCATCAGGCCACAACTTCGCCTTGATGCAGGACAGCACATACTTTCTTCGCAAGAACCTCCGGGGTCGTAGCGGCGGGAAGGGACGCACCGACGTCCAGGCGAAGGTCGGGGCGATCTGCGAAGCGATCGAGCGCTACGTAGGGGTCTTTCGCGACGACGAGCCCCGCATCCGGGCCCGATTCGACGACCTCGAAGGTGCGGTTCACCCAGGCGAACTGCTGGGCTTTTCTGATCGACAGTACGCCGACCGCCACGAGTGGAACCACGCGAACCTCAGCTCGTATCACATCGTGCCAGAACGGTTCGAGACCGATCGCGAGGTCGATTGGACCGCAGCATGGTCGCTACGTGACGGAGCGGAGCGTCTGGTGCCGACCGGCTTCTGCTATTTCGGGCATCCCGACATCGCCGAGCACTTCTTCTGCGCGAGCGACGCCAACGGCAACGCTGCGGGGAACACGCTCGAAGAGGCGATCCTGCAGGGTCTGCTCGAGGTGGTCGAGCGAGATGCCGCGGCGATCTGGTGGTACAACCGCCTCAAATTGCCAGCCGTAGATCTCAAGGCACTCGGCGAACCGTATGTCGACACGCTTTACGAGCACTACGAGGGCCTCGGACGCACCCTGTGGGTGCTCGACCTCACCACCGACCTCGGTATCCCCGTGTTTGCTGCGGTGTCCCGTAGACATCATGGCCCGACCGAGGACATCCTGATCGGGTTCGGCGCTCACGTCGATCCCAGAATGGCGGTGCTGCGTTCGTTGACCGAGCTCAACCAGTTCCTGCCAGCAGTCTGCGAGACGAACACCGACGGTTCGACGAACTATTGGCTTGACGACCCTGACGCCATCGAGTGGTGGACGAACTCGACGGTCGAGAGCGAGACGTACGTGGTCGCCGACCCCAACCTCGCCCCGGTAGATGTGAGCCGGTACTCGGGATTGTCGAGTGATGATCTCGCGGTGGATGTGCGTACGTGTGTCGATCTGCTGGCCACAGCGGGCCACGACGTGATCGTGCTCGACCAGACACGACCCGACATTGAGCTGTCGGTCGCCAAAGTGATGATCCCCGGCCTCCGCCACTTCTGGCGACGCCTCGGGCCAGGCCGCTTGTACACGGCCCCAGTAGCCATGGGACGGGCTTCGCAGCCGCCCGGCGAAGCATCGATGAACCCCCGTTCGGTATTTTTCTGATGGCAGAAACGACCCACGGTGACGGGTCGCCGACCCCGGAAAACGTCGCAGGGCTGATCGAACATGTCTCGCTGCGCGGTGGCATCACAGCGGAATTGGTTGACGGTCAACTCGTGATGATCGACGACCATGTCCAGTCGCGTGTGTCGGTGAGCGATCCGGCGATGGCCGCTGTCGCCCAGGCTTTGATCGACGGCGGCAGCGACGAAGACTCACTGTTCGTGTTGGCGCTCGAACACGGAGGCGCCGATGCAGCGATGCCGTTGTCGCTGATGATGCGTCGACTCGAAGCAGGCGGCTGGTTACGGTTCTCAGTGCGGAATACGGCCGGGTACGAAGTGGTCGCTGTCGAACCTCGCGGTCATCAAAGCACGCCGTTGAGTCGTCGCGCCGCTGCCTCTTCGGTGTTGCTCGTGGACGAGCACGCCATTACACGCTGGCAGGACGGCGTCGTCCTCGCCGAGTCGCCGCACAGCAACTTCGACCTGGTGATCGCGGATGTGTCGTATCTGACCGTGCTCTTCTCGTTCGGTGCTGGCACCAGCGTCGATAACGTCGCCGCATCACACGGCCTAGACACAGCGTCGCTGGCCCTCGTTGCCAGCGCCGCCCTCCGTTGCGGCGCGCTGCGCTTTGCCGATCAGCAATCACCTGAGGGATCGGGGTTATGGAATCTGCCAGACCTCTGGTTTCACACGATGAGCCGTGTCGGGATCCATCGCGGCGGCTACGGCGGTACGTACCACCTCGAAAATGTGCTCGAGCCGGAACCGGCAGTCCGGCCACCGTTTGGCGAACTGATTGCCTTCGACCCACTTGATCCAGCTACCGTCGGCCACGACGACCCGCCATTCGGTGACGTCGTACGCGCCAGAGCGTCGGTCCGCGCCCACGACGACAACCAACCGATCACCTCGACGCAGTTGGGTGAACTGCTCGGCCGGGTCGGGCTCGTGCGCGAGGTCCTCCACGACGGCCACCAAGAACTGTCGTTCCGCCAGGTACCAAGTGGTGGGGCCGCCCACGAACTAGAGATCTACCCGCTCGTTCACTCGTGTTTCGGCCTCGACGCCGGGTTGTACCACTATGACGCCGGGCGCCACGGCCTCGAACTGATCCGGCCAGCCGATCCCCACACCCGATTGCTGCTCGAATACTCCCAACGCACCTCGATCATGGACTCGCCGCCGCAGGTCACGCTGCTCATTGCTGCGCGGTTTGCTCGGGCCATGTGGAAATACGAGTCAATGGCCTACGCGCTGATCTTAAAACACGTCGGCGTGATGTACGAAGCGCTCTATCTGACATCAACAGCTATGGGCCTCGCCTGCTGCGGCCTCGGCGGCGGCAACGCTCAGGCATTCGCTTCAGCATCAGGGCTGCCGGCGCTGGTCGAAGGCTCGGTCGGAGAGTTCGTCGTCGGCAGCCGCAGTCAGACGCTCGTGGACGACTCGCCATTGGCGTTTACCACATCTCGGTTGCCCAACAAAAGGATTGAATAGATGGTGCAGTTCCGGGTCAAGGCCCTCAACCAGATGCAGAGACCTGACGATCTTGATCTGCTCATGAAGGTGACCGATCGGCGGGGTTGGGTGGCGATCTCGGCGCTTGGCGTCGCAGTCGCTGCGGTCATCGTCTGGAGTTTCGCAGGCAACACGCCATCACAGATCAAAGGCGTCGGGCAGATCACCGACGGCGACGGAATTTACGAGATGCAGTCGGAATACCAAGGACTCATCACATCGGTGGCGGCTCAGCCCGGCGATCAGGTAGCTGAGGGCGACCTGATCCTAGACATTTCCACCGAAAATGGCGACCAACAGGTCGTTGCCCTCTTTCCGGGTGTCGTGGCCGGCCTCCAAGTCAAAGCAGGCAACGTAGCCGAATTCGGTCAAAACTTGTACCTCCTCGACCGCGACAGCAGTGACGAGTCCGGACCGTCGGCCATCGTCTTTATTAGCGCAGACGAGGCCGCGTCCGTTGCGCCAGGGATGAAGGTGTCGTTGGCTCTCGACTCGGTGCCGTCGTCGGTCTTCGGTGTGCTGCTGGGCACGGTGACCACCGTCAACCCCTACCCGCTCGATGAGCAAGAGATACTCACACTGACCAACGATGCCAGTTTCAGCGCCCCAGTCCGTGACGGCAAGGGACTTATTTACATCAACGTCGCGTTCGAGATGGATCCGTCGACCACGTCTGGATTGAAGTGGTCCACCGGAGACGGCCCGCCGTTCAAAATCCCAGCCTCCTCAAAGGCGACCGCAGTGATCTCACAGGGCAATACTCGGCCAATCGATCTGGTCTTCGGTCGATGAGCGCGGTGACGTCCACCCAAGCACCCGACACCCCAGCGAGCGAACTGGTTCTCCCAGTCGGCAAAAGCCGCCGAGCGCGCACTCCTACGGTGCTCCAGATGGAGGCTTCCGAATGTGGCGCTGCATCCCTCTCGATCATTCTCGGCTACTACGGGCGGTGGGCTCCCCTCGAAGAATCCAGGATCGCGTGTGGCGTTTCGCGCGACGGCAGTAAGGCGTCGAATATCTTGAAAGCGGCGAGGTCATACGGACTCAAGGCGAAGGGTTACCAGATCGAGGCCGCGAACCTGCGCGACTTCGCTACTCCGTTCGTGGTGTACTGGGACTTCCGCCACTTCCTGGTAGTCGAAGGGTTCTCCGGCGACAAGGTGTACCTCAACGATCCCGCGACCGGCCCGCGAACCGTGCCGTACCAGGATTTTGACAACTCGTACACCGGTGTCGCCCTCACGTTTTCACCAGGGCCGAACTTTGTCAAAGGTGGAGAACGGTCGAGTTCGTGGAGTGGTCTGAGGTCACGTCTGGCTGGTAGCCGCGCAGCGCTGACGCTCGTGCTGCTTGCCAGTGTTCTGCTCGTGATCCCGAGCCTGGCGGTCCCGGCATTCAACCGAATCTTCATCGATCAGGTTTTAACGGGTGGTCTGACAGAGTGGATTCGTCCGCTCGTTGTGTTCATGATCGGCACCGGAGTCATGGTGATGGCCCTAACCGCGTTGCAGCAGAGGTACCTGCTCCGTCTCGAGACCCGGATCTCCTTGCAGAGTTCGTCGGCGTTCCTGCGACGCGTGTTACATCTTCCAGTCAGCTTCTTCTTCCAACGCCAACCGGCTGACGTAGCGGTCCGCGTCCAAACGAACGACAAGGTCGCGCAGCTGCTGTCGCGCGACTTGGCCACTGCAATGATCAGCGGGATCGTGGTGGTGTTCTACGCCGGATTCATGTTCAGCTACGACGTGACGCTCACGATGATCAGTGCCTTACTCGTGTCGCTCAACGTCGTCATTCTCCGCGTCGTAGCACGCACCAGAATCGACGCCACCCGCAAACTCCGCCAGGACAAAGGAGTTCTCACCGGTATCAGCTACAGCGGGTTGCAGCTGATCGAGACGCTCAAGGCCAGTGGCACCGAGAACGACTTTTTCGGTCGATGGTCAGGGTTCCAAACCAAAGTAGCCAACGGTCAGCAACGCCTCGGTGTGTCGACTCAGATCCTCAATGTCGTCCCCACCCTGCTCGCCTCGCTGTCGACTGCTCTCGTGTTGTGGGTCGGCAGCGATCGAGTCATATCGGGCGTACTTACCGTCGGAGCACTCGTCGCGTTCCAGGGACTACTCACCTCGTTCTCCAGGCCAATCGCCGATCTCACCGGACTCGGTCAGAAGCTGCAAGACGTCACCGCTGACCTCAACCGTCTCAACGATGTCGAGCATCACGCTGTCGCCGCAGAGTTCACCACAGAGCCGACGATTACCGACGGCAAGCTGGCAGGATCGGTCGAGCTACGTGATATCAAGTTCGGCTACAGCCCGCTCGACGCGGCGCTGATCGACGACTTCAGTATGAAACTTCCTCCCGGTCGTCGTGTAGCACTTGTTGGTGGGTCAGGGAGCGGGAAGTCGACGCTGGCGAAGCTAATTTCAGGTCTGAATACACCGTGGGCAGGGACCGTACTCTTCGACGGCCACCCGGTCAGCGAGATCGGACGTAACGTAATCTCAGCGTCGTTGTCGGTAGTCGATCAGGACATCTTCTTGTTCGAAGGAACAGTGCGAGACAACCTGACGCTGTGGGACAAGAGCATTTCCGACGAAGCACTTCATCGTGCGCTCAGCGACGCCTGCATCTACGAAGACGTGATGGCCAAGGCGGGCGGCCTCGACGGCTTGATCAGCGAGGCTGGCCGAAACTTCAGTGGAGGGCAGCGCCAGCGGATCGAGATTGCCCGCGCCCTCGCTACCGACCCGAGAATTCTCGTCCTCGATGAGGCAACTAGCGCTCTCGACCCGACCACCGAGCAAATCATCGATGACAACCTTCGCCGACGCGGCTGCACCTGTGTGATCGTGGCTCATCGACTCAGCACGATCCGCGACGCGGATGAAATTATCGTGCTCGAGTTCGGCGAGGTGGTCGAACGCGGTCGACACGATGACATGAAAGACGCGGGCGGCCCCTACGCGCGCTTGATTGGAGTGCAGTGATGACCGACTCGACAATCGCGCTCAACGACCCGGGATTGGTCTGGATCGTCCAGCAGGGGACGGTCGACCTGTTCCTCGCCCCCGCCGATCTCACCGCTCCGACAGCCTGGATGCATGTCGGGCGGGTGGGCGATGGCGGGTACATTCCCGGCTGCGCACCGGTCGAGTCTTCGATGCTCATCGCTCGACCGACACCGGGCTCTGACGTGTCGGCGGTCTCGATGGCCGAAATGGCTCACACCGACGTTGCCACGATCGCTGCGGGGATCGATCCACTGCTTAGCTCGCTGGCGCTGGCGCTGGCGACGCAGGCGAGGCCGCTCAGTTTCGAACTCCTCGATGACGCTCAGGTCGTCACGATCGGAGCGACAGGTTGCGGTTCTATTTCAGCAGGCGTCCGTTGGCTGGTTTCGGTTGAGGGCGACGCCACCCTGCATCGATGGGGGACCCAGACCTCGGTCGAATTGAATCGTTGGGTGACGCCAGCCGACTGGATCGAAGCCACAGGCGAAACGGCATGCCGCACCGTCGATACCGCCGATCTCGATGCTGACATTTTCGATATCGTCGGTGTCGAACTCACGGCGTGGTTGACACGCGCCGTTGGCTACCGGGTCGAACTCGACGAGTTGGAACGAGAACGCACACGCCAGCGGGCGCTGTCCGACCAACGGTTGACCGGCGAGGCCCAGCATCTCCTGGCCGAGGTTATGTCAGGCGTCGACGACAACGGCGCGGACACCGCCGATAGCGATCCGGCATTCGCCGCCGTGTCACTCGTCGGGAATCTGTTAGGCATCCAGGCCAAGCACGCGAGTTCCGCTGACCTCTCCCGCCGCACTGACCCTGTGTCGGCCGTGGTGCAGGCCTCACACGTGCGTGAGCGCACGGTCAGGCTCGAAGCCAACTGGTACAAGAAGGATGTCGGACCGCTGGTTGGTTTCTTAAAAGCCAACATGCAGCCGGTGTGTCTCCGCCGCAAGCGACGCGGATACGTGATCGACGACCCGGTCGCCGGAACCACCTCCGCGGTCAACGCCGAAACTAACCGCGAACTCTATTTTGAAGCGCGGATGCTCTACGCGCCATTGCCCGAGCACAACCTGAACGGCTGGGGTCTGCTGCGCTTCGGTGCGATCGGTTCGGGAGGCGACGTGATCACTCTGGGCCTCACCGGTTTACTCGTTGCCGTTCTTGGCCTGTCAACGCCGATCCTCACCGGTCGGATCCTCGGCACGCTGGTACCCAGCGCGGATCGCCACCAGATTACCCAGTGGTCGGTCGTCCTTATCGCCGTCGCGTTCGTGATCGCCACGGTGTCAGTCGTGCAGAACTTCGCCGCACTACGACTGGAAGGGCGTGTCGACATGTACGCGCAGGCAGGGATCTGGGATCGTCTGATGTCGCTGCCCACGACGTTCTTCCGACGCAACTCAATCGGCGAACTTTCTGCAGCGTCGCTCGGCGTGAACGGGATCCGCGATCTCATGTCGGGCCTGGCGGTGCAGTCGTTGCTGGCGTTCATCATGGCACTTGCAAACCTCGGCCTGATGATCTACTACGACGCGACGCTCGGCTTGCTCGCGTTCGTTGTCATCCTTGCGGGAGCAGCCTTGTCAGTGAAGATCGGCCTCGACCAGGTCAAGGTCCAACGCACAGCTAATGACCAGCTGAATGCTTTGTCCTCCACGACCTTTCAGCTCATGTCCGGTATGGCCAAACTGCGCGTCGCCGCCGCCGAAGATCGAGCATTCTCCTACTGGTCCCACGAGTTTGTCGGCCTGAGACAGCTGATGATCCGGACCAGAAGCATCCAGAACCGGTTGTTGGTGTTCAACGCCGGTTACCTGGTGATCGCCCCCGCACTCGTGTTTGCGTACATTGGGCTGGTCCGCAATGGGGACTTCCCCGTGTCGACGTTCTTGTCGTTCAATGTTGCGTTCTTGCTACTTCTCGCAGCCACACTGCGACTCACGGGAACTGGGATCACGCTACTCAACGCAGTGCCGATGTTCGAAAAGCTCAAACCGATTCTCGACAGCCAACCCGAGATCCTCAGTGATGATGAAGACCCTGGAGAACTGCTCGGCAAGATCGAAGTGCGTAACCTCAACTTCTCCTACGAAGAAGGTCTCCCTCCGGTGCTCACTGGCATCTCGCTCATCGCTGAGCCTGGTGAGTTCGTTGCCATAGTTGGTCCCAGCGGTTGTGGAAAGTCCACCTTGCTGCGCATGCTGCTCGGCTTCGAGACGCCCACCAACGGATCGGTGCTGTTCGACGGTCAACACCTTGAATCGCTCGACGTCGGTGCCGTTCGACGCCAATGCGGCGTGGTTTTGCAGCAGGGGCAGTTATTCGCCGGCGATATCCTCTCCAATATCATTGGTTCCTCGACGTACACCGTCGAAGATGCCTGGGAAGCCGCCGAAATGGCCGGGATGAAAGCCGACATCGAGCACATGCCGATGGGGATGAACACGCTCCTCTCCGAAGGTGCCTCGACCCTGTCAGGGGGCCAACGTCAACGTTTGATGATCGCCCGTGCGTTCATCTCGCGACCGCGTATCGTCTTCTTCGACGAGGCCACGAGTGCGCTCGACAACGAAACCCAGGCAATCGTCACCGAATCTATGCGGCAAATGAACGCCACCCGGATCGTCATTGCACACCGGCTGAGCACGATTCGCGACGCCGACCGAATAGTGGTCATTGAGGCTGGCCGGCTCGTCCAGAACGGCACCTACGACGAGTTAATCGAGCAAGACGGCCTGTTCAAGTCGTTGGCGAAGCGTCAGATCGCTTAACGCCGGACACAGCGAAACCGACCATCATCAGCCACGATTCAGGCGCATCGAGCCACCGCCGGTATGCCACGGCCGCCGATGCGAGTTCAGCCGGCTCGAGGACGCCGTCTTCGACGAGATCGAGATACTGCGTCGGGTCGAGCAGCGGACCAAAGTCGCGCAGTGGGCGATCGTCACTCGAGTAGTGGTACAGGTCGAGTCGGTCATCGGCGAAACCGACTTGACGGATCAACGTCCGCAGTCGTCGCCCAACCATCCGGTTGCCTCCTCGGTGACGCTGCGACGACCAGATTCTGGCTTGCAGGGCCTCGAGCTCAGGCAGATGCGGTTGCGAAATCCCCCACAGCCCGCCGTCGACTTCGAGCACAACGAGCCGGCCACCGGGTCGCAGCAGCCGGTGCGCTTCACGCAACGCCGCTGCTGGGTCGGTGAGATGCTGCAGGAGATAGCGGAGTATCACGACGTCCGCGGTGTTGTTGCCGAGCGGTGTCGCGGTGGCGTCGGCAACGACGAGTTGGGCGTGCGGTGCTGCGGCCGCGGCCGAGTTGAGTAGCGCAGAGTCGTTGTCAACGCCGATCACGCGGCAGCCCGGCAGGTCATTGCACAGGCGACGCAGGATGGCGCCCGACCCGCAGCCAAGCTCGACCACACATGAACCGGGGGCAGTTTCGGCAATGACGATGGGAGCTTCGGATGGCCAGGTCAAGCTGGCCTGCACCTCGAGTCGCTGAATCGCCCCGTCGATGCCATCACGATGCCGTGTCGGTCGGAACGACAGATCATCGTTCGTCATCGAACGGGCCGCGCAGTAACGGTCGCCAATACACCGTTACGCGGTCGCAAGGTGACCAGCGCCTCGGGCTCCACCAGATGATCAGCGACCGTGGTGACGTCGACAAGTTGGAATAACCGCGCCAGCACGAGCACGCCCTCCATCGTGGCGAACTGCTGTCCAATGCACTGCCGCGGCCCGGCGCTGAACGGGAGGAACGCACAGGGGTGACGTTGCTCGTTGGTGAGGAATCGATCGGGGAAAAAGACCGTCGGCTCGTCCCAGAGATCGGGGTGGCGATGCAGCAGCCATGGGCTGATGCACACCAGCGAGTCCTGCGGAATGTCGAAGCCGCCGAGTACGTCGTCGGCCACGGCACGTCGTGAGATCAACCACACAGGCGGATACAGGCGGAGCGCCTCATTAAAGACGGCGCGTACGACCGGTAGTTTCGCTACGCTGCTCGAATCAGGCGGCTGCCCGCCCAGCACGTCGTCGACTTCGGCACGCAACCGTGCAGCGATATCGGGATGCTGGCCGAGCAACCAGAACGTCCACGTCAGCGATTTTGCCGTTGTCTCGTGGCCAGCCATAAGCATGGTGACTACCTGGTCGCGGATCTCACGCGTCGACAGCCCGTCCGGCCGCTCGTCGTTCGTTGCGCTGACGAGACCAGCGAGGAAGTCGGTGCGACCAGGTTCGTCACTGGCAGCCACCGAGATCAGTAACCCCACGATCCGGTCGATGAACGCCCGTGCAGCGGCGAAACGTTGCCGGTCACCATCGATGCCGTCAACGTCGCGCCCGTAGTGGCTCATGAACCGGTTGGTGTCGTCGACCGCCTCGCCGAATCGTTCACCAATCGCCACGTCGGATCCCAGAAGTGAACGGGCCACGATCGCCAGGGTCAGGGATGTGAGGTCTCGGTCGAGCCGGACTGGTCCGGCCCCGGCTCTCCAACGTTCGACCAGGCGGTCGGTCTCGGCGATCATCAGCGAGTCGAACGTGACGATCGAACGATGCTGGAACGCTGGTTGGGCGAGCGCACGTTGTTGGCGCCACTCGTCGCCATCGGTGGTTAACAGGCCTCGACCGAGGAGCGGCACGAGCATCAGTTCGTCTGGTGTTCCCATCTTCGAATACCGCTCGCGGCGTGGAACCAGGATCTCCCAGACGAGTTCCGGGTCATTGACAATCGTCACCGGCCGACCATCGGTTTCATGACGGGTGACATTGCCGAACTGAGCCACCAATGTTTCAAGGAAACCGATCGGATCGGTGGCCATCTCCTCAATCGACACGGCGTGCTCCGGCCCCGGAGGGGTGCGCCCTACTGAGAATTGGGTGGACTCGGTCACCGGTTTCGGTTGCGGTTTCGGTTGCGATCTCGGTTGCGGTCTCGGCCTGGGCCTTGCGGACCACGGAGCACCATCAAGAACCCAGGAATACTGGCAAGCGTGACGAAGATCGGCCACGGGAATCCGGGGCTATCGCTTATCGCGAAGATCATCCAAACAACGATATTCCCGATCAGTATGGGAGCAAGCCGGTTACTGAATTTCATTGGCTTCATACACCGATTCCATAGGTCAAGGCTTCGTCAGGATCAGAGAGATTGTACTAGAACTTTCCCAAAATTGTCCTAGAATTGTCGTTTATGTTAGCGGCCCAAGATGTTTGACCCGACTACTCTCGAAATTGCTGACCCACTCGACATGTCGATCGCGGTCGAGATGATCGACGATCGATGGCCTGTAGTCGTCATTGACGATTTCTATCGCCACCCCGAGGCCGTGCGTCGACTCGCTCTGTCGCTGTCGTTCCATCACCACAACGGCAACTACCCAGGATCCTTCGCGTCAATCTCGTTGCCGCTCGGCCCAGTACTCGAGACGCTGGTAACCGTCTGCGGCGATCAGCTGGGCCACTTGCTCGGGCCACATCGCTACTACCTCGACTGCCTGTTCGGAATGATCGACGGCGACCCGGGCAAGCTCAACGCGATGCAACGCCAACCACATTTCGACAACTTCTGCGACGCTGCCGCGGTCATTTACCTCAACCCACCCGAGCACTGCGCCGGCGGGACGTCGTTCTGGCGTCATCGTGGCACGGTTCTCGTGCGTGTGCCTGACGCGATCGACGATGACTGGGCTCTCGAGGCAGTGTCCACCTCAAGGTCGGCCACCGTGGAACAGTTGACTCGCCACTGCCTTGACGAGGCACTGCCAGAACCAGGCAAAGGCTTCCCAAGCGTGGCCACCGAGTGGTGGGAGCCTGAGCTCACCGTACCGATGCGCTGGAACCGGCTCGTCGCATACGACTCGAGGCTGTTCCACACGCCAGACGTGCCACGCGTGTTCGGTCGGCATCCAGCGTCCGCCCGGCTCACACAGAACTTGTACTTCTCGTCATGAAGGTGGGACTCGCACAGATCTCGATCGGCCTTGCCTGGTCACCCCCTGGCTCCGACGAACCCACCACCGCGTACGATCTCTTGCCGTATTCGGTCGGGCTGCTCGCGGCCTACGCCCAACGGCATGCCCGCGACCAGCACGAGTTTTCGATTCCGGTGTACAACAGAATGCCGGTCAGCGAGGCAGCCGACCGTCTTGAAGACTGCGCCGTCGTAGGATTCTCGATCTACGTCTGGAACGTCAATCTGTCGATGGCAATCGCCGCTGAACTCAAGCGACGCAATCCGGAGGTAATCATTATCGTTGGCGGTCCGCAGGTGCCTGACCGGATCGGGTCCTTCATGGATGACCATCCGGCGGTCGACGTGGCCTGTCATGGCGAAGGCGAGATCACGTTCACGGAACTGCTCGATGCGCTCCCGTCCGGCGATTTCGCCCAGGTCGGCTCAATCACCTACCGATGCTCAGACGGCGCGTTAGCGACAACGCCACGGCGCGAACGTCTCGGCGACCTCGACGTCGTGCCATCCCCATATCTCGACGGCGTGTTCGACGAACTACTCGAAGCTCGCCCCGGCGAATGGGTCATGACCTGGGAGACGAACCGTGGATGTCCGTTCTCCTGCACGTTCTGCGACTGGGGCTCGGCCACTGCTGCCAAGGTCTACCGCTTCGGGATGGAACGTCTCACGGACGAGATCGCTTGGATGGCTAACGAACGCGTTGGGTTCGTCATCTGCTGCGACGCTAATTTTGGCATGCTGCCGCGCGACCTCGAGATTGCCCAGGCGATCGCCGACTCGAAACGGGCAACCGGATTTCCTTGGTCGCTCTCGGTACAGAACACCAAAAACGCACGAGAACGCGCGTATCAGGTACAGACGTTGATCGCCGCCGAGCTCAACACGATCGGCGTCACGATCTCACTGCAGTCTGCCAACAAGGAAACGTTGGTCAACATCAAGCGGCGAAATATCTCCACCGACGCGTATGAAGATCTGCAACACCGGTTTGCTCGTGACGGCGTCTATACCTATACCGATCTGATCCTGGGATTGCCCGGCGACACCTACGAATCGTTCGCCGACAGCGTGAGCCATGTAGTCAGAAGCGGCCAGCACAACCACGTGCAGTTCCACAACTGTTCGATCCTTCCCAACGCCGAGATGGCCGAGCCGGCCTACCGAGAAAAGTTCGGATTGGAAGCTGTGTCGCAGCGGATGACCAACACCTGGGATCCGATAGACCGAGTCGAAGAGGTATCTGAGTACCTCGACACCGTCGTGGCAACCGCGTCGATGCCGCCTGCAGACTGGGAACGTACCAAGGTCTTTTCGTGGATGACCGACCTGTTGTACTTCGATCGCCTGCTGCAGGTCCCGCTTGCTGTACTTTGCGCCCGCCATGATCTGGCGTTGCGTGGCTTCGTCGAGGCATTCATCGACGCCGACTCGAACGACTATCCGGTGACCGCATTGCGGGTCGCTGAAATGCGTGCGCAGGCCAACCAGATTAGCTCCGGCGGGCTGGAACAGCGCGGCAGAGCAGAGTACGGCGGGGTGTACATGCCCGAAGACCAATACGCCCTCGCCGCACTCGTGTTCGAGGGCGCACTGCGCGCGTTTTACGTCGAGGCCGATTTGATCATCCGCGAGCATCTCAACCATCACGACATCGACGAGTCGCCGCTACTGATCGGCGACCTACTTGACTACAACGAAGCCACGTTCATGTCCCCGGCTACAGCGACATCGAAGCTACTGGTGTTATCGCACCCGGTCGACGACCTCTACAAGAGCGTCGTCAGTGGCGGGCCAGCCACAGTGGAAGAGCGGTGGGCTGTGTACTCGGTCGACCGGGTAACACGCCCTGTCGAGACTTTCCTCGACTATCTCGGACACCTTGCTTGGTCCCACGACAAAGACAAGCGCGAGTATCTGGCGTCAGTTTCCCCAGCGCGCCTCGTTGCTCCCGTTGTCAAATGAAACGTCGCTCATCGCAAGGTTGCCTGAACAGGGCATCGCCGACCCGCACGACGCTCTGAGCACCGGAGGTTCCGGCCGTGTCGGCGCAAGAATCTGGTCCATCTTTGGCACCAGGCGTCGACAGATCGGCTTCCAAGCCACTCTCTGAGAGTGAACCGCGTGGCAGCGTTCTCTCGACGACCGTCCGGCCGCCATGGTCGAAGCGCTGACGAACTGATCCTGCCAGATCGTTGGTCGTCGGTCGCTGCCGATCAACGGGCCAGCATCTCTGCCATCCAGGCGGCCCGCCCGGTGTTGCGGCCATCGATCGGTTTCCTTCGCCGCTCGAACACCGTCTGTGAAGCTGCTGCTGATTTCGGCCACAGCGGTGGGACGGAATCCTGAGAGGAATGCCTTTGCCGTTGGATATTCTTTTCGCATGGTGTTGAGCACCTTGGCCGCTTTGGCCGCATCGTCATTGTCGAAGGTCGGCGCCGAGTAGGACCTGGAACGGGTAGACGCTGGCGGTGCTCGTGGACAGCGGCGAATCGTGACGCCAGTCCGCCGGTCGCTGTGACCGAGATCATGGTTCGCCTGCCGACTCTGCAACTCTTCCGAATCTTACGGTATGTCGTAGCCGCTCTCCCGCGGAGATAAGTGCTCGGAAAGAGTTCACCACCATGTTCAAGTCCATACGCCCCGTTGCGACCGTCCTGGTCGCAGGAACACTGCTGCTGACCGCATGCGGAGGGGGCAGCGATGCCGATTCTTCTGAGCCGGCACCACCTGAGTCCATCGCCGCTGCGACGGACTCGAGTTTTAACGACGCCGACGTCGCTTTTGCTCAAGGCATGATCCCGCATCACGCACAGGCAGTCGACATGGCCTCCATTGCGCTCCAGCCCGAATCTGGAGCAAGCGCAGAAATTCAGGCGTTGGCGACGGCAATTCAGAGTGCTCAGGATCCAGAAATCGAGACGATGACCCAGTGGTTGCAGAGCTGGGATCAGCCGATGGAGATGCTGGGCATGGACGGCATGGACGGCATGGACGGCATGGACGGGATGAACGGCATGATGACGGAGGAGCAAATGGCTGCCCTCGCAGGCCTGTCCGGCGCGGCCTTTGACACGGAATGGGCAACCATGATGATTGCGCATCATCAAGGTGCGATCACCCAGGCAGAAACCGTCAAGGCGGCCGGCGCCGACCCCGAGGTACTGGCGCTGGCCGACCAAATTATCAGCGCTCAGCAAGCAGAAATTGCCCAGATGCAAGCGTTGTTGGCTGGCTAATCGGGTTGTCCGACACAGCGTAGAATCAATCAATTTTCCTCGTCATGAAGACCGCTCATCGGCGCGCCCTCCAAAAGATTGCGGCGTTGCTCGTGATCGCCGTGGTGACGTTGGCCGGATTATCGTTCGGTCAACCCGTCAGCGCGCACACCGATTTCGCAGGCTCGACACCATCGGACGGCGAGGTCGTTACTGACCCGATCACCTTGGTGACGTTGGTCTTCACCGACGAATCGGAAGAAGCGGGCGAAGGATTCGTCGTCCTCGACGCAAGCGGCCAAGTACGCGCTCCCATCGCTGTGTCGAGCCTCGACAAAAAAGTCTTCACACTCACCTTCGATCCACCGCTTGCCGGCGGTGAGATCGGGGTGAAGTGGAGTGTGCGCGCCCCTGATGCCCACCCGATCGAAGGCGCATTCTCGTTCACCGTCTCGGCTCCATCACCCGCAGGGGCAATACCAGCGACCGTGCCGACAACAACGATCGACGTCAACACAACGGCAACCAGCAACGCAGACATGTCGCAGATGAGCGCCGACGGCTCGATGACGATGGACGGCACGATGACGATGGACGAGATGATGTCGATGGAAGAGTTTCTCGCCGTCGATTCGGCACAACCCGGCGAGTCGCAAGCCACGATCGGCCGGCTCTTCAGTTTCGCCGGGATTGCAATGGCCATCGGTGGGATTGCCTTCGCCGCCACGACGTTGCGCGGAGACTCGACCGAGATCCGGTCGCTTGTGAACGGAGTGAGGATGGTTGGGGGCGCCATCGCCATCGGCGCAGCTATCGAGTACGGCGGCGTCGCCCGAATCGCCGGCGAGCCGCTCCTCGGCTACTGGACGTCGTCACCCGGCTTTGCAACGGTCCTGCGGATACTCGCTGGTTTCGCAATCGCTGCCGGCCTTGCGGCGACGACTGTCGCCGTCCGGCCTCCACGGAAACTCAAGCCCCTGTCGTCGGCGCCAAACGCGACCGGAAATCTCGAGGACGTCGGCGGTTTCTGGGCTCCAACAAGTGCCCGGACGCGCGACCAGCCGGTGAGCCAGCGCGCACCGAACGAGACGCTCAGCGAAGCCCGAGGCAGGCCCGCTGCCAGCACGAATGGCTTCAACGATCCCGGGCTGATGCTGGCGCGTCGGCAGGCTGCCGCAAATACCTTCGACAGGCCGACGGAGGCAATGACTCGGGTGCCTCGACGAGCATTACCGAAGCAGTCGCGGTCACGTCAAGCAGTGGCCGCCGGGCAAACTCATGCTGCGGACGGTTCACGCAACACGCCGACGGAACCGGCCCGACGATGGGTTGCCGACCGCTCATCGGCACTGGCCTTCGCCGGCTGCGGTGCCGCAGTGATTTCGTTCTGGTTCGACGGCCACACCGTCTCCAAGGGCTTCCGGCCGCTGCACGCGATTGCCAACAGCGTGCACGTCGTGGCCGGGTCGGTCTGGATGGGCGGCGTCGTCGCAATGGCTGTCGTCATGTGGATGCGACACCGTCGGGGCGTTGCGCCACGCGCCCTCGAATTCGTCGTCCGATTCTCCTCGATCGCCTCCGTTGCGTTGGCCGCTGTAATCGTCGCTGGTCTGATCATGGCCGTCTCGGTACTCGACTCGGTCAGTGAGCTCACAGGAACCGAATGGGGCCAGGTTCTGCTGCTCAAGACTGCAGCTGCGGGTTTGGCAATGGTCGGCGGCGCCTACAACCATTTCCGCCTTCTCCCTGCGCTTGAAGCCGACCCCGACAGCCCGGAACTTCACGAGCAGCTGCGGTCCGTCATCACTGCGGAGGCAATCATGTTGAGCTTCGTCGTAGTGGTCACGGCCTGGCTTGTTTCCTCAGCCTCCTAGAACCACCACCTGGCGGCAACGTTCGTTCGACGTCAGGATCAGTTCTTGATTGTTGCCTGGAACAGGTAGCCGTCCAATACTTCTTGGAGTTGTGAGGCATCGTCATCGTTGCTGGCGGCAAGGGTGACGGTGACGCTCATGCCGCGTGGCCCACCGGCTGCGACGACTACGTCTCCCGCCAGGTGCCGTTCGACAAGGATTGTTTGGACGGTGCGCTTGACTGCGTCTTCGCGCAGGGACGGCTTGAAGATCTTGCCGACAGCAGTCATCGGAATCGCGTCGATTATCCGGATCTCTTTGGGCCAGGCTGGCCGTTCGCCGATTTCGACTTCGGCGAAGGCACGTAACTCCTCCTCGGTGGCAGTAACGCCAGGGAACAGTTGCACGTAGCAGACCGGCAATTCCCCGGCATAGGAATCGGGCATCCCAACCGCGGCGGCAAGTGCAACGGCCGGGTGCCGTTGCAGAGCGTTCTCGATCATCAACGGGTCAATGTTGTGGGCGCTGCGGATGATGAGGTCCTTCGAGCAACCGGCGATGTAGATCCTGCCGCCAGCGTCGGTGTACGCGAGATCTCCGCTGTTGAGTTCTCCGGCGACGAATGTCCCCACGTTCTGGCTCTCGTTGCGGTAGCCGGGTGACACGGTTGGTCCTCCGACCGTCAGCACTCCGACTTCACCGACCTCACACGGGTCGCCGAGCGAACCATCTTCGGTGAGACGACGAACGGTGACCGTCGTGTACGGGAAACGAAGGCCGACCGAGCCGGAACCTCCTTCGCCCTCGAACGGATTGCAGGAGATGATGCCCGATGCCTCGGTCATCCCGTAAATCTCGTTGAGCCTCGTCCCGGTAACGGCCTCGAACTTCTCGCGCACCGCAACAGGAAGCGACGCTGCGCCGGTCAGACCACCGCGTACCGAGCTGATGTCGGACCCACTGAGAGGTACGTCGGTGATCGCGCCGATCGCGGTCGGGACCCCAAACGCGAGCGTGACCCCGTAGCGCTCGCAGATCTGCCAGAAATTCGTCACCATTGCCGGGTTCCTCATGCCCGACGGCGACATCAGCACGATTTCGGACCCAGCCAAGAACGTGCTGATACCCATCAGGATCGTGCCCGCGACATGAAACATCGGTGATGTGCCGGTCAGCACGTCGTCGGGCCCGAGGTTCATCAGCGCGGCACAGCCGAACGCTGCGGTGAGCTGGCCGTTGTGGCTGTGAGCAGCAAGCTTCGGAACACCGGTCGTCCCACCGGTATGGAAGTAGGCAGCGACATCGTCGCCGTGTCCACGGGAGTCGAAGATCAGACGGTCCGCAGGCTGATCGCCAATCGCATCGAAGAAATCGATGACGCCCTCAACGGGTGCCGTGCCCGGCGGTGCAACACGCACCAACGTCAGATCAGGCATCTGGCGCTGCAACTCGAGCGACTTCTCCCAGATGTCGAGCTGGGGATGTGGCCCAAGAGTCACCAGCACTTTCGCGTCAGACGCTTCCAGCAGACCTCGGATGTGGTCGGGCTGCAGAAGAAAGTTGATCGGGACCGCATAGCCGACGGTCTCTGCCGCCCAGAGGACAGCGTGCGTCTCGATGAGCGTGGGCAGCATGAACGCCACGCCGGGTCGCACACCGCCGAGACCAGACAGCAAGTTGGCGGTCTGGCGGACGAGCCCCAACAACTCCGGATAGCTCACGCGACGAGGATGTTCATCGTCATCTCCAGTCATCACCATCGTCAGCGCAATCCGATCGCTGTGCGCTTCGGCGGCCCGGACCAGAACGTCGTACACGCTGTCGCCAGGCAGTCGCTGGTGCAAAGGCATCTCCGATTCGAACCGTTCCACGTCCGACAACGTCCGCAACGGACTCTCAAGCCAACTCGTCACTGCAGACCTCCTCGGTGATTGCGGGCGGTCACCAATCGGTGCCCGCAACGCGCGACCATAGGTATAGCTCGGGACGTCTCAGGAAGTCCGACCGCAACGGTCGGCGGAACGTGAACGCTTGCGCTCCCTCGACAGGTACGGTGCGACCACTGACGACGAACCATTGACAATCACCAGGAGGACAACCATGCCCGAAGAGTTTCTCGTAGACGTCGACACGTTGCGGACCCAGGTGCGTGAAAAGTACCGAGATGTTGCCCTCGACCCTCACGGTACACATCACTTCCACACCGGCCGTCCCCTCGCCGCACGTCTGGGCTATGAACAAGCCACCGTTGATTCACTGCCGGATCAAGCGGTCGAGTCTTTCGCCGGCGTCGGCAACCCGTTCTCGCTGCGCCCTCTCGAACCGGGCGAGCATGTCGTCGACGTCGGCTCCGGTGCCGGTTTCGACTCATTCATCGCCGCCACGCAGATCGGAGCGACGGGCTCTGTCGTTGGGATCGACATGACGTCGGAGATGCTCACCAAATCGCGAGCTACCGCCGAGCAACTCAACTTCGGCCACGTCGAGTTCCGCGAAGGGCTGGCCGAAGCCTTGCCCGTCGAAAGTGGGTGGGCCGATGTCGTTATTTCTAACGGTGTGATCAATCTGTGCGCTGACAAGCAAGCGGTGTTTGCCGAGATCTTCAGGGTGCTACGCCCCGGCGGGGTACTGCAGTTCGCCGATATCGCCAACGGCCAACCTGTACCTCTCGAGGCAATGCATGACGTTGATTTGTGGACTGGTTGAATTGCCGGAGGGCTGCCCCGTGCGGGCTGGCAACAAATGCTTGAAGACTCAGGATTCGAAGACGTCACCATTGGACCTGCGGTCGACACGTTCGGCGGCGCGATCGGCGAAGTCAATGCACGCTCGTTCGAGGTCTACGGCTACGCGTTCCTCGCTCGTCGCGTGTGACACGAGCAGCGCGCCGTGGTCTCGACAGAGCAGGCCGTATTCGCAAAGCAGGCCTCACCCCTGCATGAGCGCTACAAACACCAGACCACGCTCGGTCAATGGGAACCGCTTGCCGCTGATTCGGCTCTGACTGCCCGACGGCGAGGATGCCGTTGAAGCGCCGAGTCGCCTCGCGTCAATTCTTGGATGATCGGCAGGACACGTTCTGATGTGTTTGTCAGCCGGAGGGCCCCTCATACCTTGAAAAGTCGATATCTGAGGCTGCGTCCACGCGCTCGTTGTCGATGATCGGGTGCAGTTCGTCAATCCAGATGTTCGAGTGGGTCGTCCGCGTGACAACGTTACGGACGTGTCCGCCCGAGGATCGGTCGATGCTGATTGCGTGGAGGTGGAGACCGGGGATGGTGTCACCGTTGGTGTGATTGGGGAACCGAAAGCCAACCATGGTGCCCTGCCAATGGCTGAAATTGAACCGCGTCTCGCGATCGATTACCTCGCCAAGCGAAACACCCTGATGATCTGGCGGCGCGACTGTGCGGGCAAGTACATCGGAAAACTCGCCAACGATCTCCACCGCGCAGA
>JBLFZD010000022.1:0-22395 GCA_047610085.1 Ilumatobacter sp. | reverse complement strand
CGTTGGCGGTGCCACCCGAGTCAGCGATGATTGCATTGGAGATCAGGTCACCGGCGAGTGCGACGGCCGTGGCATCGCCACACTGCATGGCGTAGCCATCAGGAGACGGCTCAGTTGCGTCGAAGCAGCTCATCGTGGGGATCCCCGCGGCATTGGCCTGATCGAGCTGATCCTGAATAAGGGCGGGAGCCGTTCCGGTGATCGCAACGTAGTCAACGCCCTGATCGATGGCCTGCTGGAACGCAGGCGCTGCATCGGTAGCGAACGAGATGACCTCAAGGTTCCAACCGAGTGCCTCGGCGGCGTCGGCGAAGCCGATGCCGATCGCAATACATGACGGGAGCGAGCATTCGAGCCACGCAACCGTCTTCTCTTCGGGAATTGAGTCGAGCGCAATCGTTGGAGCGATCGCGGTCGGAATGGTGAGGTTGGCGTCAACCACGGCCTGCGCCGCAGCGAGGCCCTCCGCGCCCGGTGCTGCTTCTTCTGCTTCGGGTTCCACTTCTTCTGCTTCGGCCTCAACAGCGGTGTCCTCTGTTGTATCGGCTGCGTCATCATCGCTTCCGCCACACGCAGCGAGCACAAGTGCTCCTACGAGTGGAACGGCAAGCCACTTCTTTGCTTTGGTCATCGTTGTCTACCCCCGGGTTTCCCCTGTGTTGATCGCCGACTCGTTCGACGGCTAATTGACTGTCTAGTTTATTCTGCGAGTTGAGCTACGAACGGATCGGGACGAATGAAACAATTATTAGCGATAAACAACCTCTCGAAGACGTTTCCCGGGCAGGTTGCACTCGACGGCGTGGACATCGGGCTCGGTGCTGGTCGCACCCATGCACTGGTCGGTCAAAACGGTTCGGGTAAGTCAACGCTGATCAAGATCATCGCGGGGTACCACCAGCCCGACCCGGGCTCGCACGCCGAACTCGACGGCGAAACCTTGCTGCTCGGCGACGGCCGAGCTGCCGTTTCCGCCGGGGTGCGCTTCGTCCATCAAGACCTTGGCCTCGTCGAGTCGCTCAACTCCGTTGAGAACATCTCGATGGGAGTCGGCTACACCACCAAGCGCGGTGGGCGGATCGACTGGCCCACCGACACACAAAGGGCGCGTGACGGCCTCGACTTGCTCGGCTTTGACGACGTCGACGTTTCGCTCCCGGTCGGAGCGCTCGCCCCGTCACAGAAAACTGCCGTTGCCCTGGCCCGCGCCCTCCACGGCTGGGAAGAGAACGCAAAGCTGCTTATCCTCGACGAACCGACCGCCTCGTTGCCGGGAGACGACGTCGAACGGCTCTTCACTGCAATCCGACGACTCAAGGAGCGCGGCGTGGCGATCCTCTACGTGTCTCACCACCTTGACGAGGTGTTTGAGATCGCCGACGACGTGAGCATCTTGCGAGACGGCAAACGGATCACCACGATGCCGACCGCCGAACTCGATCACGAAGGACTGATCGAGCTGATGATCGGCCACAGGCTCGAACGTTCCGCGATGAGCTCGCAGGCAAATGCAACCGGCGTGGCCGGACTCGATGTGCGCGGCCTGCGTGGCGGGACGATTCACGGCGTCGACCTCGTCGTGCGCCCCGGCGAGATCGTCGGCATCGCAGGCATCACCGGGTCGGGCCGCGAACTCATCGCCCCGTACATCACCGGCCAGATTCCCAGCGACGAAGGATCCGTCACGGTCTTTGGTAAGGCGATCCCGAACTACGATCCGCGTGCAGCGATGGATGCGGGACTGGCCTTCGTACCTGCCGACCGAGCCACGTTGGGCGTTCTCCCGCTCTCCTCGGTCGGCGACAATCTCACAATCTCCGACTTGTGGCGCAACTGGCGCCGCGGACGCCTCCGCCACAACGAGGAGCGTGCCGAATGCGGGGTTTGGATCGACCGACTCCAGATCAAAACTCCCGGACCCGAGGTCCCGATTGGGGCGCTCAGCGGTGGCAATCAACAAAAGGTGCTGTTCGGTCGCACGCTTCGCCTGACGCCACGGGTTCTGGTGCTCGACGAACCAACCAGCGGGATCGACGTCAAGGCCAAAGATCAAATTCTCCAGCTGATTGATGAATCCGCCAGCACCGGAGCCGCCGTTCTCGTCGTCTCGACCGACACCGACGAACTCGTTCAAGTTGCCCACCGGATCCTCGTGATGGTCGAAGGAATCATCATCGACGAGCTCAGCGGCGACGACATGACCACCGAGAACGTCGAACGTTCTCTCCTCCAAACCTTGAAAGCAGCTGGTCGATGACCTCCACCATCTCCGACACCAACCTCGACGGAACCGGCGACAACTCGGATCCGGCAGGTCCCCAGAAACAACGAAATTCGTTGGGGTCATTGGTGAGCAAGCTCGGTCTCAACCGATTCAGTGGTCTTTACCTGCTGGGGGCGTTCTTCATCTTCTTCGGGCTCACCGAGAGCAACTTCTTGCAGTGGAACGGCAGTATCGAGTTCGTGCTGACCGACAAGGTCATCGTGTCCATGTTGGCCCTGGCGTTCTTGGTGCCACTCATCACCGAGACGTTCGACCTCTCGATCGGCGCGAACATGGCGCTGAGCCTGGTGATCGTGAACAAGATGGCCTTGGAGACCGACCTGCCTGATTGGATCGGCGCGGTCGTCGGCATGTTCGCCTGCCTGGTAATCGGCGCGATCAACGGCTTCATCGTCGTGAAGCTCAAGGTGAACAGTTTCATCGCAACGCTTGGTATGAGCCAGGTCATCGCGGCGCTCATCCTTCGCATCCACGACGGCGGCAACATCACCGCTGCGTTTACCCAGAGCTACATCGACTTCGGAAAGCGCAACGTGTTCTCGTTCTCCTGGCCGGGTTCAGGCAGTGAGATCTCACTCCCCTACTACTTCTTCTTTGGCCTCATCGTCGCCTTCGTTATCTGGTACATCCTCGAGCACACGCCGATCGGGCGTCAGATGTTCGCCACCGGCGGTAACCGCGAAGCGGCTCGCCTCGCAGGCGTGAAGGTCGACCGGCTCTCATTCGGCAGCCTCGTGGTCTCGGCCGGCATCGCCGGATTCGCCGGGCTGATCTACTCCTGGAAGTTCGGCGTGTACACCTCGTCGGTCGGCCCACCCCTGCTGTTCACAGCGGTCGGCGCCGTGTTTTTCGGTGCGAGCCAGCTCAAGGGGCGACCCAACGTCTGGGGCACGATCATTGCCGTCTACACGCTCGCATTCGGCATCAAGGGCATCGGCCTGCGTTACCCACGCCAGATCTCGTGGATTCAGCCGCTGTTTGAGGGCCTCGTGCTCATCATCGCCGTTGCGGTTGCAAGCCGCCAGGCGGTTGTCAAGGTGGCACGCCGCCGAGAAGAGCCCCCGCCCGCTGTCGAGAAGTCACCGAGCGAAACAGGAGCAGAATAATGAGTGACCAACAGGTTGACTACGAAGATCTCACAGCGATGCGTCTCGACGACAAGGCGCTCACCGGATTGCTCGATGCCGGCGGGGAGTGTGTCTTCAACTGGACGACTCGCGATGGGTTTCCCGTCGGGGTCGTGGTGGCGTTCGTGCACCGCGACGGCAAGATTTTCACCACCTGTGCCGAGCGACGCAAGCGGGTCCCTGCGCTTCGATCGCGGCCTCAATCCGGGATTGTGATCAACAATGCCGGCAAGACCGCGACCTTCAAAGGTGAGTCGGTCATCCACGCCCCCGGCGACGATGGCTTCGATGAACTCAAGACATGGTTCTACGCCACGCTCTCACGACTCGATCAGGCGCCCGACGATCCCTATCGACAGAGCTTCGCGAAATTCCTCGACTCGCCGCATCGGGTGATTATCGAGACCGACGCCCGGCTCGTGGTCGCCTTCGACACGGTGAAGTTCCAGGCGTTTACCGCTGAGGCTATGGCCGCTGGTCACGGAGTCGACTGAGGGCTGGAGTACGGCCCTCGGCTGTTCGCCGGGGGCCGAAGCCGGTCAGTCAGTGGCTGCGGCGGTTGCCGCGTGTGCGGCACGCCGATTTCGCCGTGACGGTGCGCCCGATGGTTCCCAGGTAAATCGCTTCAGTGCGATCACCAAGCCGAGTAGGCCCCACCCGCCAACGAAGGCGAGCTTTGCGGGGGCAAAACCCGATCCGTCAATCAACGGATTGAAGCAGTCTTGAAAGGCGTTCACGAACGGCTTAAGGGGGAAGAAGCTTGCGACGTTGTGCAAGAAGCCCTCATCGTCTGAGGCCACAAACACGTCCGAGATGAACGCAAGCGGAAGGATCGTCGCATTGACGAGCGCTGCTGACGACGACGCCGTTTTGATCACCGACACCAGCGCCATTCCAAGCGCAGCAAAGGCCGAAACACCGACAAGTAGCGTCACAAACGCTGCGGGCATCTTTGCAGCGTCGACGTCAAGGTCGTAGAACACTACGCCCATTGTCAGCATCACCAACGAGCCGACGAAGGCGATGATGACCGACGACAGAATCAGGCCCGCTATATAGGTCCAGGTTGGCAGCGGAGTGCTCCGCCACCGCTTCAAGATGCCCTCGTCGCGACGGATCGGGACCATATTCCCGAGGTTGCTGTACGTTGCCGACACAGCGGTGTACGCGGCGAGTCCACCGGTGTAGAACTGGCGGGTCGGCCACTCCCCCTCGGACGTCATGACCGTGTTGTCGCCGAACAGCGCATTGAACAACACGAGCATAACGACCGGCAAAATCAGCGTGAAAAACAGAGCGACGGGAACACGCCGGAAGTACCTGAGCTGGTATTTCGTCTGCTGGGCAACAAGCTTCACGGTGGGCGGAAATGCATTCATGATGACTTCCCGGCCCGCTCGGTCAGTTGGAGGTAGACGTCTTCAAGCGACGCTCTCTTCACACTCAAACCTTCGAGCTCAATGTCGTGTTCGACTGCCCAGCCGGTGAGTCGGTGCACCAAGGCGGTCGAGCGTTCAACGGTCGCCTCAACAAAGCGGCCCGAGACCCGAACTTCCTGACCGAGCAACTCGCCAAACATCGACGGTGCGTCGGACGCAGCGACCCTGTCGGGAAGCTGAAAACTCACGACGGTGCCACTGATTCCATCGATCAGTTCAGCCGGTGTTCCTTCAGCGATCATCTTGCCGTTCGCCAAGACGCCCACACGGTCAGCGAGATGTTCGGCCTCGTCGAGGTAGTGCGTGGTCAACAGCACCGTGGTCCCACCGGCACCCAGTTCTTCGATCAGGTCCCAAGACATCCGTCGCGCCGACGGGTCGAACCCCGTAGTGGGTTCGTCAAGGAACAGCAGGTCGGGCGTACCGATGATGCCCAACGCCAGATCAACCCGGCGACGCTGGCCGCCCGAGAGTGAGCCAATTCGCTCATCAACCTTTTCCTCGAGCCCAACCAGCCCAACCACTTCGCCCAGGCTGCGCGCGTTGCGGTACACACCGCCGTACAGGTCGATCGCTTCTCGGACAGTGAATTCATTCTCAACACCCGATGACTGCAACACAACACCAATGCGGTCACGGAACTCGCGATCGGCCTTCGCTGGATCGAAACCGAGCACCGACACCGAGCCGCTCGTGAGCTCCCGGTGCCCTTCAAGAATTTCGACTGCGGTCGACTTGCCTGCACCGTTGTGGCCAAGCAACGCGTACACCTCTCCCGGTTCAACATGAAAGGTCACACCATCGACAGCTCTGTTGTCGCCGTAGTGCTTGTGGAGGTCGCGAACCTCGATCGCAGACATTGGAGATATCGCTACTTCGGGTAGTTCGCCGAAGTGATGGGAAGCCCGGTGTCGTTGCGTAAGTGTTCAGCGGCATGAACGAAGTACGCCATCATCTCGGCCTCGACGCCGTCTGGTACGGCTTCATCGGCGCAGGCAGACTCCACTGCTGCTGCCATGTGAACAAGCCATCGGTCTCGTTCAAGCGGCCCAACATGAAATGGAAAGTGGCGCATCCTCAGACGGGGATGCCCACGCTCTTCCATATACGTCGTTGGGCCGCCCCAGTACTGCCCGAGAAACAGGGTCAGACGGTGCCGAGCCCCGACAAGGTCCGGTTGCTCGGGATACAACGGAAGCAACACGTCGTCTGTCGCCACCCCTTCGTAGAAAACGTCGACGAGACGTTCGAAGAACGGCATGCCGCCCACCCTGGAAAACAACGTAGACGCCGTGTCAGACACGACGCCTACGATACTGCCGAAGGGGGATTCAGCAGATTTTGGGGGGATCTTGTTTGGAACGACACTCAAAGAGCGGCGTCGAACTTGCGGTACTCAATCAGTTCGTCGGACTGGATCACAAAGGGAGTCGAATCATCGCACGGATCGAGAATGAGGAATTCTTCAGTTGCGAGGAGGACCAGCACGGTCATCACGTTGTCGTGGGCCGCCTGAGTACGCACTTCGATTACGTCTCCAGCGTTCAAACTTTCCATCAGCATCGTGTTCATGGCATTCCTTCTCAGTTCGTTGGACACTTTCTGTGTCGCACTTGATTCATCGGGTGCAACCTCAAAATCTTGAGGATTCTTCCCATAAAACTTGAAGGTTTCCTGAGAAACCGGAATCAGGCCGGTGCGGGATCACATCACTCGAACTGCGGCGGGCTCCAGTTCGGAAACAGGTCGGGAAGTTCCTCACTCACACGGTTTGAATAGACAGCCGGACGCTTCTCCAAGAAGCTCTCGACGCCTTCGCGAGCGTCTGCACTCGGCCCGCGCATCGCGATGCCTCGCGAGTCTGCTCGATGTGCCTTCATCGGGTGATCCTCACCCAGCATGCGCCACAGCATCTGACGGGTCAGGGCAACCGATACGGGGGCCGAATTCTCGGCGATATCCGCAGCGATCTCACGCGCTGCGTGCAACAAATCATCAGCAGCGTGGACGCTGCGAACGAGTCGGCCAGCGAGCGCTTCTTCCGCAGGGAAGACCCGACCCGAATAACACCACTCCGCGGCTTGGCTGATCCCGACCAATCGCGGCAAGAACCACGACGAACAGGCCTCAGGAACGATGCCCCGTCGAGCGAAGACGAACCCAAACTTGGCGTGCTCGCTTGCGAGGCGAATGTCCATCGGCAGTGTCATCGTCACTCCAACACCAACCGCTGCACCGTTGATCGCACCGATCACCGGCTTCATCGACTCGTAGATCCGCAGGCTCACGAGCCCCCCGCCGTCACGCGGGACTCCGGCATCGGTCTGGACGTCGCTGCCGCCCTTCGCAAAGGTCTCACCTCCACCACCAAGATCGGCGCCCGCACAGAAACCACGGCCCGCACCGGTCACGATCACCGCCCGCACATCATCATTGGCGTCGGTGTGATCGAACGCGTCGATCAATTCGTGCATCATCGTTCCGGTGAAGGCATTAAGCCGATCAGGACGATTTAACGTAATGGTGGCAACGTTGTCAGCAACGTCGAGCAAGATCTGGGTGTACTCCATCCACGAGACCGTACGAGAACCACGATGGCGCCCAAGTATCGGGCGGTCTGGTGCCGCTGAGCTAGACGTCGAGGAATCTGGACGCAGCGATACCGGATCCGATAGCACCCGCCACGGCGCCGATCACCAGCATGTACAACATGACCGTCTTGTCGTAACCATCAGTGATCACGAGCGCGGCAAACCCACTGTTGGGTGGGAACCCTTGGACACCATCGGTCCATTGGGAGTTCCAGACGAACAGACCCACCGATGCCAATCCGCCACCGATCAATCCGTGCAGCAGGCCTTCAAGCATGAACGGGACGCGAATGAACCAGTCGGTTGCACCAACCAGTTTCATCACCTCAATCTCGCGACGGCGCGCGAAGATCGCCGTACGAATGGTGTTCCAGATGAGCAGAATTGCCGCAAGTAACAAGAACCCCGAAAGCAGGATCAATCGAAACCCGAAGAACGCCTGCAGCTGTTCGATCAGAGATATCTGGTCTTCTGCAAACACGACCTGGAACACCCCTGGACCTTCTGAGAATGCTTCGCTCACTTGACGAAGGAGCTGCACATCGGTCACCTCGGTGGGTACCGCCTTGTACTGCGTGGGGATGTTCTCGGCGTTCAGTAGGTCCTTCACGCCGGGCTCGGCTGCGAGGACACGGTCGCGTTCAGCAAGCGAACAGTCGACATCGCAATACGAGTAGGACTCAATGAACTGATTATTCGCGTCGAGGTTCGCCTCGATGAGCGTCCTCTGGTCGTCGGTCACGTCGGGACGCATGAAGATGATCATCTCCACGCCTCCTTCCCACTTCGCCAGCAGGTTGTTGAACCCTTCTTGACTCAACAGCGTGAGGCCCACGCCGAGCAGCGAGATCGCTGCGGTGATGATCGACGCCACCGTGAGCGTGGCATTGCGGCGAAAACTATCGAAGGTCTCGCGGAAGATGTAGCGAATGCGGGAGAGCATGGGTCAGTCCGTTCTCATCACTCGTAGACGCCGCGCGCCTGGTCACGAACGATGATGCCTCGATCGAGTTGGATCACGCGCTTGCGCATGGTGTTCACAATGCGTTGGTCGTGGGTCGCCATCACGATGGTCGTGCCAGTCTTGTTAATACGGTCGAGCAACCGCATGATGCCCTCGCCTGTCGCAGGGTCGAGGTTGCCGGTCGGCTCGTCGGCCAGAAGGATTAACGGCCGGTTCACGAATGCTCGGGCGATCGACACACGCTGTTGCTCACCACCCGAGAGCTGGTTGGGCATGCGCTCTTCCTTGCCCGTCAGCCCAACGAGATCGAGTACTGCTGGTACCTGCTGCTTGATGACGTGCTTCGGACGTCCGATGACTTCTTGCGCGAACGCCACATTCTCGAAGACGTTCTTCTCAAGCAAAAGCTTGTAGTCCTGGAAGATGTTCCCGATGTTGCGGCGCAGCATCGGGATGCGGCCGCCCGGCAGGTCGACAATGTTTCGACCCGCGACCCACACAGCGCCTCGTTCGGGACGGTCTTGACGGTTGAGCATCCGCAGCAGCGTGCTCTTGCCGGACCCTGAGGGACCCACAAGGAACACGAATTCGCCCTTGGCGACATCGAAGCTGGCGTCCTTGACGGCAACCACTTCTGTGGAATAGCTCTTGGTAACGTTTTCGAGTCTGATCATGAGGTGGTTTCAATCCTCCGGTGAGGGCTGGAACACCGTACCGCTCCGCGGCCTCCGGAACGTGGCAACCCGACATGACGCCTGCCACCGGACAGCAACCACGAACTGAGCAACCCAGTGCAAGGCCAGGATCGAGCAGGGCACGGTGACTCTGCATCATCCTGTCTCCGACTCACGCGTAACCTCACGCTTCAACCCAAAGGACTGCAGCGACAGAGCGACCTGAGAACGGTGACGTTGGTTCAACCAACGAGCTCCACTGGAGCCCCAGAATCAGCTCTCGTCATCGTCGGTAGTAGCGCGACGTTGCTGTAAGAAGCCTTCAATGAGGAAGTCGATGTCGCCGTCGAACACGCCCTGCACGTTCGCCGTCTCCAGATCGGTCCGCAGGTCCTTCACCATTTGGTAAGGCTGCATCACGTAACTGCGAATCTGACTGCCCCAGCCGACCTGCGCCTGCTTGCCGGCGATGGCATCGAGTTCGGCTTGACGCTCTTCTTCGACCTTGGCGGCAATCATGCTCTTGAGGCGTCCCATGGCGCGCTCTCGGTTCTGGAGCTGACTGCGCTCTTCCTGTGAACTGGCCACCAGCCCGGTGGGGTGGTGGATGTAACGCACCGCAGACGAGGTCTTGTTGATGTGCTGGCCGCCGGCACCCGATGCGCGGAACACCTGCATCTCAATGTCGGATTCGTCGACTTCAAGGTCGACGTCTTCGAGGAGCGGCCACACCTGGACTGCAGCAAACGATGTCTGGCGACGTCCCTGGTTGTCGAACGGGCTGATCCGCACAAGACGATGAGTACCGCGCTCGGCAGTCATCAAGCCATAGGCATACCGCCCCGAGATAGTGACTTCGGCCGACATGATGCCGGCCTCGGCGCCCTCGCTCACACCATTGAGCGTGATCTCGAACCCACGACGTTCGCACCACTTCTCGTACATACGCAACAGCATCTCGGAGAAGTCCTGGGCATCGACGCCACCGTCCTTCGCGTTGATCTGAACGATGCAGTCGGTGTCGTCGTGTTCGCCGGTGAACAGGCTCCGGAGCTCAAGCTTGCCGAGTTGTGCAGCAACCGCAGTGATCTCGGACTCGATCTCGGGCTCTTGGCTTGCGTCATCATCGTCACGAGCGAGCTCATGCAACACCTCAATGTCGCCAACACGCTCCGACAACAAATCGAACGTTTCGAGGTCGTCCTTTAAGTTCGCATACTCGGTGTTCAGCTTGCGAGCATTGTCCTGATCGTCCCACAGCGCGGGGTCAGCGACCTCGGCTTCGAGTACCGCAAACCGCTCACGGTTGTCCGTGATTGCAAGGTAGTTCTCGGCTTCGTCGACACGTCGCTGGACCTCGGAGATGTCAGATGAGAAATCACGCACGACGCGGGTTCACTCCCCGTGGCAGTTCTTGAACTTCTTGCCGCTACCGCACGGGCACGGGGCGTTGCGCGGTGTCTTCTCGAATGCATCCTTTACGACGGTTTCTTGCTTCGAATGCGAGTTCGGCGCGACTTCTGGCGGGCCGGAGGCCGTGAAGCCGCTCTTCTCAACGTCGTCAGACGAGCTCGTGGTCAGGTTGCTGACCTTGCGTTCCTGAGCATCGATGACGCCATCCTTGTTTTGGTCAGCAGGATCATTGATTGCCGCCTGACCGTCCTGGACGTTGGCTGCACCATTCTGATTCTGGACGACCTGCACGTGCATCACGTACTTCACGAAGTCCTGCGCAATGCCGGTCATCATGCCGCCGAACATGTCGAAGCCTTCGCGCTGCCACTCGGTGAGCGGGTCTTTCTGACCCATAGCTCGCAAGTTGATACCACTCTGCAGGTAATCCATCTCTTCGAGATGCTCGCGCCAGCGCTGGTCGATAATACGCAGCATGACCTGACGCTCGACCTGGCGGAGTACTTCCTCCCCGAGCTCGGCTTCGCGCTTCTCATAGTGCGTGGTTGCATCAGCCATGACGAGTTCATAGATCTCGTCGGTGTCGGCAGCACCCTTCAGCTGGTCTTCGCTGACCGAGTTCGGCCAGTACAGCGTGAGCTCCTTGGCCAGACCATCAATGTCCCATTCGTCGTCGGCAGCTGAGGAACAATGGGAGGAGATCAGCGAGTCGACCGCCTCGGCGAGGTACTCGGTGCCCGCTGAGCGGAGGTCTTCGCCGTCGAGAATCTGGTCGCGGCGCTTATAGATGATCTTGCGCTGCTCGTTCATCACCTCGTCGTACTTCAGAACGTTCTTGCGGATCTCTGCGTTCTTTGTTTCGACGGTGGTCTGCGCCCGCTCAATAGCCTTGGTGACCATCTTGGCTTCGATCGCTTCGTCATCGGGCAGCGCACGACCCATGACGTAGTTGAGTGCCCCGGTTGCGAAAAGGCGCATGAGGTCATCTTCGAGGCTGAGGAAGAATCGGGACTCGCCCGGGTCGCCCTGACGGCCGGAACGGCCACGGAGCTGATTGTCAATACGACGGCTGTCGTGACGCTCGGAACCAACAACGTAGAGGCCACCTAGGCTCCGAATCTTGTCGCCTTCGATCTTGCACTCGACGCCGTGGTGTACCAACCGCTTGGCGAAGAGCTCCTTGGCTTTCGCGCGTTGCTGCTGGTATTCCTCGGGCATCTGATCGAGCGGCATCGACAATTCAAATTCAGCCGCTAGGTGTTCCTCGGTGAAGCCTTCGCGCAACACATCGGTGGTCGCCAGCCCTTCGGGGTTACCCCCAAGGAGGATGTCAACGCCGCGACCCGCCATGTTGGTGGCGACGGTGACGGCCCCGAGCCGACCTGCCTGAGTGACGATCTCTGCTTCTCGGGTGTGCTGCTTCGCGTTCAAGACTTCACGCGGGATACCGCGCTGCTCGAGCAACCGACCGAGCAGCTCGGACTTCCCAACACTCGCCGTGCCGATCAGCACGGGTTGGCCCTTCTGATTGCGCTCGCCGATGTCGTCGATGATCGCGTCGAACTTCGCCTGTTCGGTCTTGTAAATCAGGTCCGCTTCATCGAGCCGGACAATCGGCTGGTTGGTAGGGATTGGCACCACGCCAAGGCCGTAGGTGTTCATCAACTCGGCGGCTTCGGTGGTCGCCGTACCGGTCATGCCAGCAAGCTTCTCGTAAAGGCGGTAGTAATTCTGCAGCGTGATCGTGGCAAGCGTCTGATTCTCTTCCTTGATCTTCACGCCTTCCTTGGCTTCCACAGCCTGGTGAATACCCTCAGACCAACGACGACCATCGAGCACACGCCCGGTGAACTCATCGACAATCTTCACTTCGCCCGCCTGGACGATGTAGTCCTTGTCGCGCTTATAGATCTCCTTGGCCTTCAACGCAACGGTGAACTGATGAACCAGGTTCGACTCCACGTTGTCGTAGAGGTTGTCAACGCCAAGCGCTGCTTCGACCTTCTCGATCCCCTCTTCGGTGGGCACCACGATGCGCTTGTCTTCTTCGAACTCGTAGTCGATGTCTCGCTTGAGCGAGCGCACGATCGAGGCAAACCGGTAGTACAGCTTTGCTGCATCGGCAACACGGCCAGAGATGATCAGCGGCGTACGTGCTTCATCGATCAGGATCGAGTCCACTTCGTCGACGATGCAGAAGTTGTGGCCACGCTGCTGAACCTTGACGTCTTTACTCGGCGCCATGTTGTCGCGGAGATAGTCGAAACCGAGTTCGTTGTTCGTGCCGTAAGTCACGTCAGCCGCGTAGCTCTTACGCTTCTCGTTTGGCTTGTTGTTCACTCCCGGCAGTATCAGCCCGACTTCCATTCCCATGAAGCGGTAGATCCGACCCATCAGCTCGGACTGGTATTGAGCGAGGTAGTCGTTCACCGTGACCAGGTGAACACCGTTTTGCGCGAGGGCGTTGAGGTAAACGGGTGCCGTGGAGGTGAGGGTCTTGCCCTCCCCCGTCTTCATCTCTGCGACCCAGCCGAAGTGCAGCGCTGCGCCGCCCATCATCTGGACGTCGAAGTGACGTTGGCCAAGCACACGGTCGGCGGCTTCGCGCATAACGGCGAACGCCTCGACGAGCAACTCGTCCATCTCTTCGCCATTCTCAAGGCGCTGACGGAAGTCGACGGTCTTGCCGGATAGCTGGTCGTCGGTGAGTGCCTTGAGGTCGCTTTCGAGTGCGTTGATTTCAGGGACGATGCCCTGAAGCGCCTTCAGCTTCTTGCCTTCACCGGCGCGGAGGATTCGATCGAGAATGCCCATGGGATCAATCATGCTATCGGCAGCAGATGAACTGGCCTAGAGCGCGACAGGGTTCACCCAACGGCAAGCTTCCGCTGGCCTCGCCTGATTTCAGGCAGCCCGTGATGCCGCATGGTGCCGGAGTGGTTTCACCGTGGCGCTCGGGCGGTCGGGCGTGGAGGCAACGGCGACGAGCCGAGCAACCGCACCACGATCGGCCACCGCGGTTCCCGCAGCGGCCAACGTGGAGCCGGTGGTCACCACGTCATCGACCACCAGCACCCGCTGGCCGCTCAAACCGGGCCGAGCAACGAACCTCGGCCCATCGAGACGCTGGGCACGCGAGCGGCCCGTCTGCGATACCGATGCATCCCGCTCAAGCAACCGTCGACACGGCACACCTAATTGCCTCGCGACCGCCCTGGCGAGCAACTCGCCTTGGTCAAACCCGCGATCGCGGCGACGTCTTGAGCTGGTGGGCGCCCAGGTAACGACATCGACGTCATGGTCCGCTCGGAGCTCGATCAGACGATTGACGATCAGCCCACCTAAATGCCGACTCACCGCACGACGGTTGCGGTACTTCAGACCGAGCACGACGCTGCGAGCACGCCCAGTAAACGGCAAGACGGCGATGACCCCGTGAGGCTGATCGCGCGGTGGCGCGACCAGCAGTGCAAAACGGCATGTTGTGCAGAGAGTGGAACCGGGCCTGTCACAGCCGGCGCAGCGGGTTTCGAAGATCATGCTCTCCATCTAAGCGAGGGGGTACTTCAGAATTCCTCGCGATGCTCTGAGCAGGGCAAACACGTCCAGGCCGACCACCTGGCCGGGGAGCACCACCACCCGTCTCGATGCGAACTCGTCGCGGCCGGATCACCCGGCTCCCGTACC
Source organism: Ilumatobacter sp. (assembly GCA_047610085.1). Taxonomy (GTDB): domain Bacteria; phylum Actinomycetota; class Acidimicrobiia; order Acidimicrobiales; family Ilumatobacteraceae; genus Ilumatobacter_A. The sequence continues at coordinate 8,216 of JBLFZD010000022.1, read as the reverse complement.
CTGCCGACCGTGGAAGCCGCACCATTCATTCCCCGCGACCGCATCGTCGAGCGCATCATTCGCTGCCTCGTCGGCCTCGTACTCTTTGGCGTCGGCATCACACTGCTGATTCAGGCAGAACTCGGTGCGGCTCCATGGGACGTCTTTCACACCGGCGTAAGCGAATTGACGGGAATCTCAACTGGCTGGGTCATCGTGATCACCGGCGTTCTGCTTCTGCTGCTCTGGATCCCCCTTCGTGTGCGGCCAGGGCTCGGCACGATTCTGAACGCACTCGTGATTGGCGTCGTGGTCGACCTGACGCTTCCGATCATTGAGACGTCCGACGTGTTGCCCCTCCAACTTCTGATGATGTTCGGCGGCGTCGTGGTCATCGGGATCGGCTCGGGCTTTTACATCGGGGCGGGGCTTGGCCCCGGCCCGCGCGACGGGCTGATGACCGGCTTGGCCAAGCATTCGATCGCCGGTCGCTCGATCACAATCCGGACGGGTCGAACCTTCGTCGAGGTCGTCGTGCTCATGATCGGTGTCGCGCTTGGTGGCGCGATTGGCATCGGTACCGCGGTGTTCACGTTTGGAATCGGACCACTCGTTCAGATCTTTCTGCCGCGGCTCACCATGTCGACGGATGCGAAGACCGCCCCCTCCAACTAGGGGTACGTGACCTCCAAACAGCGGGACCTTCGGCCCTTCCACTCAGCGGAGTTCCCCTCGAAACTAGCGATAGTTCCGAGAGCTACCGAAGAGAGAACACCCAGATGACAATCACCCAAGAACCGAGCGTCACGCCGACACCGCCCACGCCACCAGCGGGTCGCTATCAAAGAGCACTCTGGGGTCGGCAATCATCGCGTTTGGTGCGCTTGGTGTGCTCGGCCTGATCGCCGGACTCATCGCGTTGGCCGACGTGACCCTCAACATCGTCAACGCTGGAGCGAACGATCACAACCTCGCCGTGCGCGAAACCGGCGCTCAAAGCAACAACATGATGTTGAGAGGGGGCGACACGCTGGCCTCGGCGCGTTGACTCTGGGCACCTACGAGCTGTACTGCACAATCTCGGGACACGCCGAGTCCGGCATGGCGGCTGAGTTCGTCGTCGCCGATGCCGACACGTTCGGACCTGCCGCGTTGGGTAGCGAGCACGCTGGGCTCTCACCAACGGAAATGGACCAACTGATGGTCGAGTCGATGAATGCATTCCCCGCTGAGACCGAAGGAATCGGTAACCAGATCTCGGAACCTGAGATCCTTGCCGACGGCGCCAAGAAGTTCTACCTCACTGCCGAGGTCATCCCGGCGTTCGACAAGCCGATGGTCCTGAACGACGCCGTCACGATCGGGCTCTCGCTGAATGGTAGGAGCTTCCCCGCAACCCCGAGCCAATCGTCATCAACGAAGGCGGATGGAGCTGTTCAATACTGCAACGAGGGCCTCACAGCTCACCCCATGCACCTGCACCAGTTCGCATAGTTGATCTTCGCGAAGGACGGCATCCCGCTCGGCTATCCCTACTGGGCTGGCACCATCAACGTCTCCCCTGGCGAGCGGATTCGGTCCTTTTCCAAGCCGACACCGCTCGCGTGTGGGTCTACCACTGCCACATCCTCACTCACGTGGAACGAACAAGCGGGATGTTCGGAATGGTCACCGCCCTCATCGTGAACCCGAAGCCGTGATTTTCGGCCTGATGGCCGTTGCCCCTGTTCGTTTCCCCATGGCCGATCGAGGAGCGCTGCGACGGATTTGGGCCGCCCCAGCCCTTCTCCGGATCGTCATGGCGCTACTCGTCGGTTGCAGCGGGGGCGGCGGGCCGTCAGTCCCCGAAGTCGCGACGTTCTCCTACCCGATCCCTGCCGGCGCCGGTTTCGATATCGAGCACGGCAAGCCGCTGGACATTCTGCCAGGTGAGGTCCAAGCCGAACTCGGCGAGACCATTCAGATCGTGAACAACAACGTCCGAGCCCACCAATTAGGCCCATGGTTCGTCGGCGCAGGGGAAACGCTGCGTCAGCGGTTTACCGAGACCAGGATCTTTCAAGGATCCTCTTCCGTGCACCCGTCAGGGGAGTTCAGCGTCATCGTTGAGGCCTAAAATTCGCGAGACCGAGACTTGAAAGCGCGAAGTTCAACGCGGTGACAGTGACGGGGCGGATCTTGCTGGCGCCAGCCGACGCTTGGGTGTGTGCACTTGGACGGATGGCCCCTCCGCATCGAGCACCCAGGGTCGACGCCTTCGTGATCGGCCTCGAGACGTTCCTCGTTGGGTTCTCTGGGTCCCCTATCGGACGCTCGGTGCTTGGGTCATCACTTCGACTTCCGGGCATCGCCTCCATCAGCGTCAAGATCCAACAGCGCTCAAGTGCTGGATTGTCAGTGCGCACCGTCGCCAAGCGGCCTGGTCAGCTCAGACCAGCAATCAAAATCAGGCGGTGCCGCCGTTCCCAGCCCAACGGCAGGAACGACGGCATCAGCTTGATCTCCGCTCGCTCATTCGGGACCGAATCAGTAGCGGTAGTTTTCGGGCTTGAAGGGCCCCGACGGGTCGATGTCGAGGTACCCCGCCTGCTCATCGGTGAGCTGAGTGAGCTTGACGCCGAGTGCATCGAGGTGCAAGCGAGCGACCTTCTCATCAAGAGCCTTGGGAAGCACGTACACACCGAGCGGGTAGCTGGCCGTGTTCTGGAACAACTCGATTTGCGCGAGTACCTGGTTGGCAAACGAGCACGACATCACGAAGCTGGGGTGGCCAGTGGCGCAACCGAGGTTCACGAGGCGACCCTCGGCGAGGATGATGATCTGCTTGCCGTCGTCGAACTTCCAGACGTCGGTACCGGGCTTGAGTTCGTCACGCGTGGCTCCCGAACGGGCGAGCCCCTCCATGTCGATCTCATTGTCGAAGTGGCCGATGTTGCACACGATTGCGTTGTGCTTCATCTGCTTCATCGAATCGATGCTGATCAGGTTGAAGTTGCCCGAAGCGGTGACGAAAATATCAATCTCGCCAATGCAATCTTCAAGCGGCATCACCTGGAGGCCCTCCATGGCGGCCTGTAGTGCGTTGATCGGATCGATCTCGGTGACAATCACGCGGGCGCCCTGGCCTTGCAGCGACTGCACACAGCCCTTGCCGACGTCGCCGTATCCGAGAACGAGGGCGGTCTTGCCGCCGATCATGACGTCGGTTGCACGTGAAATGGAGTCGACGAGCGAGTGGCGGCAGCCGTACAGGTTGTCGAACTTTGACTTGGTCACCGAGTCATTGACGTTGATGGCGGGGAAGATCAGCTCGCCTTCTTCCATCATCTTGTACAGACGGTGCACGCCGGTGGTGGTCTCTTCGGTGACGCCCTTGATGTGCGAGGCCATACGAGTCCATTTGCCCGGATCGGACTTCAGCGTGCGCTGGAGTAGACCGAGGACGATGGCAAATTCTGCGCTGGGGGCCTCGGTCGGATCGGGAACTTCGCCGGCTTTCTCGAATTCGACACCCTTGTGCAGGAGCATCGTGGCATCGCCACCATCGTCGAGAATCATGTTCGGGCCGTCGTACGTCGTGCCATCGGCGGCATCAGGCCAGGTCATCATCTGGTCGGTGCACCACCAGTACTCCTCGAGGGTTTCTCCCTTCCAGGCGTAAACGGGGACGCCGTCGGGGTTTTCGATCGTCCCGTTGGGACCAACGACGATCGCGGCTGCGGCTTGGTCTTGGGTCGAGAAGATATTGCAGCTCGCCCAGCGGACTTCAGCACCGAGCACGGTGAGCGTCTCGATGAGGACTGCGGTTTGGATCGTCATGTGAAGCGACCCGGAAATTCGTGCGCCAGCGAGGGGCTTGGACGCTCCGTATTCCTTGCGCAGAGCCATCAGGCCCGGCATTTCGTGTTCGGCGAGGAACATTTCCTTACGGCCGAACGTCGCCATCGATAGATCGGCGACGCGCCAATCCTTGCGGGCGGCAAAGTTGCTTTCAGACATGGTAAAACCTCCGGTGGTTCGTGTGTAAGTCGAACCAGGCCGGGGCCAACAGGCCCGGATCAGCAACAGCCCAGTAAATCTCAAGCCTACCGACAAACGCAAAAGGCCCGGCCTCAATGGACCGGGCCTTTTCAATTCATGTCACCCCGCCGGATGAGATCAGATCAGTCGAGGATGACGGCGTACACGTCGAGGATGTAGTGCGTGCGACCGTTGGCGTTGTAGGCCGACACCATGTTGTCGTCCTCGCCCCTGGTGCCGAACGTGACGATCGACGAGTTGGCGACTGCGCCACCTTCGTCGAAATTCAAGTTCGAGTTCCCAGGCTGCTTCGTGTAGTCGAAGTCATCGTTGGTCGGGTTCAACGTCAGGAAGCTCTTGACCGGCTGAGTCGGGTCGCTGCGCTCGAGACCCACAGCGGTGAGGTTGCCGAACAGGCCGGACTGGGATCCCACTGCGACGTCATCAAGGCGCACGGAGTTGACGAAGTCCTCGAAGCTCCACTCTTCCCAAGCGGAGCGGCCGAGCTTAGTGTTACCGAATTCGGCGTCACGAGTATCGAACGAACGGAATGGGGCCTCGAGCGGCACGATGCGACCGGTGTAACTGGTCTGGTCCACGCCTTCGATCAAGTAGCCGACGACGTCGAGGGCGACATGAATGGCACCGCTGCGATTGAAGATCGAGATCGTTCCGTCATCGTTCATCGGCACAATTGCCAGGCTCGCCTTGACGACACCCTTAGGATAGTTGCCGCTCGAGCTCTCGGCTTCTGCCTGACCGGCTGGAACAGGATCGGCCGAAGCTGCCAAATAAGTCTGAGCGTTGCCCTCGCGGTTGTTGATGCCGGTCAGGTTGACCACAACGGCCGAGACATTTTCATCATCGGGCACGGGACCCTGGCCACGGACAGGAACCGTAATGGTCTCCTGGACATTCAGAGGGTTACCGATGGCGTAGCCAGCAGGAACTGGACCGATACGGGTATCGAGGATCCGCTCCGGCGTGACGGTCTTCATTCGGGCCCCCTCGTCGTTGGCATCATCGAAGCTCGATGTGGCCACGAAGCCGAACACGTCGACAATGATGCGAGCATCACCCGGAACGTTCGATTCGACCTGCACGGTCAGTTTACCGTCAGCACCAACACCGATGATCCCGAAGTTCGGGACCGTGTGGCCTTCGTACTGGAAGTTGAGCAGCGAGCTCCCGGCTTCACCGCCGGTATCAAAGTCGGAGGGCCGCACGGACACAAAACCGCGGCCAGGGGCGTCAGCAATCGTGACGTTGACCGCAACGGCCAGGACGCCGGACTCGGGGATGCCACTGACGCCGACGACATCGACCTCGATTTCGTCATTGCCCTGAAGGCGATCGTCCTTATTGTCGAACACACGAACAGGGTCGACAGGGAAATACTCACCACCGGCGTTGAGCTGATCAGACACCGGGGCTGCCTGTGCGGTCGGGGCCAGTTGCATGACACCCATTGTCGCCACGGCGAGCAACAGAGCTGCGCTTCGTCGGAACATCGTTGTGGAGATCATCGTCGCCAATCGTAACTTGTTTGTCATATATGTATGGGCCGGGGTAAAAATTTAGCCGCACGGGCAGACGTTGCTCGAACAGCGGTTACTCCATGATCGGCCCAACCAGTCAGCGACTTGAGGCTGATTCGTGTCAAGAAACCTTAAAAGACGGCGCAATACCGCCAGCCTCGATGAGGCCCATGATCCGCTTGTGCTCGGCCGGCTCAAGCTTGGTGGCTTCGTCGATCAGCATGACGGGAATCCCGTCGCGCACAGCGTACGACCGAGTCAGACGCGGGTTATAGAGCAACTCTTCGGCGTCGACGTGGTAGAGCGGGCCCTTGTCTTCAGGGCAAGCGAGGATGGCGAGGAGATCGGGAGAAAGTGTCATGGTAAGTCCTTCGGAGTTCGTGGGGTTCAGCGGGTGATCAGGGCGAGCAACTCAGCAACTCGATCATCGCACGAGTCGCGAGTCGCAGCTTCCAAATTGAGCCGCAAGAGCGGCTCGGTGTTCGACGGACGGAGATTGAACCACCATTCTCCACAATCGACAGTCAAACCGTCGAGGTGGTCTTGGGGCCACTCAGCGAACTCACCGCTGATCCGGTCGATGACGGCATCGGCGTCGTCGACCTGAGTGTTGATCTCGCCGCTCGAAGAATAGCGCTCGAACGGAACCCGGATTTCGGAGAGCTTCTGACCGGATCGACCGACTTCGGCCATCACCATCAGAGACGCAATCAGACCGCTGTCGGCGTTGAAGTTCCGCGCGAAGTAGTAATGCGCGGAGTGCTCGCCACCAAAGACTGCACCCGACTCCGCCATGACTTGCTTAATGTAGGAATGCCCGACACGGGTACGCATCGGCGTTCCGCCATGCTCTGCGACCACCTCGGGCACTGCCCGAGAGCAGATCAAGTTGTGCAGCACCGTTGCCCCGGGATGCTGACGCAAAACTGAGGCAGCGAGCAACGCTGTTGTGGTCGATCCACTCAGACCGTTTCCTGCTTCATCAACGACGAAGACACGATCGGCATCACCGTCAAACGCGAGTCCGATATCGAACCCACCAGTGACAACCCGAGCACGAAGGTCTCGCTGGTTGGCAGGTTGCAGCGGATCAGCCGGGTGATTCGGAAAGGTTCCATCGAGTTCGGGGTACATGATCTCGAACTCGACATTCTCGATGCGCTCCAGAACGGCTGGCACGACAAGCCCTCCCATGCCATTCGCCGTATCGGCGACCACTCGCATCGGACCGATGTCAGACAGGTCAACGAACGTAAGTACGTGGTCGACGAACGCATCGAGCATCTCCTGCTCGGTGCGCACGCCCGTACTCACCGGCCGCTTCGGCTCATTGCCATCGAGCACATTCTGGGCAACCGACTTCACATCGACGAGGCCAGAGTCCGCTCCGACAGGGCGCGCGCCCGACAAGCACAGCTTGATGCCGTTGTACCCCGCCGGGTTGTGTGATGCGGTGAACATGGCTCCGGGGATATCAAGAGTGCCCGAGGAGTAATACATCAGATCGGTCGACGCGAGACCGATATCGATGACATCGATGCCGTGATCGAGCATCCCGCTCGTGAATGCCTCGACCAAGGCAGGCCCGGAGGGTCGCATATCGCGAGCGATCACGACCTGCGTGGCTCCGGTGGATGAGATAAATGAGGCGAAGCCGACACCGAGGGCACGTGCAACGTCAGCATTGAGCTGATCGTGCACCGTCCCTCGGATGTCGTACGCCTTAACGATGTGGTCCAAAACTGACATATCGCTACCAGACGCTACAGGTGGCTCGTCGCGGCCACGTGACGACGCTGTAACAGAGCCGCGACAGACTTCGTGGCCTCCGACCAACTACGTGTTGCCAGGCAGATCGCCAGGAGAACTCTCGCCTTCGGGTGCGCGGCCCGATGGCGTCGGATCGACGGCCTCGCCCGGAGCACGCTCGGTCGCGTCGCTGAACCAGTCGCGTACGGCCGGGCTGGTCGGGTCGTGCGATTCATCCACCGACTCGTAGTCAGGCGACCCAAATTCGCTCTGCTCGAGTGCGCTCGACGACGGCAGGTCATTGCGAGTCATCAAACCGCCAGCACCACTCAGCATCGCTGGGTTGCCAGCCGAGGATCCACCGAACGATGGTTGGTCGCCCGCGTAGTGAACGTCGCCGATGCGCCGCCAGAAAAAGCAGAGGGCAATCCCGAGAGCGGTGAGGAGATAGAAGAACCAGTCGAGAGTCGACCGAGAGTCGTAGCTGAGTTCGACGTTTGTCGACGTCGGGACGACGATCATGTGGTTCGCCCCTGCGCGGTATGGGCCGTCGGCGCCTTCGGCTTGCCAGTTCGGGAAGTAGCTCACCTTCACGATCACCGGCACTCCGATCTGGTCGACGCTGAATGACAGCGATTGCTGACGGATTTCCACGTTGGAAACAGCGATCTGCGGCAACGGTGTGGCCGAGAGAGCACCATCTGGCGCGACGTAGTCAACCTTGCGGCGCTGGTCGTCGAACGGGTCGACTCGGAGACCGTCAACGATCGACGCGGTCACTCGTTGCCATTGTTCAGGCCCCTCGTCGACGGGAATCGCCGGCCATGTTGCACGATTCTGGAACCAGCTGGTGCCGAGTTCCAGGTTTCGTTCGCGGTCGTCGCCAGGCTTGTACCAGTCGTCAACCGATTGGCTGACCACCACAGGTTC